>JAGDMK010000351.1 GCA_017860635.1 Bacteroidota bacterium
CTGCACATCGTCCCCCAGCCGCTGTCCGTCACTCCGGGCAGCGGGTCGTTCACACTCGGCCCGGGAACGGTCCTCGCATATCACAGCAAGCACGCGGAAGCGCGGAAGAGCGTGGAGTACCTCGCCGCCCTGCTCCGTCAGAGCACCGGTTTTCCGTTCAAAATCGTTGATGCCTCGGAGATGCCCGCGGGAAATTTCCTTCTCTTCTACTACCGGCCCAATCCGGCCCTGAATCGTGAAGGGTACCGTCTCGAAGTGCAGCCGGAGAAGATATTTCTCGAAGCCAACGATTTTCCCGGACTTTTCTACGCCGCTCAGACGCTTCTGCAGCTTCTTCCACCCCAGGTGTACGCATCGAATGTCCAGCGGGTAACCGCGTGGACGGTGCCGTGTGTGACCGTCGTGGACACCCCGCGGTATCAATGGCGCGGAATGATGCTGGACGTCTGCCGGCATTTCTTCCCCAAAGAGTTCGTGATGAAGCTGATCGACTATCTCGCAATGCACAAGATCAATACGTTCCACTGGCATCTGACCGACGACCAGGGATGGCGCATCGAGATCAAGCGCTATCCCCAGCTGACCGCCATATCGGCATGGAGGGCGGACAAGGAGGACGTCCACTGGAATATCCGTACCCCCCAGGCCCCGGGAGAACCGGCCACCTACGGAGGTTTCTACACCCAGAATGACATACGCGAAGTGGTCCAGTATGCGGCCGACCGGTATATCACCATAGTCCCTGAAATTGAGATGCCATCCCATGCAACAGCCGTCCTGGCCGCCTTCCCGGAATTCTCCTGCACGGGCGGACCGTTCACTGTACCGCCGGGCGGCATCTGGCCTATCAAGGACATCTACTGCGGCGGGAATGACAGCGTCTTCGTCTTCCTCGAACATGTCCTCGAGGAGGTCGCCCCGCTCTTCCCGGGAGCTTTCCTGCACATCGGAGGAGACGAAGCGGACAAGACAGAATGGAAACGATGCCCGAAGTGCCAGGCACGCATCAAGGCCGAAGGGCTCGCCGACGAGATGCAGCTGCAGAGCTATTTCACACGCCGCATCGAAGCCGTCCTGAATCGTCTCGGGAAACGGCTGCTCGGCTGGGACGAGATCACAAAGGGCGGATTGGAGGCCGCGCGGAGCGGACACGATGTGGTCATGGCTCCGACCTCCAATTGCTACATCGACTACTATCAGGGAGATCCCGCACAGGAACCCATGGCGATCGGTGCATACATCCCTGCCGAGACGGTCTATTCCTTCGAGCCGACGCCGGACAGCCTGACCGCAGAGGAGGCCCGCCATATCCTCGGGGCACAGGTGAACCTCTGGACGGAGTACGTCCATGACCCGGCGAAGGCCGAGTATATGATTTTCCCGAGACTTGCAGCCATAGCAGAAGTAGGATGGACCGCCCGTCATCTGCGCTCGTGGCCTTCATTCCTGGACCGGCTCGACACGCAATTCCAGCGGTATGACGTCCGGGGGATCAATGCAGCACGAAGCCTGTACACCGTGTCCGTGAGCGATTCGTTTGATACAACTTCCTGGAACCGCATTGTTGCACTTTCCTCGCAGAGCCAGCGCGGGGAGATACGCTACACGCTGGACGGAAAAACGCCCACGCCAGCTTCTCCACTCTACCGCGAGCCGATGATCATCGCGAAGAGCTGCGTGCTCACCGCAGCAACGTTCAAGAATGGAACGATGGCAGGTCCGCTGACAACACGGAGCCTCAGCGTGACACCGTTCCGTGACGTGAAGATCTCCCTGTCAACTCCTCCCGAGAACAAGGGCGCAATGGCTGACGGGAGCAGGCTGATTGACCACAGGCGTGCCACAGTGTCAGGAGCCGATGTGCAGTGGAATGCCTGGAAGAACAGTGATGTGACGTTCGTCGTGGATCTGGGCGGTCCAAGGCCGGTGCGCCGTGTGACCGCCGGCTTCTATCGCTCACCAGGCGGGCTGGTTTTCCCTCCCCCGGTCATGGAGGTCAGCGTGTCCCAGGACGGCACAACATACAAGCGGGTCACACAGGTGCGCCAGCCCTCCCCGGTCAAGGATCCCCAGCCGGTTATCCGGGACTATGTGGCTGAATTGGAGGGTGTGTCTGCCCGGTACGTCAGGCTCGTGGCCACGTCACCCGGGCCTGCACCAGACTGGCACAGGTCCACGCTTGAACCGACCTGGATCTACGCGGACGAAATCACAGTGGAATGACCCCGGACTTACGGAACAACTCCAGAGAAGAGGTTTACCATGCCTGAGACAGCACTTGATCGTTTCCTTCGCTATGCACGCATCGACACGCAATCGAAAGATGAGTCCGACACCTACCCGAGCACGGCCAAACAGTTCGACCTCCTGAATCTGCTGGTGAAAGAGTTGCAGGAAATCGGGGCACGGGACGTGACCATCGACGAGCACGGATACGTCATGGCGACCGTTCCTTCGACAATACCGAAGGCGCATCCCGCCTCCCGCACCACGCCGGTCATTGGATTCGTCGCCCACGTCGACACATCTCCTTCCGCGAGCGGGGAGAACGTTCAACCCCAGGTGATTCATGCATATGCGGGCGGGGATATCACGCTTCCGGGCAATCCCTCGGTGGTCATCCGTGCAGACGAGAATCCTGAACTGGCACACAACATCGGCAAGACCATCGTCACATCGGACGGGACGACGCTCCTCGGAGCAGATGACAAAGCAGGCGTGGCAATCATCATGACCGCGGCGCAGACGCTCCTCTCGAATCCCTCCCTCCCGCACGGAGACATCCGCATCGCATTCACGCCGGACGAGGAAGTCGGCAGCGGGACAAAGTTCTTCAACATTCAGCAGTTCGGTACGGCGGCGGCGTACACGGTGGACGGCGACACTCCGGGCGAGTTGAACAAAGAAACGTTCAGCGCGAATTCCGCGATCATCACTGTCCATGGACGCAATATCCATCCCGGGAGTGCGAAGGGAATCATGGTGAATTCCATCCGCGCCCTCGCGGAGATCATCGTTCGCCTTCCCAAAGACATGGCCCCCGAGACCACAGAGGGATACGAGCCGTATATTCACCCGCATCAGTGCGAAGGCGAAGAAGCACGGTCGACGCTGCGGATTCTTCTGCGTGACTTCGAAACATCGGGACTCAAGGTACAGGAGGAGATCCTGCGCCGCATCATCGCCGAAGTGCAACCTCTGCATCCCCGGGCACGCATTGAACTCGAGATCCGGGAATCCTACCGGAACATGCGCGACGGTCTGGAGAAGGATCCGCGGGTTACGGAATGTCTGTGGGAGGCAACGCGCCGGGCCGGGCTCACGCCCCGCTGGGTGCCGATCAGAGGGGGCACGGATGGATCCCGGCTCACGGAACAGGGATTGCCGACCCCGAACATTTTCACAGGGGGACAGAACTACCACGGATTGACAGAGTGGTTGTCGGTGGAAGGCATGAATAGTGCCGTCGACACTGTCGTTCAGCTCGCCCAGATCTGGGTCGAGAAATCTCAGGCCTGAACAAAGGAGGAGCAGCATGGACCACGAGCCTACAGCCGGCAAAGGTCTTCCCGACAACGCCTACAAGGAATTAACGCCGGGCGAGGAGTACCACCCGATCATGGACCCGAAGTCCACCCCCCAGGAGGTCACCCCCTACTCGGTGATCATGGGGTTGCTCATGGCCGTCCTGTTTTCAGCGGCGGCGGCATACTCCGGGCTCAAGATCGGGCAGGTGTTTGAGGCGGCCATTCCGATTGCGATCCTCGCAGTCGGGGTCTCCACACTCCTGAACAAATCCAATGCGCTCGGCCAGAATGTGATCATCCAGTCGATCGGCGCATCGTCGGGCGTTATCGTCGCGGGAGCGATCTTCACTATCCCCGCCCTCTACATCCTGAACCTCCCGGCGGAATTCTACCAGGTATTCTTCGCGTCAGCACTCGGGGGGTTC
>JAGDMK010000143.1 GCA_017860635.1 Bacteroidota bacterium
GCAGGAGCTACCTTCCACAACACGTCGGCGTTCAGTGCGCCGTTCGTCGTCACTGCGGTTGAAACTCCGCCGGGCCCAGAGTTGCCTCAGGTGACCGCTCTGTATCAGAATTTCCCCAACCCGTTCAATCCGAGCACAACGATACGGTTCACCGTCGCACGCACGGCAGGTGCATCTGCGGCCGGCGGACCCGGGTTAGGTGCTAATGAGCTTGACGGTGTGCTGTCAGAGTGGGTGAGGATCGCAGTGTACGACTTGCTCGGGCGCGAGGTCGCGGTTCTCGTGAACGAGCGGAAGGTCCCTGGGAACTACTCGGTCATATGGAGCGCGGGGAATCTGGCAAGCGGCCAGTATTTCTGCCGGATGACTGTGGGTGATCCGTTGCGGAGTTCAGATCACGCATTCGCGCAGACGCGCGCGCTCTTGTTGCTGAGATGACGGGAAGTGTGTGCTGCCTGATCGTCCTGCATCTCGGCAGATTTGATGGGATGTAATCGCCTGTTGACTGCCTCACAGCCCTGGCAGGTCTGACGCGACGTGATCGCCCTCCGGCAGGCCTGCAGGTGCAGCATATGCGATGAGACGTGATCGCTTCTGACACTTTAACCACGTCTGAAAGTCCTTTCGTTTCTACACTCTCCGCATGAAATCCGCTTCCGTCAGACAGGGTGAGAGGATGTCCTCTCCCCCTGGCTCCCAGTCAAACGGACATCCTTTGTCGTTCTGGTAACAGTTCAGACTTCGCTTGATGACAAGTGCTTCAACCGGTAAGCAGGTCGAAGTCCCCGGAGCGGAAAGGCTGCTTTTAGCCATCTGATGTCCTTTGGTCAGAGTTCCTGGCTCCCGCCTCACCCTTTCTCGGTTGCACTGCCCGCATCTCTCTAAATCCATTAATTTCAAGGCATTTTCAGCTGGCAGCGCCTCCGCCCCCCTGGCATATCCTATGCGATGTCTGGCCGCGTGTAAGACAGGCAAAACGTGCAACCCGTGCAATTGAGGTGACAGGGTGAAGGGCAGGAAGACTGTGGCGGGCGTCGTCTGCTATTCATCGAAAGACCTCGCGCGCCTGTTCTCCGTAGATGAATCCACGATCCGCCGTTGGGCGGACTCCGGCAAGCTGAAGTGCTCCAGGACTCTCGGCCACCACCGGCGTTTCCCCATTGCTCTCGTCTCGGAGTTTGCCTCAACATACCACCTGGATGTCAACCTTCCGGGAAGTTCCCGCTCCGAGGAGTTAGAAGGATGAGGAGCGGACGTCAACATATCCCGGCTGCCGGTTCAAGCCACGAGCAGCGGCGAGACCTCCCACACGCGGCATGGATTCACTTCATCCTTGCTCTCATCATCGTCATGAGCGTTTCGTCTTCAGTGCACGCCGCCACAAGAACGTGGAGTGGCAACGCAAGCACTGTCTGGAGCAACACGGCGAATTGGGTTGGAGGAACCCGCCCTGCGACCAATGACGACGTCATCATTCCGGGTTCACGGTTGCGTTATCCGCTCATTGTTGCATCGGATGCAATCGTCGTAAGGAATCTCCTGGTCCAGTCGGGCGGAAGCATCACCCAATCGGGCGGTTCACTCTCGGTCTACAATTTTGACATGGACCCCGGGGGGAGTTACACGCAGTCTGCCGGACTTCTGAAGATCTGGCACGATTGGATGAGTGCAGGTACGTTCCTGTCCACTGCAGGAACAGTCGAATTTGCCGGAGACGCCAGTCCGGCCGCAACATTTGCCCTCGGGTCAGCGCAGTTCTACAACTTCGTCATAGACGATGGTGCAAATCCGCGGTTTGACAACAGGGTAGCCACGATCCGTGTGTCTGGGGATCTCACGAACTACAATGGCCGGCTCGACGTCGAGAACGAAGTGTCATTCCTTTTCAACGGAACCGGGAATCAGACGATCGAGAGTGAAGCAAGGCGCAAAGGAAGGACGATGGGGAGTGTGTTCGTTGACAAGTCGTCCGGGACACTGACGCTCTTGACAGATCTCTTTCTGGATGATGATCTGACGATTGTGAATGGCACAGTCGATCTGGGTGAGAACGAACTGCGGGGGCAGAATACCGGCATGCTAGCGATACAGAACGACGGCGTGCTTCGTGTGGGTGGCCCGTTCCCAACCAGGTTCCGCACCACGACGCTCAGCACTGCCAGCACTGTGGAGTACTACGGCACAGCCCAGCTTGTCGCCGGTGCCCCGGGGACTCCGGCCTACGGCAATCTTGTCCTGTCCGGTACAGGCGTCAAAACTCTCAGCGGCAATGTGTCTGTTGTCACGCTGCTCTCCATGCAGGATCGTGCAACCTTTGCCACCGGAGGATTCACGCTCGCCTACGGCACGGCGGCGGCACTCGAATACATGGGAAGTTCAGCGCAGAGCACTGGGCCGGAGTGCCTCCCGACAATGCTCACCGGGCGCACGGTCATCATCAACAATCCTTACGGCGTGACATTGAACAATCCGGTCACCACCGGGACGCTGCAGATGACTCAGGGGACGCTCTTCACGGGATCGAATACCGTGACCGTTACAGTCGACCGCACAGGCAACGGCCTGATCGTCGGAACAATCACGCGCACTCATGCTTTTGCACCGGGCATGTCCTATGCCTTTGAGAGCCCCTTCAGCACGCTGACGTTTGCTGGCGGTGGGACGTTGCCTGCTTCAGTGACAATGACTGTTGTTCTCACGGCACCCGCAACGAATGCGTCAATGGAGCCCATCGTCCGATACTATGACATCTCGCAGACCGGAGGTTCCGGGTATTCCTGCACGCTGCGGCTGCATTATGAGGATGCTGAGGTGATTGCTCCCAACTCTGAAACCTCTCCGCCGCTTCAGCTCTGGCGCAGAATCGCTACGGGTCCGGACGTGTGGGAAAACCGCGGTGCAAGCGGCAGCAGTACGTCGGAGAACTGGGTGGAAGTGGTGGGGCAGACGGACCTCGGGAGATGGACACTATCGAGTCGCACGCTTCCAGCCGTGCTGCTGACCATGGCTCAGAGCGATACCTACCCGTCTCCCGGGCAGGTCGTGACATACACCATCACCTACACGTGCACAAGTGGTGGAGCCGTTTCAACGGTCCTTATCACAGCGCCAATTCCTGCCAACACAACATACCTGGCGGAAAATGCCATGGTGAACGGTATTCCGAAGACCGACCAGGGAGGCGACGATGAGGTGACGGTTACCGGATCAGCCATTGCGATTAGTCTTGGAACGCTTCCTCCGGGAGCGACAGGTACGATCACATACAGTGTGACAGTCCAATGAAGCGAAGAGTCCACAACGAACAGCCAAGAAGTCAGATAGACAAGACAACTATGCACATCAACCCCACAACTCAATGGAGAAAACCATGAAGAATACCATGGTGGCCCTGGTCCTGGTGCTGATCTGTTTTGCCTCGCTTGAGGCCGGACAACAGGACAAAGGTATAGCTGTAGAGTTCAAGAACCTGACCGTACGTTGCTTTGGCGATCTAAAGCAGGCTGACGTCAGGTCCCATGCGTTTGTCGAGGCAGCTCTGGCATCAGGGAGCAAAGAACGGTTTGGCCTGGGCGGTATGGGTGCCGGTGAGAAGGTCTTTGAAATCCTTGACAAGAATGGGGCGGTCCTCAAGAGTCTTACGGGCGCGGATCTGTTTGGCGGAAAAGGAGGCAGCGCGTTCTCAGCAGGAAGTACCGAGCCGGGAGCACGCAGAATGATTCGGGTGTCTTCTGTCGACCTCCCGAACGGCAAAGTGCAGGTCATCCTGCGTGCGATTGCTGTGGGGGATCCGAAAGCGGATAAGTCCGGTCAGCATCTTGTCCTGACAACCGGACTCAAAGCAAATGCCGCCATGACGCTGGTGTTGCGGATGTCCATGAAGACCCTGGGAAATGTTGAGGCAGGCGAGCAGGGATTTGTCGTGATGCCGAAAGCCGGACCGGCTGCATTGAATGTAGCCGTCTCTCCGTCTGTGGCCACAGTCTCCGCTGGCAAAGGAAAAGTGGTCGTGACCAGCCCTTCGGTCACGCTTGACGGTGTGTCAGAATCGCCTGCGTTCTGGATGATCATCGACGGCGAAACTGGAGTTACTCCGGCGGCGGTCAAAGCAGCTTCCCTTAAGGCACTCCAGGAGAAGCATGGCAGTATGAAAGATCCGCAGCTTGTCGTCATAAGTGCCACGGACAAAGAAACCACCCAGCCGGGGGACACGGTCGCTTTTACGGTGACCTGCACCAACATCGGCGAATCGGGAGCCACGGATGTCACCCTGAGCAACCCTGTTCCCGACGGGATGACATATCTGGAAGGGAGTGCTACGTCATACGGATGTGTCGTAAGCATGGATCGGTCTGCCGCCGGAGTGAAGAAGCTCTCGTGGACATTCACAGATCCGGTTGAAGCCGGTGGGGAGCGGACGGTCAGTTTCAAGGCCCGTGTCCGGTGAGCAAGAGTCGCAGACATAGGATATGGACCTGTACGGCAGGCTTGCCTCGCGGTGATCTTGTCTCACCCCGCACTGACTTGAGCGTGCCGCGCGCCGGTCGCATTGTGCCACACGCTGATCCGGGTGCACCACACACCGGTTTGACCGTCCCGCGCGGTCTATGGATAATCGTGACTGCGCTCGTGCTGCTTGCGGCCCTTCCGTGGAGTGCGCATGGAGCAGGGACGCCGGCCGGGACGGTGATTGCGCACCAGGCATCCGCCACGTACTCGTCACCGGGCTGGTCCTCCGCGGTAACGGTGTATTCCAATACGGTGAATGTCACAGTTGCACAGGTGGCCGTTGTCAACGTGACACCCCTGACGGCCGAAGGGGAATCGCACGTCGATGCGACTGTAGACTTTCCGCTGACGATAACAAATTCTGGCAACGGGACCGACCGGTTCACGGTGAGTGCCGTGTCTGCACTGGGCCTTCCTTCTGTCGTCTATTGGGACATGGATGGGAATGGGGTGCTCGCCAGTGAGGAGGTCGCTGCCGGGCCGATGGCAGAGACGAGAGATCTTCCCGCAGACTCCTCCCTCTCGTGCATAACGCGTGTCATCGTGCCTGCCGATGTGACATTCATCGGGCAAACGGACCCGCTCGTCGTGACGGTGGTGTCCGTCTTCGATAACGCAGCGAGCACGTGGGCGCACCGGTCGACCAGGATCATCGGGCCGGCCATGGAGGTGGTCAAGGGCGTCAATACACCGCTTGCACACGCGGGCGACCGGGTGACGTACAGCATTGTGTACAAGAACAGGGGAACGTCGGACGCGACTGGCATTTCGGTCGTTGACGTGCTTGATCCGAGACTTCGCTTCGTCGGTGGTGCACAAAGCCGTGAACCCGATCGCGTTGCCGGACAAGTGCTCACATGGCATCTGGACCCGGTGCAGGCAGGTCAGGAGGGGAGCGTCGAATTCTATGCAGAACTCGCTGCCACAGCGGTTCCCGGAGATGAGGTGCATAACAGCGCAGTGATGCAGTACGAGGACGGTCCTACCATCAGGATGGCAGAGAGTATCGAGTCGGGATTCATCACCATCCAGAGCGGCGGCACCGTGACCGTGGATATCGGCCCTCCGCACACCGAACTGGGGCAGCCCGGCGACACGATCCAGTGTTCGTTTGTCGTGACGAACACCGGAACCTTTGCGGAGGATTTCGAGCTTGCCGCCGAGTCTGCGCTTGGACTCGACTGGCTGCTGTATCAGGATCTGAATTCGAATTGGAAAACTGATCCCGGCGAGCGCGTTGCAAGAACTGGTGCCTTGCAGTCCGGCGGGGCCTTCACGTTCATTGCGCGCACAACGCTGCCGCGCGTTGCCGAAGACCTGACGCAGGACATCATGACGTTGCGCGCTCAATCGACATCCAACAGCAACAACGCAAAGGCAATCGTCAACACGACAACCATCGTCCTTCCGAGGATGATACTGGGAAAGCAGGCAACGGCTGCAGATCCACGGACCGGCCGCGAGATCCTCTTCACGATTACCTATGCCAACGAGGGAAACGGGCAGGCAGACGGCTTTGTCGTCAGTGATGCAATCCCGCCGAGCACGGCATTTGTGCCCGGAAGCGTGAGGCTGAATGGTGCGCTGCGAACCGAACAGGCAGACGGGGACGAAGCGACGCTTCAGGGTGGTGTGCTCAGTGTTCATGTCGGGACTGTCATGCCGGGAAGCCGGGGTGTCGTCGAGTTCCGTGTGCGAATTCTGTAAGCCGGCCGGGGCAATCCCCCGCAGCGGGAAGAGCAGAAGCCAGAGGCTGAAAACGACAACATCAACGAAGGAAGCGGACATGAAGGATCGAGAGGGGTTCGAATGGAAGCGGCAAGAGGTGCACAAAAGGCAAGAGCGGGAATCAATACGGTGAGGAAGAGAACAGTCAACGCAGCTCAACCATGTTCAACAACACGTCAGGGGAGACCCATGAAGTATGATTGTTTGCCGCCATAAGGCGGCATGCGGGTCCGTTGATGTCCGGACTCTGTGGAACAGATGTGTTCTACGTGATGCGGGATCAGGTGAGAGATGTTCACATGCAGCAACAACCACATACACAAGGAGGTATCATCATGAGTGCCTCAACACTGCTGAGAATTGGAAGCCTGCTGCTTCTTCTCAGTGTGGTAGCCGAGATGGGTTTTGCGGCCGGCACGCCCGCCGGAACGGCCATTTCGAACCAGGCAACGGTAACGTACACGGCCGGGTCGAACAACCGCACCGCAACATCCAATACTGTAACGTTGTATGTCGCCCACAAGGTCGTGGGCGTGTTTTCACCCGCTTCGCGGTCGGAGGGCGGGGTGGATAACGTCACGGTCTATTTCCCCGTCCAGTTCACCAATACGGGGAACCGTGCCGACAATTTCAATATCTCATTTAACAGCAGTGACCCGGACTTCACAGTAGCGATGATTGATGACGGGAACGCCAACGGGGTGTTTGACTCGGGTGAGCCCGTGATCACGGCAACGGCCGGCATGCTTGCGGATGCAACGAAGCACATGCTCGTTCGTGTCACCATCGCTGCGAATCAACCGGATAACATTCCTGTCACGATCACTGCAACGCTCAAGTCAACGGCTGCGGATGCCTCACCGATCGTGGTTGCCAACCCCGGAGCTGAATTCCAGTTCGTGCTGACGTACACGGTGCGGAAACCTGTGATCACGTTCACGTCCTCGCAGTCGGACGTGTCATCGGAGTCCAGCCGCATTCCGGGCGTCAATGTTACCTATACGATGAGTCTGGATAACACCAGTGCTTCGGCGTCGGGCATCGTGGGAGCGGCAACAGTGACATTTGTGGTGCATCCGCAGTTCCACTATGTCAGTTCCACGTTGGGCGGGACGCTCAGCCTTGCTGATGGAAACGGGAACGGCGGCACGGTCACGTGGACCATCGCCGCGGCCGACCTGGAAGCTGCAGACCCGGCGCTTTCATTCAATGTAATCGTGCAGCCGGAACAGGTCACAAACAACGGGACGGGTGTTACGGCCGGGACTCCTGTGTACGCCATGAATGCCGGGTTGGGCTTCCCGGCACGAGTGCAGTACAGCGACGGATCGAACACGTACACACTGGACAATGCCAATACACACACATTCAATGTTGGCAAGGCTTCAGGTGCTGTGCTCACGCAGGTGACCGCAGATGCGACGAGCGAGCCTGGTTATGCTGTGGAATACACCTATACACTGAAGAACACCGGCAACGCCACAGATGATTTCGCATTCACGCAGGCGAATGGCGGCGGAAGTCTCGATGTGGCGCACGTGTTCAGCTCAACAAGCGGCACTGCAACGCCCATCACGGGGTTGACCGCCGTCCCGCAGGGCAGCACGGTCACGTTCTACGTGCAGGTCACTATTCCAATAGCCGCGGCAGATGGAGAGACGATTGTCCGCAACCTCACCGCGACGACGCAGACGGCATCCCCGGTACCTCCTACAGGGGGCAGCACCAGTTCCACTGACGGAGTGATCACCACCGTAGCAGCTGCCACGGTGACCATTGTGGTTGATGGCGGGGCGAGCAGCATCGTCGGCGGTACCGATCTGAACGGCAAAGTGGTCCCGGGCACGGTCATGAACTGGACCGTTACGGTCACGAACGGCGGCAAAGCTGTGGCCAAGGACGTCACCGAACGGTGCGACCATCATGGCCAATGAAGCGGGAGGGGTGCTGTCGGTGTACTTCGCATCGATTCCCGGAAACAACGCTGTGCGCAGGTACCAGTACAGAGTTGCTGTGCAGTAAGCATTGCGGATTGCCGTTGCAGACAACGGCCTCCGATGACCATGCGGATGCCGGGCGTTCGGCCTGAACGCCCGGTGTCCGCAGCATATAATGGAAATGAACCATAGTCAACGACATAGGACAGAGTTTTTCAGCATGCTTCTGCTGACCGCGGCCTTTGTCTGTGCCACGCTTCCCGGCATGGCACAGACGCCCGCGGGCACGAAGATACGCAACGAGGCGAAGGCAAGTTTCCGCTACACCAACGGCGACAGCGACTCGATCCGGTCAAACATGACGGAGACGATCACGCTGCAGCCACTTGTTGTGGCCAGCTCCCTGAACCTCGTGGCGTCGCCGCGGGCCATTCTCGGCAATGGTCAGGACACATCGTGGTTGAATGCCACAGTGCTTGACATTGCGGGCAGCCCCGTGCCCGACGGCACAAAAGTCTTCTTTGCTACGACGCGCGGCACATTCCCGGGACAGACCGACACGATCACTGCGTTGACGTGGAACGGGGTGGCGGCTGTTCCTCTGCGGAGCGACATCATCGCTTCCGGCGTCCTTACGGCCGGCGTCACTGCAACAACCGACGGAATGAACGGTGCTCCACTCACGGCATCGGCCGATGTATTCTTCCATCCCGGAGCACTCCAGGGAAGTGTGAGGTCCGCCCTGGATTTGCGAGATGTCCAAGGTGCCGTTGTTATCGTGCACGATTCCGGCAACAGCGAGGCGGGCCGTGACACAACGGACAGCGAGGGGGTTTTTGTTATCCCGATCAGCAGAGCGGGTGTGTACAGCCGCACTCTGCAGTATGTGACCCGATATGGCGACCGGATGGAGACCACTGCCCCGTTCGCTCTGGCAGCTCCCGCGCAAGGAGGAACCGCGGCGGCATCGTTGCTCAATGCGATTGGGGGCAGCATTGTAGACCGCTCAACGGGCAAACCGATCCGCGAGCCAGGCATTCCGGTGACGTTGAACCGGATCGGACAGACGGGAGCAACTCTGGGGAAGACGTCCGTCGCGGCAGGGAGTACCGATATCCGGGGCACGTTCGTGTTCGACAGTCTGGCTCCGGGAACGTACGAGATTCGCGTGGACCATCCACGATACGCGGGCTCCCTCATCGTCCAGGATACTCTGCCCGGGTCGTTCGCCGTTGAGGCAAATGTCAGTGCCGCAGAAATCGCCGCACTGGAACTGGTCAAGACCGCCAACAAACGGATTGCGGAACCCGGCGATGGCATCTTCTACACCATCGAAATCAGCAACAAGAGTCTGACAACTCCTATCACAAGCATTCGCGTCATTGATGACCTCCCGGTCGGGTTTGTCTATGCCTCGCTGAGCAGCAGGCTCGACCGAAGGGCCGTCGGCGAGCCGGTGGGGACAAGGACGCTGGTGTGGACGCTTCAGGATACGCTCGATGCCGGCGAAAACGTGCGGTTGACCTACGCGCTCACCATCGGTGCAGGAGCGCTGGACGGGCATGGCATCAACCGTGCCCGGGGTGCCGGCGTCGATCTCGCCGGCGATACAGTGCGATCAGGTGAGTCCTCAATCCAGGTCCTGGTACATCCGGGCGTCTTCACAGACCGCGGCATCATCATCGGAAAAGTCTTCGCCGATCTGAACGGCAACGGTATTCAGGAACAGGATGAATCCGGCATCACAGGGGTAGAGCTGTGGATGGAGGATGGGACACATATCGTGACGGGCGACGACGGCAAGTACTCGTTGCCGGAAGTGATGCCGGGTCAACATGTGATCAGGGTCGACCAGAGGACGCTGCCGAAATCTTCACAGCTTCTCGCCAGGGGGACGGAGTTTGCCGGGGACGGGTCTTCGAGATTTGTTCGCCTTGTGGAGGGAGGAATAGCGCGTGCGGATTTCTATGTCTCCTCGCCACTACTCAAGAAGAGCGAAAAGGCATCAGGGCTACGCGAGACAATCGAACTGGTCTCTCCCAAACCGATCGGGATCATACAAAAACCGCCGCCCGTCCGGACTCCCAGACCGGGGCCCGTTGTCATGAAGAACGATACAGATCGACCGCCTGATACGCGGCCTTCACGAGAATGACATGCACTGGATGTCACTTGACAGACATCGTCGGATATAGGTACTGAAAAAGTGCTGACATATCGGCACATACTGTCGGTATTCCTCCTTTGCGGGTTGATGCTGATGAGCGTCGGGCTTCACGCTCAGGTCGCCATCACGATTCCCGGAGAGGGCGAGATTAGCCCGTTCAGAAACCTGGCAGTCATCGGCACGGGAATCCCTAATCTTCCCGTCCGTCTGGATCTCAACGGCGTTCCGGTGGACTCCGGGAAGGTGAGACCGAACGGCATATTCGAGTTTCTCGGTGTACCCACCCCGGAGGGGCCTGTCACGTACCGGGTGAATCTCCTCATGCCCAGCGGGAGAATTCACACGGCGGAGCGGCACATCCATGTGCTCGGATCTCCGGATTCGATTGTCCTGGATATCCCGTCGGCGGACTATCCGGCTGACGGGCGAACGGTGATGCCGGTTCGGGCCGCGGTGCGCGACAAATGGTCTGTGGTGATTCCGGACGGGTATTTCATCACCGTCAATGCAGACAGCATGAGCATCGATGGGGAGGATGTTGATCCGCATGCACAGGGGCATCAGATCCGTCTCGTCGACGGAACAATTGCATTCGGGCTGAAGGCCGGGCGAGCGACAGGGCCATCCACAGTCACACTGACAACCAACAGCATCACACAGAAGGCGACGATGCATGGCCGGACACCGACCACGCCCCTCATGGTGGTCATCTCGGCGGACGCGACGGGCAAGTACCTGGACGGTCAGGGGTCGACTGCGGGCCTCGCGTCACCCGATGAGTTCACGACAGGCTTGCATGGCCAGACGAGGGTTGCCGGCATCGCCCGGGGGACTGTCTTCGACGACTATCTGATGACGCTTTCCATCGACACCGACCGCAGGTTGCAGGACCGCATTTTCAGAGATCTGGACCCGAACTCCCTCTACTCCATGTACGGCGACAACAGCATCGTGACATATGAAGCGCAGTCGACGTCTCCGCTCTATGTAAAGGTGGAACGGGATCAGTCGTATGCGCTCTTTGGCGATTACACAACGCTCGTTACCCGCAACGAATACTCCGCTTACAACCGGTCGTTCACAGGTGGGCGGGTTCATGCGGAGCAGAAAGCCTATGTCGTTGATCTGTTCGGAACTATCACCAACAGGAAGGTCGTCCAGGAAGAACTTCGCGGGCAGGGAATCTCCGGATACTACTACCTGCAGCAGAACAATGTCGTGACAGGGAGTGAACAGGTGCGGATTGAAGTGCGGGATCGATACCATTCGGAAGTTGTCATCACCAGATATGAAAAGGCACGGTACAGCGACTACGAGATCGACTACGTACAGGGGAGTCTCTACTTCAAACAACCGATCCCCGCTCTGGATGACCAGAACAACCCGGTGTACATCGTCGTCTCATACGAGGCCATTTCCAACGCATCCGATAACCTGGTCCTGGGTGGTGCGGCGGAACTGAAAGCCGTTGAGAACCTCACGCTGGGTGCTACGGCAATTGTGGAGAGCCGTACGCCGCAAAACTATGTTCTCTTCGGAGGCAACGCACGGTGGCAGGTGGAGCAATGGGGGACTGTGCAAGGAGAGGTCGCACATTCGGGTGATGTCTTGACCAGCGGGAGTGCGTGGAAACTTGAAGCAGACGTGGCGCCGTACGGGCTCTTCTCGCTCAGGCCGTACTACCGGAAAGTAGAGTCCGGCTTCATCAATCCGACGCAATCCGGGTCGGGCCGCGAGATCGGCACGACCAAATATGGCGCTGCTCTGGGTGCAGAACTGGCCAAGGGAACGTCGGTGGATGCGGAGTTCTACCAGCAACACCAGTCGCAGGCCTCGCTCTCGACGGATCTTCAATCCGTATCGGGATCAGTACACCAGAAGATCGGTGACGTCGCCGATGTGTCGGTGAAGGTCGAAGATGTGAAGTACGACGGAGAGAATCCCGAAGCGGCTTCCCAGAACCTGAGTACGCACTCGACACTGCTGAGCAGTACAGTCCGGGCAACGCTTGCAGAGGGGCTGCGGGGGACGGTCGGGTACGAGCAGAATCTCCGCAAGGCCGAGAGGCAGACGCGTCCGAACGCCCTGACGCTCGGATTGGAGTACCAGTTGACAGAAGCGGTATCGGTGTACGGCCAGCAGAAATTCCAGGCCGAGGAGGGCCAGCTGACGACACTCGGGATCAACACCAAGGTCAATGATAACACTTCGGTGTACGGGAGGTATGAACTCGGAGGATCGATCAGCGGCGAGCGCAACGCGGCGACTATCGGATTGAAAAACTCGTGGAAGATCAGCGAAGAGATGACGGCAAATATCCTGTATGAGAAGACCAAGAACCTCTCGAAAAACATCGCAGAAGCGAGGACGCCGGACCATGACGCCGTTTCCGTCGGATTCGAGTATTTGCCCGCATTCCCGCTCCGTGCCACGCTCAAAGGTGAATACAACAAAGACAACTCGAACTCCAGGCGGGGGATTAATTACGGTGTATCGTACAAAGTGCTGGATGAGTTGAGCCTGCTCTCCAAGGGCACGTCTTTCCACTCCAGCGCACGGTCCCAGAATGGCAGCACGCAGCAGTCGGAGTATCTGCTCGGCTTCGCCTACCGGCCGGTATTCAGCAACTGGCTCAACCTCATAGGGAAGATTCAGTACAAAGCCCAGGACAACTCCGTTGTTCAGCCGTCCGCCTCGTTCCATGCTTTGATTGGTTCGGCGCATGTGTACGTTGAGCCGGTCGAGCGCCTGGAAATCGGCATCAAGTACGCGCTGAAGAGCTCGCGCGACGAATATGACGGCAACACAGTCTCGGCGTTGACAGA
>JAGDMK010000352.1 GCA_017860635.1 Bacteroidota bacterium
TCCACATGGCCCACCGGGATGTGGCGGAAGAATGCCGCCAGGCTTCCTACAAATGTCGTGAGCGTGTCGCCCTGCACCAGCACCATGTCGGGCTTCTCGTCAACCATGATGCGATCCAGCGCGTCTATCGTATTGCGCGTGATCTGTGCGAGCGTCTGGCGCGGCCGCATGATGTTGAGATCGTGATCGGGGGTAATGCCGAAGACATCCAGCACCTGGTCCAGCATATGCCGGTGCTGGGCTGTTGCCACAGTCACCACACGGCACCAGCGGTGCTCTGCCCGGAGGCGCAAAATAATGGGAGCCAGCTTTATGGTGTCCGGCCGCGTTCCGAAAATGACCGCAATCGTTTTTTTCATCAGGTGTATATGCCTCATCTAGTATGCCAGTGAGTCTCAGCAAAAAACCGTTCAAATCACGTCAAAAGGATGGTTTGGCCTCGACAAACTTGCCTGTCTGTCGGCATGTTTGTCGAGTGCAGCTAAATGTAGGAAAATACGGAACTTGGGAGAAAAATGCGCTTGCGGAGGTGGACTGCGCCATCCTGAACTGTGTCAGGCAGAACTGCGCTATGGACGACTACGTCATGGAGAACCGGGACAACCGCGGGGAGAGGCCGAGGAAAAACAGAACCCCGAGGCCGGTACAGCGTGCAGCAAACCCTCAGTGGCCTCGGGGCACTTGATGCCAAAAAGTGATGATGGAGCTTCCGGACAGCAGGCAGAGATCTCCGGGTGCCGTCTGGAGCAGACGCCAGTGTTTCAGAAGGCGGAGACGAATCCCACCGTAAACTTGTTCGCTTCTTCCTTCACATCATACGTGTACTCACCGACAAGCCGGAAGTTACGGGCAAGCAGGTAGCCGACATGTCCGGTGATCGTCTGATAGTCCAGCGCGTTTACTTCAGAATCGACCCAGTTATACAGCGCCGTTGTGTACCACCGCCCTTTGTCCCCTCCGGGCGTAATGGTGAGTTCCCCGAACGCGCCACGGGTTTTCACCTCGGCGCCGGGATTCAGATAGAACGGGTTGTCGTCGTGCCGCTCTATGTACTGCACGTTCAGCTCCACGTTCTCCACGGAAACCGTGAGGTCCGGGCCGGCCATCCAGAGAGAATTCGTTCTGTCATCTTCCGCTTC
Source organism: Bacteroidota bacterium (assembly GCA_017860635.1). GTDB lineage: Bacteria > Bacteroidota > Ignavibacteria > UBA10030 > UBA6906 > JAGDMK01. The sequence goes on from JAGDMK010000352.1 coordinate 1,140, forward strand.
GCGTCCCCAGTAGACAAAGCCTCCGAGCCGGAGGTGTTCTCCGATGTCCTGTGAGAGACGGAACGCAGTGTTTTTGTATTTGTCGTTGTCGAAATTGCGCGCACCGTCCGCTGCACCGATGCCAGCACCATTCAGAACCTCCACGACGATGTCAGTACCGGTGGGGAAACCGTATGTGAGCATGAGACCCCGATCGTACGTGAGGTTGGCAGTGGACTTGCCGGGCTTGACTCGGTAGATCTGGTAGTCTTCCAACGTCATCCGGAGTTCCCGTTTGAAAAGGGGATCCGACACCTGGAACTGGCCCACGTACACGTCCAGTTCGCTGTTGAATACCTTGTTGAACATGAGAAATGCATCCTCGAGTCCGGCAACCTCGCCCCGCTCGCCAAAGAAGAAATAGAAATAGTACGACACGTCCTTCGCAATCTGTCCTCCGGACAGCAGCTTTACCAGATAGGGCCACTGCATATCCGAGCGGCCCGATGTTTGCGGCTGCCAGCGGCCATACCCTTCGAGACGAAGTGCCAGGGGAACTTCCCGCAGGAGCATAAGGAGATCGTCTCCGGTTTCGCGGTACGCCCGCGGCGCTTCCTTGTCTGTCAGAACAAAGCCGTTTCCCGCAAATTCATCCCCGTAGGCTTTGAGCTTCGGGATAGGGTGATGGCAGGTATTGCAGGACATATCGTATTTCCGGGCAAAGGCCGGGATCGCGGACGCGTCCGATGTTATCCCCGCGAGCAGAAGTACAAGGAGGATGGCCCATACGCAGTACTGTTTCATAAGTGTTCTCACGGCAATATGGTCAGTTGTGTGGTATGCGAGTTGACGTGTATGATCTCCGCCTCTTCCATGGGAACGCCAAGAAATTCCGCAACCGGAGCCGGAAGCTTCTGATAGTTCACGGTTGCCTTCACCGAAAGCACTCCCGGCGCACACTTCGACGGCACTGTCCAGCTGTAGGTTTCCAGTTTGGTTTCGCGTGGACCAATGCGGTAGTCGGTCGACTGTGACGCAGTGTTCCACTGCATGATTGTCATGCGTCCCTGCGGATCAAGATATGGAAGCCGGAATATCCGGTCGCCGACCGGAATGCCGTCACGCTGGATCCCCTTGAAGTCGGGAATGTTCAGCGGAATGCCCATATCCTGATAGGCCAGCGTGTTGGCGGCAATCGTGTACTCTTCGCCGGGAAAACCCTTCTTGTCCACCGGCAAATGATAGACCGTGCCTTTGGCGTCCGTGGCTTCCACATGCAGCCACACCAGCCGCTCTTCCGCGGAGCCCGAAGGGAACTTGTGGCCGGTCTTCTGGTTGAAGAGCGCGACGGTGAACTTCACCCGTTCACCGGGCTCCAGCTCGCGAATGTCAGGATGGACCCTGACCTCGATGGTACCGTTCACCTTTCCCGGATCGTGAGCGCCATGGAACAGGTGCTGCCATGCATCGTCGACCTTCGGCGTCAGTGCGGCAAGTTGTCCCTGCGTCTTGGTCATGTGGCAGTCATGGCACCGCACGCCTTCTTTGGCATACGGACCCTCTTTCCACTCGAGGTGTGTCGATTTCACCCAGACGTTGTAGGGACTCATTTCGTTGTGGCAGGTCCCGCAGAATTCAGGTGTGGTGATGAAGTCCAGCTTGCGGGTCTCGTGCGCCGGGGAGACAAGGCCTTCGCGCCGGCCATGTTTCACTCTTCCGGGTTCGGCGTAGTAGTTGAAATTGTGCGGGGTGTCACCGGAAAAACCGGTAATCGTATGGCAGACATCGCAGGACACCGATTCGTTCGCGCGGCTGTTTGCCTCGGGTTTCGGGGGAGGCACATCGCCGGCAAGAAACGCAA
>JAGDMK010000022.1 GCA_017860635.1 Bacteroidota bacterium
TCGGAGGACCTTTCGGCAACGTTCAAGGTCGGCGGCAAGTATGCACCTTCAAAGCGAACGAATGATCTTGAGGAAAAGTACAAGAGGATCGGCGACCAGGATTTCTACGACGCAGTGAAGTACTTTGTCCCCGGCAAGGTGCTCTCCAATACCAATCCTCTTCTGCTATCCGACATCTGGAACACGGATTACAAAAGAGGAGATTACTTCTTTAATAGTTCGTACCCAATCAAATACGTCGTTAACACCAATCAGATGGACACCTTCCTCCCTCAGGCGACAATAACCTGGAACCCCAACAGACACAGATCGAACTCTGAACGATATGATTTCGATGGCAGAGAAACCTTTGCCGCCGGATACGCGATGGGCATCTTTAATATCGGTCCCCGATTGAAGCTGTTCGGAGGCGTGCGGTACGAACATTACAATATGGACTATAAAGCGAATTTCGTCTACGTCACACACTCCGTCGATGGGGTGAGTCTGTTGTTTGATACGTTGAACACGGTCAATCGGAATGACAATGATCTGCTTCCGAATGCCCAGCTTCGGTACTCGATTACCGACTGGGCCGATTTGAGATTAGCCTACACACAGTCACTCTCCCGCCCGGATTATCAAGCGATCCTGCCGAATATTTACTTCGAGCCCGGTGCCGCGGCACAGGCTGGAAATACCAGGTTAAAACCGACGAAGTCCAAGAACTATGATGTAAGCCTTTCCTTCCATAATAACGATATCGGGCTCTTCACGGTGGGTGGCTTCTACAAGAATCTGGATAACGTGTTTTTTTCGACGTCGATTTACTACCAGAATCTAGGACTTTATGACGTTTCGTTCCCCGATTCATCTCTCTGGATGGGTCTCGGGATCCAGGCCCCGGCCAAGTCGACGCAGATATCCACGTTCATAAACAATAATCATCCGGCCCACATAAGAGGGATTGAGCTCGAGTGGCAAACACGATTCTGGTACCTGCCGGCTCCTTTTGACAACGTGGTGTTGAATATCAACTATACGAGAGTATGGTCTGACATGGACTACCGGCAAGTGCTGAACATCGATTCAACGTATCAGGATGGCAGATTCACGAGACACGTATACCTCACCAAAGATACCACGCGCAATGCCAGACTCCTCAACCAGAGCGACCACGTTCTGAACGTGGCGCTCGGAGTTGATTACAAAGGCTTCTCGGGACGAATTTCGTTCAACATGCAGAGCAATGTGATTACCACCGTTGGAGCAACGCCCGAACTGGATCAGTTCACGGGAACAATCTATCGATGGGATGTCACGCTCAAGCAGGCATTACCCGTGGAAGGCCTAAGCCTCTCGTTCGACGTTCAGAATCTGACGCATTCGCCAACAACCACATATCAGAGATTCAGACGGGTCGTCGGGGGGGAAGTATCGGATAACGTTGCACAGACTCAGTATTATCCAAGCTTCTATCAGCTTAGCCTGCGCTACAGCTTGTGATCTTTTCTTCGCTAAATCCGCGCCTTTGTGCGTGATCCAAGGCGCTATTTCAACACCCTGCTGGAGAATCAGGGAAAGGAGGGGATGCTTAGAGGTCCAACGTGGTCGTCAGGTACAGATTAATTAACGGTTTTCAGGGTTCACATAGGAGGATTCACAGTGAAACGCACTGTACTTCTTATCGTCGCGGTACTCTCCCTGTTCTGTGTCGCCGGGGCACAGAACTTCGCGGATTATGTATCCTCCATGCGGGGAGATACTGCGGTTATCAAAGATTTTGCGCAAAAGGGAAATGAAGCCAGCACGCTGGGGACTGCGATGAATCTGGATGCCGCGCCACCCGCGGGACGGGTGTATATGCTGAAGAAGAATGGCTATTATCCGATTCTCGCCACTCCTACCACACCGACGAACCGCGCTGTTGTCATCGTTGGCGAGGACTTTACACGCCTGGTGAACAACAAGGATGCGAATTCTGCTCCTCCGGTGATCTGTGGTTACAGGGACGCGGGTGGCAACAACACAGGCGGGATAAATATCGGAAGCTCTCTGACGATCAAGAATTGCAGCATTGTTCCTGGAATTGCGGATGGCACCCTGGGCTGGGCGTTTTTCGGGACGACAGCGGCAGACCAGAAGCTCGTTCTTGAGAATGATCTCTTCGAGCGGACACGCTGGGTCGAAGTCCAGTCCAATGCCTGGCCAGGAATGAAGCTGTACATCCTTGACTGCTATTTTGTGAACTTGAGCGGGCAGCCATGCCGGCGCAACGGTGGCGTCTATGACAATGTCAACAATAATACAGATACGATCTGGGTGGAAAATTCAACGCACGTCATGGCGCAGGGGATGTTGTATAAATTCAGGAATTACCAGATCAACAAACTCTTCTTCAACCATAACACGTTTGTTGACTGCGCCGGAAGCGTCTTTGAGAGCCAGGGATACGTGAGCGACCTGACGCTCACCAATAACATCTTTGTGAACTGCAACGTCCAGGCGTTCGGCGACAGCATTGGCAACAACGAGGACAAGGGTGAAGTCGATCCGCATTGGCTCCCGACGGGTCTGGTCAATCTCGATACACTGCAGTCCACAATGGTCCAGATGGATCGAAAGGTGCTGGTGGACAAAAACGTCGTCTACTGGGATCCAAAATTTAATGACATCGTGGCCACGCTGAAAACCAACAACGTGAACAAAGACCAGACCTGGGTTTCGCAGATGATTACGATGAATACCAGAACTCAAGCCATGTTTGATGATAATACTCACTATCCATACCTGACTGAGGGTACGTGGTACAAGAAATTGCCCGCCTTTACCGATCCGAAAGACCTGTTGACGAATTGGGTGGACTCGGTAAAGGTCTTTGCCACGAAGACGGTTGACATCGCAGGCGTCGGAACTGCCGCAGTTCTGTCCGATTGGCGGAAAGTCCTCGTTGGCCCGGATTATTATGTGTATTCCGACTGGCCGATTCCGGTAGATCTCTCCTACACGGATGCTGATCTGAAGGCCGGTGGAACAAATGGTTTCCCGGTTGGCGACCTGAACTGGTTCCCCGCCAAGAAAACAGAATGGAATGCTCAGAAAGACGCGGAACATGCCAAACTGGCCTATATGCTGAAGAATGGGACGCTCGGTGCCCAAGAGGGTCGCACTCTGCCCGAGGCATTTGCCCTGGATCAGAACTACCCGAATCCGTTCAATCCAAGCACAACGATTTCCTTCTCGCTCCCCCATGCATCGGATGTGAGCCTGAAGGTCTTCAACCTTCTTGGCGAGGAAGTCGCGATGCTGGTCAACGGAAATCAGGCCGCAGGCCCGCACGAAGTCCAGTTCAATGCGGCGGGGCTTGCCTCCGGGGTCTATTTCTACAAGATTGTGAGCGGTGATTTCTCGCAGGTCAAGAAGATGGTGCTGATGAAGTAGCTTCACCCTCACCCCCTCGTTCCCCCTCTTCCTCTCCTGTGATTTTCAGGAGAGGGAGAGGGAGACGGGAGAGTAGGAGAGGTCCACAGGATTTTTACCAGTCGGGAGATCAAGGCAGGGCACCCCATTGTGTCATGCGTGATGGATGGAGAGGTGGCATGATCTCTTTGGGTCTTTTAAAAAACCCTGGTAGTGGCTTATCAGGGTTTTATTTTTCTCATTGTGGATGCTGGCCCCGGGGTGTCCTTCTTGCCCCCGATTTTCACCCCCACTCGTCGCATTGAATACACTTTCACGGCCTTTTTCTATGATAAACAGAGTGCACTTCCTCCTTCGCTCTTCTCTTCTAGGACTCCTGGCATTGACGGCTCTTATAAGCGGTAGTGCCCAGGACACCTCTCAGCAGAGTATCATTGCGAGAATCGATGGCAAGTATGCGATCAGCTTTGCCGACGTGCAGCAGTACCTGTATGATGCTCATCTTGTCTACAAGTACCGCAAGAACAGAGCAAAAGCGTATGAAAGGGCCGTGGATGAGAAAATTGTGAATCAGTTGAAACTCGTTGACTTCTTCGCCCTGGGACTCGACAAAAACGCAGAGCTGCTGCAGGGAGTCAAACGGGAAATCAGCGAAGAATTGGTCGTTCGATACTATGAAACCCAGTTTGCCGAAAGGTACGTGAATGAAGATTCGATGAGAAGTGCATACCGAGAGCTGGGGAAGGAAGTGGTCTATCAGCAGATAGTCATCGCGAAGCCAAAATCTCCATCTCAGAAGAACCTGGAGTTCTTACGATCACGAGCGCGGAGTGTCCAGGACACCATCCGCAATGGCGCAGACTTTGCAGAAGTAGCGAGGGCCTATCCGCCGCCCGAGGGATCATCCCGGCCGGGTGAATTCCTGCCGCCTCTCACCTGGAAGATGAGCCTCCTGAGCGACTTTCATTACACCGTATTTCATCTTGCAACGGGTGTAGTACATATCTTCGAAAGCAAAGAGTCGATCTCTGTTGTGAAAATTGCCGGCGTGAGGAGAACAGACGTCCCACCGTATGAAAACGTCAAGGAGGAGATTCGCCAGGCTCTCAACCAGAAGTATTCGGACATCAGTCTTCGGGAGTTTGAACAAACAAAGAAGAACCTCGTCAACGAAAAGACCTTAACCTGGAACCCCAAAGCATTACAGCAACTAGAACGGTGGTCAAGCGTCCCTGGATTTTACGAGACCGGCTATGCAGATACCTTGCGCAACGCAATCTCCCGGGGAAGAAACCTCGTCATTGTCAGGTATGCGAAAAGGAAGGTTGATCTTTCAGAATACCTCCGTCTCTTGAACGAAGTCCTGCTCTGGGGAAAGGTCTCCCCGATAACTCAAGACAACATCAAGAAGTATGTCCTTGAAGCGCTGCGAACCGATGTTCTGGTGAAAAGGGCGAAGGCCCTGAATCTCGAGAAAGACATCTTCAATGCTCAGACAAAGAATCCTGTGTTGCGCAACGAAATTCTCCGGCTCTATGACCTCCACGAAATTGAGGCTCGCATTCCGGCAGCGACCGAAGAGGCGCTCAGAGATTTCTACAAGGCACACAAGGATTCGTTGTTCTATCAGCTGGCAAAGGTGAATCTCTACGCGGTCATCGATTCAAGCAGGAAGGCTGTCGAGGAGGCAAAACGGAAACTGGAGCAGAATGTCCCGTTTGAAAAGCTCGCGCCGGAGATATTTGTGAAAACGTATGTGCGGGGAAGAGATGGCACACTGGACACCTTTCTTGAAGATGAACCTCCCTACCTCGGCGGAGTTGCCTTCACGCTGAAACTCCAGGAAACCGCCGGACCTCTTGAATACGTCGACACGGCGAAGGGACGCCAGTATGCGCTCATCAAATGCGTGGCTATACGAGAGGAGAAACAGCTGTCCTTCGAAGAAGTGGGAACGACGATCCCCGGGGTGTTCAAGAAATATCACAGAGATGAGATCGCCAGGGCCACGCAGGACCACCTGAAAAAGAAATACACTGTTACCGTGTACACGGATGTTCTCAATCGAGAGCTGGCTGCGGTGGGAATACAACAGCAGTGACATGTGGGGAGCTACCATGGACTTTCCACAATTTGTCTCTTTTACGGTCACAAACTCCTGCAACCTCCGCTGCCGCATGTGCGGCCAGTGGAGCAAAGAGGGGTATGTCCTCAATCACACCGTCGACACGCGATCCCGCATGAGGGTGGGAGACTGGAAACGCCTGGTGGATGAGATCGCGGATCATAACATACGCTTTGTCCTCGTGCGTGGCGGTGAACCTTTTCTCTTCAAGGGAATCATGGAGCTTCTCCAGTATATCCATGCTAAGGGGATGTTCATCTCCGTGGACACCAATGGCACGATCCTGGATCGGTATGCAGAAGATCTCAGCAGGATCAGCAACATGCACATCACGTTTTCTGTGGATGGTCCGGAGGAGGTCCACGATGCCGTTCGTGTGTCGGAAGGGAGCTTTCAGAAGATAAAAGAGAATATTGCGTTGCTCACGGATCTGGAGAAGAAATGCGGCAACACGATAAGCAAAAGTATCTGCTTCACGATTAGCAGATACAATTATACCTCGCTGGGGCAAATGGCCGATGTGGCTCGCAGTCTCTCCATCTCTTCCGTGAACGCCGTCCCATACTATTATTATTCCCTTGATGTCGGACGCCAATACGAGGCGGAGCTGCGAGAGAACTTCGCCAGTGCAGCCTTCTCCTGGAAGGGATTCCATCACGAAGATTCCGGAGTGGACTTCAGCAGGTTCGTGGAAGAATTGCGAAGGTACCGGGGGAGCCTCGGCGATATCGATGATTTTCCGTACCTCCCGCTCACCGAAGAAGAATACAGGACCTGGTTTCACGATCAATCGACGCCGGTGAAATCGACTGCGTGCAACAACGTCGAAAGGCTGATTGACATCCAGCCGACAGGCGAAGCCAATTTCTGCGTGGATTTTCCCGACTATTCCATCGGCAACGTCAGGCATGCAACCATCGGCGAGGTCTGGAACAGTCCCCGGGCACAACGGTTTCGTGAGTACAGGCGCCGGAAGCCGCTGGCGGTCTGTCACCGATGCGGAGCCAAATATATCTCGGAGATCAAGGGCTAACATCCTCCTGCAGTTCTTAAGATCGGAACTCCACCTGACTGTAGAAAAGGAGAGTATCATGCAGCGCACACTCGCCATTCTCTTGATTCTCTTGTCTAGCCCGGTGTTCGGCCAGCAACTGCAGGTAAACGACCTCGACTACCTGGAGACCAGAGGTCTGAATGTCCTGGTTTTCAGCAACCAGTACAACGGGTTCTTTTTTGACGAGAAGACTTCCGGGATTGAGGTTATCCACCATGGTGTGCGCACGGCAACCGGCGGTGCGGTGCGACTCCAGCCGACCCCGGAGCAATGGGACAAGATCCCCGTGATGACCGATCGCAGGGTGGACAGGAAGAACAATTCCATCGAAGTGAAGTTGCGGTATGAAGATTTCAATTTTGACTCCCGGGTGACCGTGGCAGCAAAAGACAAGGGGATAGTGATCCGAGTCAGCCTTGACGAGCCTCTTCCCGAGAAGCTCGTCGGGAACGCAGGCTTCAATCTGGAATTCCTTCCTTCCGCCTACTTTGAACGAGCATTCCTGGCTGATGGGCGGCCCGGCATTTTCCCGTTGTACCCTTCCGGGAATACAACCGTCCGTCCGCTGTCGGAAAAGATACCGCAGTTCAACGGGTATTCGACTTTTGATGATCGCGGGAGGAATGAATTCCTTGTCCCGGAACCGCTTGTACAATGCAAGACACTGGTCCTGGCCCCGGAGGATCCGGAACGTTGCGTCAGGATAGAATCGTCCTCGGAAAGCCTGGTGCTGTATGACGGCCGCGTCCTTGCACAGAACGGGTGGTTTGTCGTACGGAGTATGATTCCGGCAAGGAAAACGGGCACGGTCGTGGAATGGTACGTCGAGCCGGGTACAATCCCGAACTGGATCCGAAAACCCGTCGTTGGATTCTCGCAGGTCGGATACCATCCCTCCCAGGACAAGATCGCGGTCATAGAGTTGGACAAGAATGACGCGCCTCTCAAGACGGCAACCGTGTACCAGGTGACCCCGCAAGGGAAATTCGTAGAGAAGATAACGGGAGACGTAAAGCCGTGGGGAGACTTTCTCCGCTATCGCTATGCAACATTCGATTTCACGTCGGTGAAGGACAGTGGTCTGTATCTGATACAATACGGCGACCAGCAAACCGAGGCGTTCCCTGTCGGAGCACGGGTATTTGCCGATGTCTGGAAGCCAACGCTTGACGTGTGGTTTCCGGTCCAGATGGACCACATGCTTGTGAGCGAGGCCTACCGCGTCTGGCATGGGGCTCCATTTCTTGACGATGCGGTGCAGGCTCCCGTGAATATCAGGCACTTCGATGGCTACTGGATGGATTCCACCACCCATACGAAATACAAGCCGCTGGAACATATTCCCGGACTGGACGTCGGCGGGTGGTTCGATGCAGGCGATTTTGACATCGAAACGGCGCACCACTGTACGACGATTGAGAGTTTTGTGGATTCCTGGGAGCGCTTCAACCTCACCCGCGACGAAACCTTTGTAGACCAAAAAACGCGATTTGTTGAAATTCACCGCCCCGACGGCAAACCGGATCTGCTGGAACAAATTGAACACGGCACTCTCCAGCTTGTGGCCCAATTCAAGAATGTCGGTTTCGCGGTGCGGGGCATCAACTTCCCGTCTCTCCACCAGTATCATCACCTGGGCGATGCGTCAACGATCACCGACAATCTTCCATACAATCCCAGGCTCAAGCCGTATGAAACCGATGGACTCACCAGCGGAACCCCCGATGACCGATGGGTCTTTACACCCAAATTCCCGGGACTCAACTATTCCGCGATCGCAGCAATGGCAGCCGCAAGCCGTGCGCTGAAGGACTACAACAAGCTACTTTCCGCTGAAGCTCTTTCCCTGGCCGAGAGCGCCTGGGAGAAAGAACGGAAGGAACCCGTACCCGCACAGTTCAGCAGGATGCCGTGGTTCTTCAGCAATGCCGAATGCATTGCAGCGCTGCAGCTCTTTGTCACGACGAAGGAAGAGCAATACCGCAAGAGGTTCGACGAGCTGATCTGGTCTCAACTCGATTCGGGTTTGGTATGGAATATTGCGACCGCGGCAAAGGCAGTGCAGTACATGCCTCAAGAGTACAGATCAACACTGCAACGCTACGTCGTACAGTACAGACGAGAGATCGACAAGCTGAGCCAGCAGAATCCATACGGGGTGCTGATCGGAACGAGGGGCTGGGCCGGGGATTCCGAGCTGATCAATTGGTCCATAGCGAATTACTGGTTGCATACGAGCTATCCGGATATCGTCAAACGAGAGGATGTTTGGAAAGCGCTGAACTACCTGTTCGGTTGTCACCCGTACTCGAATATCTCGTTTGTCGCGGGCGTCGGGACGCATTCAAAGAAAAGAACCTATGGGAGCAACAGGGCGGACTTTTCCTTTATCGCAGGAGGAGTCGTTCCCGGCGTGCTCTTGTTGAAACCGGACTTCCCCGAGAACAAGGAAGATTGGCCTTTCCTGTGGGGCGAGAATGAATGTGTTATCGATATCTGTGCCGACTATATCTTCCTGGCGAATGCAGTGGAGGACCTTGTAAAGAACGAAAAGCAAAAATAGTGAGCATCCGCAACCCACATCATTTGGAGGCAGACATGAAGAGACTTACCATAAAACCACTCACCGGTCTGTTCCTCTTGGCGACAATGTTGGTTCTTTCCGGCCCAGCCGCGTTGCACGCGCAGCTTGTCACCAACGGAGGATTCGAGAACTCCAGCACAGGTGACATTTCGGCAACGGGGACCAGGGGGTGGCTCGTTCAATTCGTAAACACCATCACTCCGCCTCCCGTGTACGAGATCGTGAGCGACACCGTGCGACAGGGAAACCGCGCGCTCAAAGTGACCGTCCACGGTCTGGGGTCGAATCAGTGGGATATTCAGATTGTCGCGGACAGCCTTCCCGTGAGACCGGGGGCGACCTATAACTACACCGTGTGGGCAAAGGCGGCGAGGGCGGGGGCCCAGGTCAATTTCACGGTCGGAAATTATTCCTATGCCGAATACAAAGCCATACGGCCGGCGACGCTTACGACGCAGTGGCAGAAGTATACTATGACGTTCACTGTGACCGACAATCAAACCATCATTCGCGCGCCTATCCACTTCAACTACGCCGCGGATACGAGCAACGCCATCTATATTGACAATTTGCAGATCGTCGACATCAACGCGGGCAAGCTCCCCGTCATTGCAGAGGCGGAATCCGGCGTTCGCGGCAGCAACTTCCCCGTTCTGCAGGATGGCGTTGTCTCGTATGTCGCCGTGGCAACGAACTTCATCACCGGCGGATACCCGGGCGACACAAGCCGCATGATCACGTATCAGGTCACCTTCGCAGATTCCGGAAAGTACAATCTCTATGCCCGCGTACGTGTGGGTGCGGGTGGGTTCGATGACGACAGCTTCTTCTATGGGAATGGATTTGGCGTCAAGCGAGACACGGCCACTGCCGACTGGATCATCGTCAACGGCCTTGCGTCTGCCGGTTTCTCCGATGCCACGGCAGTTGTCGGCGGCCCGGGCGCCCTTGGCTCCGGGGTCTGGAAATGGGTCAATTTGAAGAACGCCTACCAGAGTACGCCCGGGCAGCCGTTTGTCGTGAACATTGACAGTCTTGAGCAAACATTCCAGATCGGGGGTCGTGAAAACGGGTTAGACATCGATAAGCTCGCGTTTGGGAAGACCTCGCTCAGCTTCACAGTGGCGAACCTTGACAGTGTGCAGGCCGGCACGTCTGAGACGCCGGTAGACACCAACGCAATCTGGAAGGGGCCGGCAATTGCCTCGGGTATGTCGAAGTTCATCGGTTGCTCGTATGCCGGCACGGATACGAACTTCACCAAATACTGGAACCAGGTGACGCCGGAGAATGCAGGCAAATGGGGTTCTGTCGGGGTCACGTCCGACACATCACAGTGGATCTGGACGGGGCTTGACGCGGCGTACAATTTCGCGAAGAGCAACCATGTGATCTTCAAACATCACTGTCTGATCTGGGGGGCACAGCAGCCTACCTGGATCTCCAGCCTTGATTCCGCTGCGCAGGCAGGGTACATCGAGACATGGTTCAGGATGGTGGGGCAGAGATATCCTGACATGGACCAGATCGATGTAGTCAATGAGCCATTGCCCGGACACAATCCGCCCGATGGAATTTCGGGACGTGCGAATTACAAAAATGCCCTTGGTGGCAATGGTGCGACGGGATGGGACTGGGTGATAAGAGCCTTCACCTTGGCGCGGCAGTATCTGCCGAACACAAAACTGTTGCTGAACGACTTCGGCATCATCAATGACAATGGAGCCACGACGTCCTTGCTCCAGATCATCGATCTGCTGAAGAGTCGGAGTCTCATCGACGGGATTGGTGTGCAAGGGCATCGATTTGAACTCGAGGGTGCCGATACGAACATGATCAAGGGTAATTTGAGCAGGCTTGCCGCGACGGGGCTACCCATCTATATTACTGAATTTGACCTGGGCAACCTGGGCAATTCAGGCACTCCCAATGACGCGACACAGCTGGGACTCTACCAGAGGATCTTTCCGGTTCTCTGGAGGCATCCGGGCGTGAAAGGGATTACGTTGTGGGGATACCGGGAAGGACAAGTGTGGCAGACAACATGCTTTCTGGTCCGGTACACCGGGACTTCAAGACCCGCGCTCACATGGATGGCACAATTTGTCAAAGACAACCCGGTCAGCGTTGCGGAGCCCGCTGCGATAGTGCCTGCGACTTTTGAGCTGGAGCAGAACTTCCCGAATCCCTTCAACCCGACAACATCAATCCGGTATGGGGTACCCCGGTCTTCACAGGTGACGCTGACCGTTTTCGATATGTTGGGAAGGGAAATCCGGACACTGGTCAACGAGGTCCAACCGGCTGGCCAGTACACGGTGGATTTTGATGGTCGCGGCCTTGCCAGCGGGGTGTATTTTTACCGATTGTCCTCGGGGAGCTTCAATGCCGCGAAGAAGTTTGTGATGGTGAAGTAGTATCTCCTGATACCAGGTCTCCGCTGATATCAACGGTCCTGGAATCCTTTCCAAACCTCTCTGAGGATCCGGGAGCAAACACATGACGACGGATGTCTTTGGGGAAACAGAGTAACATATCGGTGTATGGGCCGGTCTTTCTTCTCTCTGCATCGGTGCTCTGCTTTGAGATCGTCTCCACACGCATCGCGTCGGTCATCTTTGTCCAGGACTACGCCTTCATCATACTTTCACTGGCCCTCCTGGGCATAGGCTCCGGAGGCGTATTCTCGTATTACAGAGTCGGGACAGCCGTTGATCTCCGGGGGGTGGCAGGTCGCGCGGCATTGGCTCTTGGCGTCTCGTTGTGCATCTTCGCGGCCGCCGTCACCGGGCTCTCGATCACAAACCAGTTCGCCTTCCTGCTGCTTCTCTTCATTCCCTTTTTCGCCAGCGGCATCGCCTACGCACAGATATACAGGGCCTTTTCTACGTTGAGTTTCGCGCTGTACGCCTCAGACCTGTCAGGTGCTGCCGTCGGTGCGATAGCTTCCCTTGGACTGATCGGCCTTCTCGGCGCGCCGAACAGCGTTGTGTTCGTCGCCATTGCGGCCTTTGCCGTGTCTGCCTTTTTCCTGCATTCACGGCTCACCAGGGGCAAGCGGGTCTCGGTGTATTCCATTCTCGTTCTCTGCGTTGCAGCCCTGCTCCTCAACGGCCGGCATGAATTCCTGGGGAGAGTCCCTATCGGCAATTTCCCCGAAAAGGACTTCTACCACGTGTACCCGGACGCACCATCGACTTCCCGGATCATTGACAGCCGCTGGAGTATCTACGGGAGAGCAGACCTGGTGCAGTACAGCCACCAGGACCAGGTGTGGCAGTTGTTCATTGATGGCGCGGCGGGATCCCAGGTGTATCGCTTCAACGGAGACATTCACCATACCCAGTCAAACCTGCAGAGGCTGTTGCTCCATCACACCAACGCCATTCCATTTCTCTGCCTGACCAAAGCCGAAAAACGATCAATGCTCGTCATCGGTCCCGGGGGCGGAAAAGAGGTGCTGGTGGGTCTGTACGGGGAGGCTGACACGATCACCGGGGTGGAGGTGAATCCTGATTTTGTGGACATCGTCCGGGAGCATGCTGGATTCGCCGGAGGAGTGTACTCACAGTTCCCCAACGTGAAAATTGTCGTTGAGGAAGGAAGGCACTTCGTGAGGCAATCGCGAGGGGTCTTCGACCTGATCGTGATGGCCCTTCCTTCAACGGCGCAAATGCAAAACATTGAGCCGTTCGCGGCGAGTGAGAATTTCCTTCTTACGAAGGAAGCGATCGAAGATTACCTGCAGAAGCTGACACCGGACGGCAGGTTGATTCTTACGGTGCACAATCCGTGGGAGTTGATGCGGCTCACCGCGACCGCCGTGGCCGTATTTCAGGATCTGGGGACAGCCGGCGACGAGGTCAGGAATCATTTCGCTGCCTTCGAGGCGGAGTATGCGCCGACCGTCGTCATCAAGAAGAACGTCTTTACGGCGGACGAGGCCCTGCGGTGGGAGGAGACCTGCAAGAACTTGCCTCGCGGCCTCCCCAGGGTCTCGTACCTCCCGTACGGGATGACCGATGACGTTCCTTCGGCAATGGGCAGGTTCCTGGCGGAAGTGTCCCAATCTCCCGATCGCCTGAAAGAGTTCATCAGTCGGTCCAGGTACGATATCTCGCCCTGTCCCGATGACAGGCCGTATTTCTACAAGATATTCACGGGCATTCCCGGTGAACTTCTATGGCTCCTGGTGGGTACGACAGCCTTCAATCTTCTCGTCGTCGTGCTCCCATTCGGATTCATTCGGCGGAAGACCTTGAGTGCCCACCTCCGGGAAGTTGCCCTTCCGTTGACGATCTTCGCTTTCCTGGGAATGGGTTTTATGGTCCTGGAGGTCGCGCTTTTTCAGAAACTTGTATTGTATTTGGGCTCGCCTACGATCTCGTTGTCAATTCTCCTGAGTTCGTTGCTGGTCGGGATGGGCATTGGGAGCTATTGCGGGAAGAGCATCTACGGGGCGGAAGCCATAAGGAGGTTGTACATTGTCAGTGCGGTCATTGTCGTTGTTGGCATCCTTCTGTTTTTCGTTTCCCCGGTCATCCTTGGCAAAGCCCTCGAGCGAGCATTGCCCCTGCGTGCGGCGACCGCGTTTCTGATGATCCTACCCATTGCCTTTCTGCTGGGGATTCCCTTCCCGTCGTGCATTCAAGTGCTCGCGGAGGGCCAGAAAGATCGCTACATCCCGTGGATGTACGGGATCAACGGTTCGATGTCGGTCCTGGGCTCGGTGCTCGCGGTCATCCTGTCCATGCTCTTTGGCTTCACAGCGACCTATTTTGTTGGTCTGTTGTTCTATCTGGGCGTTTCTGTAGTCTCATTCTCATTAGCGAGAAAGTTCAACCTCAGTTCTCCGGTAGTCCCAAGTAAACACGGCGTCACCCTGGCATCACACCCATGAAACGAAAAGGTCAGCGTATGCGAAGCGAAAAGAGAGAGGATCTTCATGACATGAACAGATCGCGAAGGAATTTCATCAGAAGAGTCGGTATTGTGGCCGCAGGGGCAGTTGTTGCGCCATACTTGAAGACATCCGGACTTGTCGCGTACAGCCATAAGGGGGCGTCTTCCTTCCTTGCAACCGTGGCAATTACCGATACCACGGGTACCCCGGCGGACACGTACGTGTATGACGATGTCGGGGGCGGGGTCAGACAAAGAGTGAAATACCTCTTCGATTTGCTAGATCTGAATCAATCCGGTGCAGTGTCCGCCCTGTTCGGCCCCGGGAAAAAAGTCGCGATCAAGATCAATCTGACGGGCGGCTCGGGCAGTGCGTCCAACCCAAAGCTCGCCGGCTACACCATTGCCGAGGCGATGTGGACGCACCCGGCGGTCCTCCAGGCCGTCGGTCAGTACATCATCGATGCCGGCGTCAGTCCCGCCGATCTCTACATCGTGGAGGCCTTCTGGGATGCGGGGTGGAAGAACCCCGGATCCACAGCGCCGTTCGGCTCCAACGACAAATTCGGCTACCGGGCAGTGCAGCAGGCATTGGGCTGCAATGTGGTCGACCTCAACGATACGACAGCCGCGAACATCGAAACCGTCTCCACGGGAGGCAGTCACTTGAACTTCGAATCGTTCACAATGAACAAAGTGCTGCGGGCGGTCGATGTCTACATTTCGATACCGAAGCTGAAGCACCATTCGGCGGCCGGCTACACCGGATCTCTCAAGAACCAGGTCGGCATAGTCCCCATGTCGATGTACACGATCGCGGTCGACAACTACCGCAGAGGAGCGATTCACCATCCAACGAACAATGCGGCGGAGTGGAATTACCTGCCGGAAAGTGTGTGCGATCTGAATGCCGCCCGCCCCGTTCACCTGTCGGTTATCGACGGGATCAAGAACTCGACGGGAGGGGAAGGCGTCTGGTGCGCGAATTATCAGTCACGCAGCATGCACGCGCTATTTGCGGGACTCGATCCCGTGGCGACCGACAGCATCGGCGCCAGGATCATGGGGCTGGATCCCGCAGCAGCATCGCTGCCGCTTCCAGCGCCACTCACGAACGGCGGTGTGACATCTTCGATAACCGACAACCACCTTTACCTCCTCAACGGAAAAGGCGCCGGCACGAATCAACTCAATGAGATTCAGCTGGTCGGCGACGGAGCGGACCTGGTGACAGCGGTGAGGGAAGATCCCACGGCAACACGGCCGTCGGAGTTACAGTTGTGCGCGAACTTCCCGAACCCCTTCAATCCTTCGACCATGGTCGTGTTCTATTCCCCGCGGAGTGAGCATGTAACGCTGACGGTCTATGATATCACGGGGCGGGCGATTGAGACCTTACTCGAGGGCGAGGTTCCCCCCGGGGAGCACCGGCTGCAGTGGAGTGCGGAAGGGTTGGCCAGCGGGATGTACCTCTGCCGGATGACGGCGAGGGGCTTCTCCCAGACCATAAAGCTGCTCTATCAGAAGTAAAGGACCCGCGGAACTGGATTTGCCATGGGCTGGCGTATGATTCCGGTGCGCGCATTGAGGCACGTGCCGGCGTTCGGTTGAGGGGGGAGTCGCCCTCTCAGTAAGGACAAACAAGGGAGTCCCGCAGAGATTCCATGTATGTAGTCGCTTATCAGGAGTAAGGCCTATGATCAGGAAACATCTTCTGTTCGTCGTCATGCTGCTGTGTCTTCCACCCACGGTGCTGGCGCAACCGATAACAAATATGCTGGTGGTGCATGCTGACGCCGCAAAAGACACGATCAGCAGATTCATCTACGGGCAGTTCGCCGAACACCTTGGACGCTGCATTTATGGCGGTATCTGGGTAGGTGAGGACAGCCCCATCCCCAATACCCGCGGCATCCGAAACGACGTTGTCGCCGCCCTGAAGAAACTGAACGTGGCAGCCATTCGATGGCCCGGTGGCTGCTTCGCGGACGAATATCATTGGCGCGACGGCATCGGCCCACGCGCCGATCGTCCCAAACTGGTGAATACGAACTGGGGAGGCGTGACGGAAGACAACAGCTTCGGGACACATGAGTTCATGGATCTGTGTGAACAACTCGGATGCGAGCCGGTCATCTGCGGCAACATTGGAAGCGGCACGGTGAAGGAGATGGCCGACTGGGTGCAGTATCTCACCTCCGACGGTGACAATCCGATGACAGAGCTCCGCAAGAAGAACGGACGGGAGAAGCCCTGGAAGGTAAAATTCTGGTGCGTGGGGAATGAAGTATGGGGATGCGGCGGGATGATGACGGCCGAGTTTTATGCCAACGAACTGGGGCGGTACTCCTGGTTTCTCAAGAATTACGGCGGCAATACCCTCTACAAGATCTCGTCCGGCGGACTCCAGGAAGACTACGGCTGGACGGACACGATTATGAAGAAATGGAAGAGCGCCGACGGATGGCTGCAGGGATTCCTGGGCGGGTATTCTCTGCACTACTACACCGTGCCCGATTGGAACAAGAAAGGATCTGCCACAGAGTTTACCGAGAAGGATTGGTTTGCCACCCTTAAAGCGACGCTGAAGATGGAGGAACTGGTCACCCGGCATTCGGCCGTTATGGACACGTATGATCCGGAAAAGCGGATCGGCCTGATCGTGGACGAGTGGGGCAACTGGTTCGACGTGGAGCCGGGGACGAACCCCGGATTTCTCTATCAGCAGAATACGCTTCGTGACGCGCTGGTGGCGGCCGTCAACCTGAACATCTTCCACGAGCATTGTGATCGCGTGAAGATGACCAATATCGCCCAGATGGTGAACGTATTGCAGTCGATGGTCCTGACGAAGGACAACGCCATAGTGCTGACCCCGACCTACTATGTCTTCAAGATGTATTCGGTGCATCAGGGCGCAACGTTGCTGCCCATGGAGGTCCGGAGCGAATCATACACCAACGGCACGGATGCGATCCCGGTCCTGAGTGCATCCGCGTCGAAGGATAAGGCAGGGAAGATTCATATCTCGATCGCGAATCTCCATGCGGCGAAAGCGCAGGACCTGAAATGCGAATTAAAGGGAACTGCGGGCTCGAAAGTGTCCGGCGAGATCATCACGGCAGCGACCATGAATGCATGGAACGATTTCGGAAGGCCCGAGGGAGTGAATGTACAACCGTTCAAAGGCGCACAGCTGAAGGACGGGATGCTTACTCTGTCGCTTCCACCCAGGTCCGTTGTCACTCTCGAGGTGAATTGAGGTTGCAGTGAATAGGTTCCTTCTTTGTGCACTGCTGGCTCTTTGCTCTGCAGATCTCCCCGCCCAGGACTTTGGGCGTTGGGCGAGTACGCCTCCGATGGGATGGAACAGCTGGGACTGCTTCGGCCCTACCGTCACCGAGCAGGAGGTCAGGGCAAATGCGGACTACATGGCCGCGCACCTGAAAGCAGCCGGGTGGGAGTACGTCGTTGTTGACATACGCTGGTATGTGGAAAATGACAAGGCGCATGGCTACAACGAGAGGGATCCTGTCATGAATGTAGACGAGTATGGCAGGCTCATTCCGGCAGTCAACCGGTTTCCTTCATCCGCGGGCGGTAAGGGGTTCGGGCCGCTCGCGGACTATATCCATCGCCTGGGCTTGAAATTCGGCATTCACATCATGCGCGGCGTCTCCAGGCTGGCGGTGGAACGTCGTACTCACATCCTCGGGACGACATGGACGGCCGGTGACATCTACAGTACGACGAACAGATGCGCCTGGCTTCACGATATGTATACGGTGGATGCGAGCAAGCCTGGCGCACAGGAGTACTACAATTCGCTCTTCGCATTGTATGCCTCATGGGGTCTTGATTTCGTCAAGGTCGACGACATCTCCTCGCCGTACCACAAAGACGAAATTGAGATGATCCGCGAAGCGATCGATCGTTGCGGACGACCTATTGTCCTGAGCCTGTCGCCGGGTCCGACCCCGCTGGAAGAGGCCGCGCATGTCCGCACACACACCAACATGTGGCGAATCATAGGGGATTTCTGGGATAATTGGACTCAGCTCGAAGAGCATTTTTCGCTTTTCGAGAAATGGAGCCCGCACATGCGCCCCGGCCACTGGCCCGACGGTGATATGCTTCCCCTGGGGAGGATCGGCATTCGTGCGGAACAGGGGGATCCGAGAATGACCGGCTTCACAAGGGATGAGCAGACGACGCTGATGTCGCTCTTCGTCATATGCCGGTCACCGCTGATGTTCGGCGGGAATCTTCCCGACAATGATCAGTTCACGCTGGATCTGATCACAAACAGGGAAGTGCTCGCCGTCCTTCAGCAAAGCAGGAACAACAGGTTGCTCTTTGACGACGGAGAGAAACTGGCATGGGTTGCCGATGACGCGGAGACCGGCGATACGTACGTAGCCGTTTTCTATGTTGACCGAAAACCGATTGTTGTGCAGAAGGCGCGATGGAACAGCAGGCTTCTGACGTACAGGACCGGAGAGCGGAGTGACACGGTCCGGGTGGACATCGGAGGAGCGAAAAAACTGTATCTGGTCGTCACGCCCGGGGAAGACGACAAAGAATGGGATCACGCCGACTGGATTGAGCCAAGACTCACCGGCCAAAGGGGCACCTTGCGCCTTGCCGGCACGAAGTGGGTCAGCGCCACATCGGGATGGAGCATAGCAAAAGTGAACCAGAGTGTAATGGGGTACCCGTTGAGTGTTGGTGATAGAGAATACGGAGAGGGGATCGGCACGCACGCCACTTCCATCATCGAGTTTGACGTCCCGGAGGGGTACAACACATTTTCCTCGATCGTGGGACTCGACAAGGAATGCGTGAGCCACACCGAAGGTGCGACTGTCAGATTCCACGTATTTACCGAGTATCCCACCGGCTCTGCGCCGGAGAATTCCCTCACCATATCATTGAAACCAGAACAGCTTGGCGTGAAAAGCACCTGGATCGTGCGCGACCTGTGGGAAAAGGAGGACCGGGGACCGGTGGGGAGTGGAATAACAGCGAAAGTGAGGAACCACGGCGCCGCGCTGCTGAGAATACGCAGGCCCCAATGAACATATCCATGCGGCTCACGCGTCGGGCCGAGGCCCGTTACTTCCGTTATTTCCTGCAGCGTTCTTGACGCCCACGCAACTTTCTTCAGGGAGAAGCATGGTTTGATAACACACGAGCTCGGAGGGTCACGGTTTGCGGCGGCTCTCTCATCGTCGATGATTCTCTTTGCTCAAAACATTTGACTGAGTCCAAATGAAAACCCGTTGCAAAGTGGCGATTCTGACTGTGTTCTGCTGCGTCTGCTCAGTGACCGCGCTCCCTCAAAAACTCACAGTCAGATCGCCATATCAGAGAACCGATCTCGGGATACGATCGACGATCCAGTCCATCGTTGTTGAGATTCAATTCTACAATCCCGCAGCAGTGAGAGTGCTGAAATCACCCGAAGGCACACCATGTTCCCATCAGAGCCTTTCCGTGATTCAGGTTCCACAAAAGACATCCTTTGCCGTAGCACAGGCTGGGGACTACCTCGTCTTGAGAAGCGAAAAACTGGGAGTACGCTTGAACCTGAAGAATGGAAAGATCTCACACATGACTGCTTCAGGTGCAGTGTTGCTCGATGAGAAGGAATCGGGTGTCGAGTTTACGAATTTCAACGACGCAGGCGTACAAACCCACAGTGTGCGTCAATCGTTCGAGCTCGGGAAAGATGAAGCAATCTACGGCCTGGGAGAGCAACAACAAGGGAAGATGGTGCAACGGAACCTCAGCCTCAACATGATCCAGGGGAATACCGATGACTATGTTCCTTTCTTTCAGTCGGAAAAGGGATACGGGCTGTTCTGGGATAACCCTTCGCCAACCCTTTTCGTCGATGACTCCGCCGGGACATCATTCACGTCGGAGGTAGGGGAGTGCATCGACTATTACTTCATGTACGGCGGTAATGCTGACGGTGTCATTGCCCAACTTCGCGGCCTTACCGGACAGGTTCCTCTGTTCCCGCTCTGGACATTCGGATACTGGCAGAGCAGGGAGCGTTACAAGAGTCAGTTTGAAACCGTCGACGTGGTCAAGAAGTACCGTGAGCTGGGGGTCCCTCTGGATGGCATTATCCAGGACTGGCAATACTGGGGGGACAATTTCCACTGGAACGCAATGGAGTTTCTGAATCCCCAGTTCCCCAACCCGAAGAAGATGATCGACGACATTCATTCGATGAACGCGCACATCATCATCTCGGTCTGGGCCTCGTTTGGCCCGCAGACCAGACAGTTCGAAATCATGAACAGGAAGGGGATGTTGTTTGACATCAAGACCTGGCCGCCGAGCTCCAGGGATGAATGGCCACCTGATCCGAAGTTTCCATCGGGAGTGCGGGTGTACGATCCCTACAATCCCGAAGCCCGCGATATCTTCTGGGACCACCTCAACAAAGGGATCTTCTCTCTGGGGATGGATGGATGGTGGCTGGATTCTTCGGAGCCGGACCATCTGGACTTCAAGCCATCCGATTTCGATACCAAGACC
>JAGDMK010000353.1 GCA_017860635.1 Bacteroidota bacterium
GGACTCTGTTTCTGTGATTCGTGTATGAAGCGTGCGCAGCAGACCGGCCTGGATCTGAAACCGGTTCGCGCCTTTGTGCGCACAGCTCTTGAAGATACATTCGTCGCACCTGAATCCGTCGCGGACCGGTACCCGACACTGGATACACTGCCCACGGGACTTTTTCAGCCTTTCATGGACTGGCGGACGAATGTTGTGGCATCACTCGTTCAAGAGGTGACCGAAGCAGCCGCCCCGGTGGCTGTGAGACCGATGGTGTCAATTGACCCTCTTGCACGCACCATGGTGGGGATGAATCCCGAGCGGGTCGTGGCAATCACCGGAGGCATTCTGACGCCCGGTTATGTAAAAGATGGCACCGCTCTGCGCCCGCTTCTCTCAGAACTTCAGGCGCTGATTCCCGACAGGGAGATAACGGTCGGATTCCAGGTGGGAATGCCGGAAAGCGGAGGGAGGGTGGAATTCCTGGACCGGATGAAGACCGCGCGGGAAATGGGCATCACGAGTTACAACTTCTACAATTACGGATTCATCCCGCTGAAGAACCTGGAGTGGATTGCCGAGTCGCTCGCCGCTGGATAACTGAAACGACATCCGGCTATTTGCTCCACTCCGACGCTCATTCCCGCCATCGTACCTCTCCACCCTTTGTCAGACCTGATGACGCATCGGACTTGTACTACCCTCCGTGGCATGTAGTACTCGGAGAGTCGGCCTTCTTCAGAAGCTTTCTCGAGGGCTGGAATCCGCAATCAATCTGGCAGCTTTGTGACTGTGCTGTTTGGAGGAAGCCAGATGGCTGAAACCTATGTGCTTTCTACATGTTGCCATCCGGCAGTCAGGTCTGTCTGCACACAAGAAGGGCCAAAATGGCCACTATTGGCTACTTCCAGTATCATGAGTTTGCGGCCCACTCTTTGTTGCCTATGACTGTGAATCAGCGCCAGGGAGGAGGAGGGTGCAGGTGTCCGTCTTGGCCAGAACAGAAGGCAAGAGAGTATGTCGAACCATACGCTGTTGACGATGGGTGCATTTATCCTCCTGACAAGCATCCTGCTCGGCTTTTACAACCTGCTGGGATCGACAGGAACCGACATCACGGAGGCCCAGGACCTCATCCTTGCGACGACGATGGCCACATCGTATATCGAATTGGCTCAGGGTTTGTCTTTCGATTCCGTCACTGACACGTCGAGCCTGGCCATCGGAAATCCCTCAATTCTGACAAGGGCGCACAAACTTGGACCGGAACCCAGCGAGGGAGATGACAGCATTGCGGTATTCAATGACTTCGACGATTTCGATGGACTCACAGTCACAAGGCAGGCAACCGGGGGCAATAAGCGTTTCACGACGAATTTCGCCGTCTACTATGTCAATCCCGACGACGTGGATTCCGTTTCAACGTCGGAGACATTTGTGAAGCGGATGGATCTGAAAATCTGGCGATCGTTCCCTTCGCCATCGATGGATGAAAGCATTGATACACTCCGTGTGTCATTCATACTTGGATACTTCCACTTTGACTAGGACACGGGGGCATTGAGCAATGCAATACATTCTTGACTACATAGGCGCAGCCATCCTGGGGTCTGCGCTTCTGCTCATCATTCTCTCTGCCACTGACACGGCCGCCGAAAGCCAGTCTGTCTACAACGGTGATGCACTTGTGCAGGAGATCCTTGTCCAGACCGCATTCCTCCTCGAGGGAGAACTGCGGAATATGGGAGTGGGCGTGCCGGAAGGTCAACCCACGATTCTCTGGGCGGACACATCCACCATCCGGTTCTTGTATGACATCAACAGGGACGCCGTGCCTGACACTGTTGAGTATTACACGGGGACAATCGGCGATTTCGCTTCCACGCAGAACGACCTTGACCGGCCGCTCTTTCGAAGCGTCAACAACGGCGCTCCTCTTACGGTCGGTTCGGTGACCGTGTTCCGGTTCAGATACATCACACAACTTGGCGAGAACCTGGCCACGCCTGTTTCTTCGACTCGTTTGTCGGAGATCCATTCCGTAGAAATCACGATGGAAGTGCAAAACCCGTATGCCGTGAACCGCTCAGCAGAGCAGATTGCAGCGGGAGAACGCACTGCGCTCTATTCAAGTTCTCTCTGGCAGCAAACCCGGCTGGCATCTCAGAACAACAGACGATAACGGAGCAAGGAGCAGCGCATGGGTGGCAAGGCGGCAATAATCCTCGTCATGGGTTTCATGGTCGTCCTGGGATATGTCGCCCGGGATATCACCGTGGTCGCATCCCGGGCACAAGGGAACATGAGCACGTATGCGGCGGCGACAGAGTCGCACAACCTCGCCATCACAGGAGCAAACATCGGTCTTTCGAAGTTGTATCAGGACACAAGCTGGCGCGGCACGCGCACGCAGAAACCCTCCTTCTCGCCGAACGGCTCTTTCACGTACACGATCTTCAATGGAGCGAACGGCCGGCCGGTTCTGCGCAGCTTCTCTGTGATAGACGGGCCGTTCGAAACAATCCGGGACACCGTCGAGGTTCTGTTTGGAGCACAGACGTCCCAGAGTTTTTCCCTCTTTTTCTGGATGACGAATTTCGAAGGAAACGTCTTCTGGATCACCAAAGACACAGTCTGGGGCCGCGTGCATTCAAACGGCGCCCTGCACATCAACGGCAGTCCGGTGTTCATGCAGAAAGCGACCACATCAAAAGGATTCGACCCTCCCAAAGTCGGAGTGGGGACGAACAAGGCAATATTCAAGGATGGATATGAAACAGGCATCGCCCCGATTACATTCCCGACCGACCTCTCGCAGCTTTTGACGGCAAGCACTTCCGGCGGTCGCAAATACACAGGCGACATCTATGTCACACTCTCTCCAGGGACAGCAGCAGATAACGACGGCAAGGCGTACGTACGAAGCGGTAATACCTCCAGCGGTGCGATCATCGATTCCATCGACCTGAGTGATCTGAGTTTCAACGG
>JAGDMK010000354.1 GCA_017860635.1 Bacteroidota bacterium
CAATGGGGATGCCCATGCAGAAGACGGAGTGGATGTACAGCATCATGGCGTCCATAACCCTTCCGTTCGTTCCCTGGGCGTCCGAGCGATCCACAGCGAAAGCCGACGAAATGCGGACGACCAATCTGGGAATTGCAGCAGAGCGGGATGCTATGCGACTCGAGATGATCGCGGCGCTCCGGTCGGCTCTTACTACGTATGCATCCAAGGACTCACTGGCGCGGGAGTATTTGTCGTCAATCCTGCCGCTTGCCCAACAGTCTGCGGAGGCCCAGACCATAGCGTACCAAAACGGCAAGGTTTCGGTCACTGCTGTGCTTGACGCCCGGAGGATGGAGCTGATGCGGCAGGATGAATACTTCATGGTGATCATGGACCGGGAAATGGCGCTGATTCAGGCTGAGATGATGCTTGGGGGATCGCTTTGAACGCGCGACAGAAACCGACCCGTTCGCAAATCCAGCGGATATCCTTCAGGTGCGGTCGGAGAGTGTGCCCGTACGCAATGGGCAGTGTCTTATGCACGTGACGGAAGTATCGAAGTAGACAACATACTATAGAGCAGGCGAGGAAGATGGTATCCATCCCCGCCACCAATGAAATGTAGATTGAGGAAAGAACCATGAAAAGCGCATCGCTAATCTTCATCCTGGGTGTAGGCATGCTGCTGTCATCCTGCGGCAAGTCCCCATCGCCCCATGCCGGACATGTGGATTCAACTGGTACGCAAACGGCGAACGATTATTACACATGCCCCATGCACCCCCAGGTACGTATGGACAGGCCAGGCGTGTGCCCCATCTGCGGAATGGATCTCGTGAAAGCGAGCAATAGTGCAAGGCCGGAAGGGGATGCGGAGGTTACCGGGGTATCTCTAAGTAAGAGTGATCAGGTGCTCGCAAACGTATCAACGGCCATCGTCGCCTACGAAGAGGTGGAGAAGACCGCAAGGGCCTTCGGGACTCTCGAAATGGCGGAGCCAGGCAAGGCGCTCATCAGCGCACGGTTCAATGGAAGGATTGAACGAATCCATGTAGACGCCGTTGGCAAACACGTCAAGACCGGCGCACCCCTATTCGATATTTACAGCCCGGACATCGTGCAGGCTGCGAACGAGTATCTTCAGGCATTGAAGTCCGGTCCCCAGGGTGGGACAAATGTCTCGACCATACATGCAAAACTCACGTTGATGGGGCTTACCGATGGTCAGATCCAAGCTTTTGAGTCTGAGGGCTCTGTTCCACTTGTCGTAACATACCTCTCGCCGGTCTCCGGTACCGTCATAGAGAAACAGATCGTCAACGGCTCCTATGTCTCTGAGGGTGCGCCTCTGTACGAGATTGCAGACCTGTCGACGCTGTGGAACGTTGCTGAGGTCTTCGAATCAGATGTAAGGGATGTGTCTGTCGGTGACAAGGTTTCGTTCACCACGGCCGCATATCCGGACAAGGTATTCAGTGGCACAGTTGCGCTGCTTTACCCGGTCGTGAACGCTGAAACACGAACGATTAAAGTAAGGGTGGTCGTGGGAAATCCGTCAGGGAAATTGAAGCCAAACATGTACACGGAAACAGTGTTCAGAGGCGCAAGGACCCGAATGCTCACCGTGCCTTCCAGTGCGGTGCTGGTGACCGGGAAGCGGAATCTGGTTTATGTGAAGGTTGGGCCTGAGAACAATTTCCAGGCGCGTGAGGTGCTCCTGGGAGGAAAGTATGATGGAAAGTATGGGATCATTTCCGGTCTGTCAGAGGGGGAGGAGATTGTCCGGGAGGGAGGGTACCTTCTCGATTCGGAGATCCAACTCACGACCGGGAGCGGGGCGGAACACCAGCACGGTGGCTCTGCCAGGGTGGAAGCATCCAAGCCAGGGACGACACAACACACTCATTGATGTGTTGACCGGTCGAACACGGCGAACCATTCGTTCCGAACACAGGGCGTGGCAGAGAGAAGAAAATATGTCGTTACGGGAACGAATGCGAATCGGTGGGGGTTATTGATAGCATGCTTTAGCCGTTGTTGTTCTGCTGCTGTTCCGTTCATTGCTAATGCGGACGTGCCTCTCCCATCCACCAGGGAGTCCATCACCGGCAGTCCCGGGAGGTCTTGTGTGCAGGGGGCTTTCACGCTCGACGAATCGTTCCTCCTCAGCGAGTAGACGAGATCAGGATCTTTCACGCTGGCAACTCCTTTCTCCTATCACGCCTTCAACAGCTGATTCTCTATCCCTATTTTCTCCAGTGATCGGTGCAGAGGACTCTACTTCCGGAGGGACCCCATGAGATTCGGTTCCATCGTACTGGCCACGCTCCTTTTACTCACCATCAGCGTCCCTGCCCAGGCTCAGGACGTTCGCCTCAACAGCATCATCAATGTCACCTTCAGCGCCAACGCGCAAACTCCTGATCGTGAAATGACGACTGTTTGGCCGGCCGTCCACAGTCGGACGAGGGGAGGATTGTCTCGCTCGAAGGCAAAGATGTGGGCAAATTCCGTGGAGGCAAAATGCAACAGCGAGTGCTCTCTATGTCTCGGGCGTTGAGTGTCATCGTGATCCTTTGCTCAACAACCGCCATGTCCCAGCGATCGAATTCTGGATTGCAGGATCATTCAGTCCCAGGAATCGGGGTTTCTTCTCTATCTCCGTATATCACTGCGTCTCATCCATTGGATATTCCCACCGCATTTCGAAACACCGCGAAAGACACGCCTTCTCCGACCAGCATTGGGTCAGTCTTTGTCGTCACCACAATCAACGATACAGGCAATGGTTCCCTGAGAAAAGCAATCTCGGACGCGAACGTCAGTCCCGGAGCCGACACGATCAGGTTTAACATTTCGCCCGCGGGGGCAAAGACAATTACGCCGCTATCGAAGCTCCCCAATATCATAGATCCAGTGACCATCGATGGTACAACACAGCCGGGGTTCGTCGACAAACCGATGATTGAACTCAACTGCT
>JAGDMK010000355.1 GCA_017860635.1 Bacteroidota bacterium
GGATCTCCGGGGCTCCGTTATGTGCAATGTGTGTCAATTGAACTGAGGCGAACAGCTACTCGCAATCCCTGGCTTGTCACTGTAGTCTGATCGTAGGGTAAGGAAAATATAGCCCGACTCGTGCATCTATTCAAGCTGCGTGAACAGCCTCCCGGAGTGTATGTGTCCCAAGGCGAATGTCTCCGAGGGGCAATGTCTCCCATGACGATTGTCCTCAGGGGCGAATTCTTTTCATGCAAGGACAGCACAGCACCATGGCGCCCCTCTTCGCGGTTCACCGTGGCAACGCACTGCGGACTCTCC
This sequence comes from Bacteroidota bacterium, assembly GCA_017860635.1. Lineage (GTDB taxonomy): Bacteria > Bacteroidota > Ignavibacteria > UBA10030 > UBA6906 > JAGDMK01. Next base: position 304 of record JAGDMK010000355.1, read on the forward strand.
GCAAAGCGTATCAGTTTACGGTTGCTGTTTTGGCCGTAATTCTATTGGAATCAAAAGGTTGCAGACTTTAGTCTCTGGCGATTGGCCATGGGGCTTCGCGGCTGAATAATGCCGGTTTCCGGGGGCGAATGGCTATTGAGTGCTGATGAAATCCTGCTTTGTCGGCCGTCATTCTATATGCTAAAATGAGTTACAGCCGTTCATGCGCCTCGACCCTATGTTCATTTGACTTCTTCTGACCGTTTGAGTATAATTTATACATACAATTAGTATGTATAATATATACATATAAGTCATACATCTCTGAAGGAGGTATCTGTGGCAACGCTTCATGGAGAGAAGGGAACTCTCAGAAAGAATTTCTTCCTGCCTGCTGACCTCGCCGGCCGCGCTGAAACTGTGGCGCGGACTCTGGGCGTTGATTTCAGCCAGCTCACCCGTCAGGCAATCCGCGAGTATGTCGAGAAAGCAGAGAAGGAGGCGATGGAGAAAGAACTGGCAGAGGCATGCATGAACTACCGCCAGTTCAACAAGAAGTTCTCCGCCGACTGGGCGCAATTCGAGACGAGGAACACATGAACCCCGTCCGTCGAGGCGAACTCTATGATGTGAGACCGGATCCCGCCATCGGAAAAGAGATCCAGAAAACCCGGCCCTGTGTCATTGTCTCGGCAGACGTTTTCAATCAGTATTCCGGCCTGGCTGTGGTCTGCCCGCTCACAGAAGGGATGCACCTTGCGGCAGACCTCATCCACATTGCGGTCAACAAAGGTCAGGGGGGTACGACGAAAGACAGCATCGTCCTCTGCGATCGGGTGAAGGCCGTGGATCAGGAAAGACTCATGTCAAAACGAGGCACCCTCGATGCCGGAACGATGCAGAAGATCGACAAGGCGTTGAGAAATGTCCTGAGCCTGCATTGATGTCCCTTCCACTGTCCAGCGAGCTCATGCAGAGATCGCGCCGGTCCCGGCGCACCGAAAGCACCGCTGCCCCGATAGGATTTGTATCACTTCGTGAGCTTGCGCCTTCTGTGGAAAATCTACATGTTAAAGAGACCGTCACAGGAAGACTATCATATCAGGGCGTCAGCGGAACGCTATCATGTCAGAGGAGCCATCCGAGATGGGACCGATCCAAACATATCTTGCTGCCGATCATGACCGCTTGGACGATCTCTTCCGCCGGGCGACGGCCGATCCCGATCATGTCGATACAGATCTCTATGCTCAGTTCCGTGCCGGGCTCCTCCGGCACATCGGGCTCGAAGAGCGGATCCTGATTCCGACGTCCATCCGTCTACGGGGCGGGGATGCGCCGGCCATGGCACAACGCATCCGCCTCGACCATGGCGCAATCACTGCTTTGATGGTCCCAACACCAGACAAGCAGATCTTTGCTACTTTGCGGAAGATACTCTCGCTGCACAATGACCTTGAGGAAAAGGAGGGAGGCCTCTATGGTGCATGTGAGAAGATGGTGGGAGAGGAAGCCCTTGCCATTGCCCGGCAGCTTCAGGATGCACCGGCTGTCCCTGTGGTTGCGCACAATGACCGCCCGGGAGTAATGGATGCGGTCCGTCGGGCAGTCGAGCGGGCTGGATATACGATGGAGGGATGAACAGTGCCGCGCCAGCCAAATCCCTGGTCGTTCCACATCTTTAGTCAGCGTTGGAACGTGCACTCGGCCTCTTGCTTCGCAATCTCGGCAGGGTGGGAGGACGTTAGCCTGTGAGTGCCCGCCCCGGCCTCCATATCATCCAGTCCAACCGCCTTGAGCTGCTCGCCGATCAATTCGCTTCCGACATCACGATGCATCCACTCTCCATGCCGCTCGCGCCCGAATTGGTGGTGGTCCATGAGCGGACGATAGGAGAATGGATGGACCTCCACCTCGCCCGCTCCCTGGGTGTCGCTGCGAACATGCGGTACCGCAGTCCGGGTCAGTTCATCTGGGATCTGTATCGAACCGCAGACCCCTCCTTGCCGCTCCGCTCCCCGTACGATGCAGAAACACTGCAATGGCACATCCTTCGTATTCTGGACGACGACACGTTCGTCGGAGACCACGCACCGCTGCATGGCTACCTGAGCAAGGGGGACAGCATCCGCCGTTTCGACCTGGCTGTCCGGCTTGCAGAGCTTTTCAACAGGTATCTCGTCTACCGCATGGATTGGCTCGAGGCATGGGAAGCCGGCAAAACGAAGAAACTCGGATCTGATGAACAATGGCAGGCGAAGCTCTGGAAACACATTACAGAGACACTCGCACAACCGCACAGGGCGCGGCTCTTCCAGTCGTTCCTCCAGGAAATGAAGAAAGGGATCCCGGGACTCCCGGAACGTGTCAGCGTGTTCGGGATCAGCTCCCTTTCCCCGGCCTATGTGGACATCCTCGGTGCTCTCGGCACGCAGACCACCGTACGTGTTTACGTCCTCAATCCCTCCCGCGAGAAATGGGATCACATTGCCGACGAACGTCTGCGAGTGCGGACCGACCTCGAGTATTCCGCGGAACTGATGCATGTGGACGTTCCCCACGCTCTTCTTGGCTCCCTGGGAAAGCAGGGCCGCGATTTCATCCGGTTCGTCGTTGAAGCCGAGGGAGAAGGATCGGGCACAGCTGCACTCTTCGAAGACCCCGGCACAGATCTTGGATCAGGACCCGACGCTTCTCCCGAAAGACATCCTTGTGCTTGCCCCGGATATCAACGTCTATGCACCCTATATCCAGGCCGTTTTCCCGCGCCGGCGGTCCGGAGACTCCTCCTCCCGCCGGGAACAGCACTTCCTTCCTTACGAGATAACCGACCGGGTCATCGGGCAGATTGACGTTGTGGTGGACGCGTGGATCCGCCTGTTGGATCTCCCTTCTACAAGATTTGATGCTGACCTGATCCTGGATCTCCTCCGCATTGATCCCGTCAGGGAGACATTCGGCATCGGCGTAGATGAACTTGACACGCTTGGTGGATGGGTGGAGGAAGCAGGCATCCGGTGGGGACTGAGCGGAGAGCAGAAACGGCAATGGAATCTCCCTGAATCCGAGCAGTACACATGGACGTGGGGACTTGAGCGGATGGTCCTCGGCGTCGGTCTGCCTCGTGCAGTTGCAGGAGACGGCATTCCGATCTTCCAGAAACTCCTCCCCTTCGACAGTATTGAAGGTCAGCACGTCGACCTTCTTGACCGCTTCGTCGGATTCATGCAGACTTTGCGTGAATGGGTGGATGACCTCCGGACTCCCAAAGCGATGATCGAGTGGGAGAAGGTTCTCTCGAAGTGGCTTGACCGGTTCATTGCTCCGACGCCGAAGTATCTAGAAAGCCGCGAAGGGATTCGGGATGTGATCGCCAGTGCTGTCTCGGCAAGCGAGGACGGCGGTTACGACCTGCCCATTGAGAGTGGTGTGCTGCGGTCGTTGTTCACGGCACTGCAGTCCGATTCCGGGCCGTGGATGCGTTTTCTCGGCGGCGGGATCACGTTCTGTTCGATGAAGCCGATGCGGCCGCTTCCGTTCCGGGTTGTGGCGATTCTGGGGATGGCCGACGGTGAATTCCCGCGCAACATCAAACC
>JAGDMK010000356.1 GCA_017860635.1 Bacteroidota bacterium
TGGTCGATGCGCAAGCAGGGCCTGGTGATTTCGTCGGCGGTCGCACTGCTGGTCGTGGCTCTGTTCGCCTTCACGTCCCTGGGCACCGAATTTATTCCCATTATGGACGAAGGTTCGTTCGACATGGACGTGCAGCTTCTGCCGGGGGTCTCGCTTTCGAAGTCTCTGGAGGTCACCACGCTGGTCGGGCAGAAGCTGAAGCGATTCCCGGAGCTGGTCACTGTGGTCTCACGGACGGGGCAGACCGGGGTATCGTTGGAAGCAAAGGGGATCGAAAAGACGGCGTTCACGGGAGTCTTCCTGCCGCGGTCCGAGTGGAAGAGCGCTGCCGGCCGGGAGGAGATGATCGACAGGATGCGGAGCGAGCTTGCAGTCATCCCCGGGATGGCATTCAGCTTCAGTCAGCCCATCCAGTGCCGCATTGACGAGCTCGTGGCAGGCACGCGTACACAGTTGATCATCAAGTTGTTCGGCGAGGACATGCAGGTCCTCAAAACAAAAGCAGATGAGATCGGAACGGTCATACGGCAGATCCGCGGCACGGCGGACCTTGTGATCGAGCGCATCGCCGGCCAGCCCTACCTGGTGGTTGCCATCGACCGGAACAAGATCGCCAGACATGGGTTGAACGTCCGGGACGTTCAGCAGGTTATCGAGATCGCCGTCGGCGGTCAAGCCGCTACGCAGCTCTATGAAGAGAACAGGACGTTTGACGTCACCGTCCGCTACCCGCTCGAGCACCGGAATTCCTTGGAGACGATCAGCAGCACGCTCGTTCCCGCACCCGGGGGTTACAATGTGCCTTTGCATCAGCTTGCGGAGATAGCGGTCGTGGAAGGCCCCTTGCAGGTGAGTCGTGAGGATGGACTGCGCAGGATCGGGATAGAAATGAACATCACGGACCGCGACATCGGGGGATATGTTGCGGAAGCGCGGGAGGCGATTCAGAAGAGAGTTTCATTTCCCCCCGGATACTACACAACGTGGGGAGGACAGTTTGAGAATCAGGAGCGCGCCATGCGGACACTCATGATCATCGTGCCGGTCGCTGTCGGGTTGATCCTGCTCCTTCTCTTCCTCACATTCGGTTCAATGCGTCAGGCCCTGCTGGTGCTCACGAACCTGCCGTTCGCACTCATCGGCGGTGTGTTTGCGCTCTCTGTGTCGGGGCTCTATCTCTCCGTGCCCGCGTCTGTCGGATTCATCGTCCTGTTCGGTGTGGCGGTGTTGAACGGACTGGTCCTGGTATCGCACATTGCACAGCTTCAGCAGGAAGGTGTTCCGGTGGAGGATGCGATCGTCAGGGGGAGCCACGACCGCTTGCGTCCGGTGCTGATGACTGCTTCCATAGCGATCTTCAGTTTGATTCCGATGCTGTTCGCCTCCGGGCCCGGCTCTGAAGTTCAGCGACCGCTGGCGACCGTCGTCGTCGGGGGTCTCATCACGTCCACGTTTCTCACGCTGGTGGTGCTCCCCACGCTTTATCATAGATTTGCGCGACTGAGAACATGAATGTGGTTCCCCACGCGGCAGTTGTTGAAAACTGCGCCTTCGGGATTGCCGGAGGCCATCGATTGATCGCTGCAGAGCATTTCGGGAAGCCACCGGATCGTCATGCTCCCGGCGGCATCCTTCTTGACTGCCATGTCGAACGCCCTCTTGAGGATTCCCCTCTGAAGATTCCCCCTAGAGATTCCTCTTGACAACGCCTCGTTCTTGGTGTATATTAGACTTTGAGATATATGTAGCCATGTACATATGTAGGAATCGATGACCCCTCTCAATGGCGTTTTCAAAGCCCTCGGAGATCCCACCCGGCTGGCGATCATCCAACTCCTGCGTGACAAGAGCCGGACGCCGTCGGAGATGCTCGAGCGGATCCAGATAACCCAGCCGACCCTTTCGCATCATCTGGACATCCTGAAGAGGGCGGATCTGGTGGAAACGCACCGAGAGGGGCAGTTCATACGCTACTCCCTCAACATGACCGTCGTCGAGATGGCCATGGAGTACTTCACGAAGTTTCACAGCAGAAAGTGATCATCATGTCCTGGACATGGAAGCGCGACGTCTTTGCATGGGGAATCATTGTGGCCGTCCTGGCATTGGTGGCGCTGTTCGGCCCGTCGCTCCCCGATCAGGTTCCATCTCACTATGATTTCCATGGCAATGTCGACGACACCATGCAGCGATCCAATTTCCTGTTCATGATCGTTGGCCTCACCGTGGGAATCTACCTGATGCTGACCTTTCTGCCATTCATCGATCCGATCTGGTCGCGCATCAAATCCCGGTATCATGTACTGATGCTGCTTCGGGACATTACCCTGGCCTTCATGCTTGTTCTGCTGCTCCTGACACTATTCGCCTCGCACGAGGGCCGCATCCCGCCTTCGATGATGGGGATAGCGCTTGGCATCCTGTTCGCCGTCCTGGGCAACTACCTGCCGAAGGTGCCCCGGAACTGGTTCTTTGGCATTAAGACACCATGGACGCTCGTCTCCGACACGGTCTGGCAGAAGAGCCACATCGTTGGTGGCTGGATGTTTACGGTGACGGGAGTGCTGACGGCGCTCGCGGCGTTTCTCGGCGTGCAATGGGGGTATGTGCTTCTACCCGGGCTCATCGTCTCATCCGTCGTCGCGGGCTTCGTCTACCCGTATCTGTTGTACCGGCGACTGACACATGAAGGTGGCGACAATCAGAACAGCCAACTCTGATGCGATTGTTCATGTGGCTCGAATGCTCAGACGCTCCGGCCGTTCACGTGGCCCGACTGTTCATGTGATCCAACTATTCACTTGTAGGGAACTATACAGTCATGAAAACTCAAAGAATCCTCGCGCTGTGTCTCCTGACATTTGTGTTCGCCGCCGGCGGACTGTTCGCCCAGCAGCGGATAGCCGGAGACTGGGAGGGGGCCATCGTCCTTCCCCAGATGAGCCTGGGAATCGCCGTGTTCGAAGGCACTCTCGCGGGCGACTCCATCACCGGCGATTTCCGGCAGGCCGGTATAACCGCGAAGTTCCGTCTTCACCGGACCTCCGGGTCCAAGCCTGCTGAAGTTGTCGTCCCGCCGCCCTATCGCGAAGAAGAAGTCCGGATTGCGCATGAGGATGTCACACTAGCCGGAACGCTGTCCATGCCGCCAGCAGGCGGGCCCTTCCCTGCCGTAATACTTATCACAGGCAGCGGTGCGCAGAACAGGGACGAAGAGATCCTAGGTTTTGCGCCGTTCAAGATCCTTGCAGATCACCTCACGCGCCAAGGGTTTGCAGTGCTGAGATGCGACGACAGGGGCGTCGGTGGATCAACGGGCTCGATGAGCACATCGACCACCGCTGACTTCGCAACCGATGTTCGTGCGATGCTTCAGTATCTTAAGAAGAGGCCCGAGATCCAGACTGCAAAGATCGGCCTGCTCGGACACAGCGAGGGATCTCATGTTGCCGCAATGGTTGCGGCCGGGTCTCCCGAAGTGGCATTCGCGGTATTGCTCGCCGGACCGGGCATTCGCGGAGATTCACTCATCCTCTCACAGATACAGGCGCTGGGCCGGGCACAAGGCGAGAGCGAGGAGAACATTCAGCGCGGCCTGGCATTGCAGCGACGCGTGTTCGCCACGGTCCGCGCGCAAGAGGGATGGGAAGAACTGCGCGCAACGCTGATGGGTGAGATGCGCTGGAGCCTTGATCGGCTGCCAGCCGAACAGAAAGCTTCGATGTCGAATCCCGATTCTCTCCTGGCGGCACGAACCGACATGCAGATGGAGGCTGTACGGAGTCCCTGGTTCGGGTTCTTCGCATCATACGACCCTGCCAACGATCTGGCGAAGATCCGTTGTCCCGTGCTTGCCATCTTTGGCGAACTCGACCAGCAGGTCCCGCCCGGATTGAATCTTCAACCAATGAAAGCGGCTCTCAGCAAACACGGCAATCCGGACATCACAGTCACGGTCATCCCCGGCGTCAATCACCTATTTCAGAAAGCGGTAACCGGGAGTCCGATGGAGTATGCTGGATTAGAGAAGCGCTTTGCGGAGGGGTTTCTTGATCTGCTGACGGAATGGTTGAACAAGCGCGCCCATTGAGACATCTTGGTTTACAGGTATCGGTGAAGGCCCAGGGTACGCTTGATCGCTTTGTTCATCCGGAATGCCACATGAGTCGTCATAGATCGTATGACGACTACAACGTCACGTCGCACTGAGAGAGTTATTGCCCACTGAGAGAGTTATTGCCCACTGAGAGAGTCATCACGCCCGCCGGGGGTTGAGGAATGACCTCGCCCTATCTTTCATCCGTTTCACCTTCCTCGCAATCTTGTCTTTGGTCGAAATCTCTGGGGGCAGTGGCTCTGAAGGGACTGCTGGTACACCTGTCATCCGATGCGTCGGCTGTTCGATTGGCCGTTTTTCGATGACAAGCATGCTGTCATAGTAATGCAACGCATAGGCCGATCGGGTAAAGTCCGAGACCGGGAGCCTTTTCCGATCCTCGGAGTGCCAGGCGTGGATTTGGTCCACAAAGTCCTTGGTATACTCTATAAAGGTTCCGGACTTTCGCACACCACCCCCGTAATCCATCCAGTACGACGTATGAAGGTCTTCACAGATATACACGCCAGTCGGCGAGATATGTGGAAAGAGGACTTCAAAGGTATTGATCTGTCCCTTCATCGTGTGACTGCCGTCATCAATGAGCACATCTATGCGCGGCAACTGTGCTTTAAGGGATTCCAGAAAGCGTCGATCACTCTGATCCCCGATCAGAATCTTGATTTGATCTTCTTCAAGTTGACGACAATCCGGATTTATATCCAGACCGAACAGCTTCGCCTGGTTGCCAAAGTAGTGTTTCCACATCAGGAGAGAGCCGCCGTGATACACGCCGATTTCGAGGAGATGCACTGCTGTCCCCCGAAAACGTGAGAGGTATCGATCGTAAATCTCGAAATAGTGGGTCCACTTATGTATGCGATTCTTCTTGTTGTTTTCAAAATACTGGAGGAGATCGTTCATCTGCAGAGCGCCTTGGACGATGAGTAATCAATGTTTTGCGGCGGACCGGGGCTCGAGTGAAACGCACCCGCCCCCCCTCAAAAAGAAGCTAGCCTCCCCTCCGTCGGCTGGAGGTCTTTTACGTAGGTCAGATGTCTTTGGTCAATGTCTGGCACACCCTCCACCCACGAACACGTACTCTGTAGCAAAACGGATTGGCATTGTCAAGTTCAACGACGGGCACCAAACCACCATTCTTGTCTCCGCGAAGAA
>JAGDMK010000357.1 GCA_017860635.1 Bacteroidota bacterium
GGGATCCCCCGGGAGATTGCCGACAGGATCTTCGATCCGTTCTTCACGACGAAGGAATCGGGCCGGGGGGCGGGATTAGGTCTTTCCATCGTGTACACTATTGTTCGGGGCCACAAGGGGGCAATACTGGTGGACAGCAGTCCGGGGAAGGGAAGCACATTCCGGATTCTTCTTCCGATTCACAATCCGCTGCGGCCGGTGCCGGAGCGGAGAGATGACCACCGGGCGCGGAAGACCGAACTGATACTGCTTGTGGATGACGAGCTTCCGATGCTGGAGTTCGGGCGGGACATTCTCTCCGACCACGGATACCAGGTCGTCACGGCGTGCGATGGGGTCGAAGCGCTGGAAATCTACCGGCAACGGTCCGGGGAGATCTCCCTGGTGATTCTGGATCTGATCATGCCCCGTTTGGATGGGGGACAGACCTATATGGAAATGAAAAAGATCAACGGGTCCCTGAAGGCCATGTTCTGCTCTGGCTATACATCCGATGAAGTGATCTCCTCTCTCCTCCAGGAAGAGCACCTTCGGGCTGTCCGCAAACCCTTCAAAATCACGGAATTTCTTGAAGCCGTCCGGGAAACCCTCGACTCTCCCGGCGATTAACCGTTTCGAAGTCCCCCCTTCCGCTCAAGTGGCTGATATTCAGCACGAGCGGTTGGCCCATGTCTGCGCTCCGCCCTCCAAAGTCCCTCAATTCCCCATATTTCTATCAATTTCAATCGATTCCGTGGCTGGCATGCCTTTTGGACTTCCTTTCGCGGAGAATAATGGGAGGCTTGGTGAGTCAGCAGATCGGAGCATCGGCAGAACGGCTGCATACGATCCTCGTTGTCGAGGATGACCAGCTCTTTCGCAAGGCCCTGATGACCTATCTGTCGTCCCTGGGATACGGGACGTATGGTGTGCCGACGGCAGAGGATGCGCTCCGGGAATGTACCTGGTCGGGTGCCGACGTTGTGTTGATCGACTATTTCCTTCCAGGGATGAACGGCGTCGAGCTGGCACGGGCACTGCAGGCGCGGAATGTCCGCGCGCGGATGATCCTCATGTCCGGCTACCTCCCTCCTGCCGTCCGCGAGCAGGCTCGCGCGGCATCGATTGAAGATGTCCTGTGCAAACCACATGACATGAGTTCACTTCATCAGCACCTCATGGATCAGTCGGCACAAAAGGGGACGTATGAAACCACGCGGTAAGCAGTTGTTCCCTGCAACGGATGAACTGGAACGGTGTCCGATCTGCGGTCATGAGTGGGCAGATCGCGGACCGGCACATTTCACAGACTGCAGGTATTTTTCTCTTGATGATGAGCGTGATGAGGAGCGTTCCCGGTTCGTGTGGAATCAAGAGATTCTAGGACTCCCGGCACGACGATCCGTGTAAGGCAGAAGAGCGTATGTCCATCGCACGTATACTTGTCGTCGAAGACGAACGCATCGTAGCCAACGACATCCGGAACACTCTGGAGCGGTCGGGGTATGACGTTGTTGCGATGGTTGCCTCCGGCGAGGATGCAATACTCCGTGCGCGTGCATTGGATCCCGATCTGATTCTGATGGATATCACACTTGCGGGAAATATCGACGGAATCCAGGCTGCACATGAAATACAGAAGTCACAGGGCATCCCGATTGTGTTTATGACCGCACATCTGGACGAAGCGACGCTGCAGCGGGCAAAGACGACCGGGCCATTCGGCTACGTCCTGAAACCGTTCGAAGAACGGGAGTTGCACACAACGCTCGAAATTGCGCTGTACCGCGGTGCAGCAGACCGGCGCCTACTGGAACTGGAACGCCTCGCCCATGTCACGAAGTCCATCGGTGAATTCGTGGTGATCACCGACACACACGGGCGCATCACGTATGGGAACCGGGCCGCAGTGGAACGGTTCGGCTATACACCCGACACCATCGTCGGACGGAGGGTCGAGGAGTTGCTCTCCGGTCAGGTCCCCGCCGACCAGCTCCGGGGGGTCGTTCGCGGAACATTGCGCGGCGGGTGGAGCGGTGATCTGCTCGGGTGTACGCGGACGGGCAATGAATTCTGGATGTCGCTGACAACGTCCCTGCTCACCCGCGACAGCCATGTGATGGGTGTGGTGGTTGTATCGCGCGACATTTCGGAACGGAAGATGGCCGAACAGGCCCTGACCGCTCATGCAGCTGAGCTCTTTGAGGCAAAGTCAAAGGCTGAAGAACAGGCCCGGCTGCTCGAACTCCAGGCGGTCGAACTCCGGCAGGCAAAAGAAGAGGCAATCCATGCATCCCGTCTGAAATCCGAGTTCGTGGCCAACATGAGTCACGAGATCCGGACACCAATGAATGGTGTGATCGGAATGACGGGCCTTCTGCTCGAAACATCCCTGACCGGAGATCAGCGCGAATTTGCCGAGGCCATCCGGAACTCAGCACAGTCGCTCCTGACTACGATCAATGGTATCCTCGACTTCTCCAAGATGGAAGCGGGAACCCTGATGCTGGAGCGCACTGACTTTGATCTGCGGGGCGTCGTGGAAGAGGCGGTCGACCTGATCGCTCCGCGGGCACATCAGAAGCACCTGGAGCTTTCCTGCACGATAGAAGGGTCCATCCCGGCAACCGTTCACGGTGACCCCGGCCGGCTCCGTCAGGTTCTTGTCAACCTCCTCTGCAACGCCACCAAGTTTACGGAGCAAGGGAAAATCGGTGTGCGGGTGACGCTCGATGCTGAATCGCACGCGGATGTTCATCTCCGCTTCACCGTGAGCGACACCGGGATTGGCATTGCGACGGAGGGGCGTGCGCGGTTGTTCCTTCCATTCTCGCAGGCCGACGGGTCCACGACGCGGAAATATGGCGGCACCGGATTGGGTCTGATGATCTCCAAACAGCTCGCGGAGCTGATGGGCGGCACCATCGGGGTGAACAGTGAAGAAGGGAAGGGGAGCGAATTCTGGTTCGTCCGATGCATACGGAAACAGGAAGCGTCCCGACCGCCAGGAGCCACATCCGCATTCTCGTTGCCGACGGGGACGCTGCAGGCCGGAATGCGATATGCGCGCTCCTCACCGCAATGGGATGCCGCGTCGATTGCGTGTCCAATGGGCTCGAGGCTGTGCAGGCAGTGCGGACAGCCGCATACGACGTGGTGTTCATGGACGGCTCTCTTCCGGATCTGGATGGATTTACGGCGACTGCGGCGATACGGACAATGGAAGGCGCTCGAAAACATACCGTGATCATTGCTCTGGGAGCAGAGGGGCAGAAAAACACCAAAGAACGATGTCTCGCATCGGGAATGGACGACACCATGACAAAACCAGTGAGTGAGAATGAACTGGGGTCATTGATCAATCGCTGGATTGGAACGGGGAACGAGGCCGGAAGCGCTGAGACGTCCCGGCACACTGTCTCTGACGAACCAGACGCGTCTGCCGGCGAGTCCGGCAAGAGGGATGGTTCCGCCACAACCGGTGAGCCCGGTCCGGTCCTTGAGTCCACTGCGATGCATGAACCTGCCGCGGGCAGTCAATTCGCCTCGGCGAGAGAATCCGCCTCGGCGAATGAATACGCCCCGGCGACTGAATCCGCCGTGTCAGATTCAAATACTGCGACG
>JAGDMK010000144.1 GCA_017860635.1 Bacteroidota bacterium
ATGCGGTCTGTATTCAGGAGATTGGCGAGGGCTCCGGCATTGCGGTGCGAGTTGTACGCGTTGTACCGCGTCGTCCCTGTATACGTCCCGGCAAGGCGCAGGGTAATCGGAGTGAAATCCATCGTCAGGGTGCCGGTTCCTGTGATATCCTGGCGGGGGTTTTTCAGCAGCGACCCGGCGGGATATGTCAGGTTGATGGTGTCACCGGTCTGACCGACGACAGGTCCGAGGTTGATGCCGGGATACGGCTGCGGATTCTGATCCCGCTGGTACAGATAGTTGAAGAGCGCGAACAGCTTGTACCGGTCGTCGAGCACCGGACCGCTCACGCTGCCTGTGAATTCGGTGTAACCGTACCAGTTTGCGCCGAGGCGCTTCTTGCCGTCGAATGCCGCGCTCTTGCCCTTCAGGGTCACGTTGTCTGTGATGTACTGAGCGCTGGCCTTCCAGGTTGACGTTCCCGATCGCAGCTGCTGCTGGATAATGCCGGCATTCGCTCCCCCGAATTCGGCATTGTACCCGCCGGCCTGCACCTGGATTTCCTCTATGGCATCCTGCACAAGGGTCACAGCCCTGGCTCCGGTCAACGGATTGCGGATGTTCACCCCTTCGAGGTAGTAGCCGGTCTCATCGATGCGGCCGCCGCGGATGAACACCGCACCGTCCTGAAACACCACACCCGGTGTGACCGCAAGGATGTTATTGAGACCGCGGACGGGCAGTGCGGCAAGGTCATCGGACGTATTGATGCGCACTGCATTGGTTGCGCTCTTGTTTACGAGCGGACGCTCAGCGACGATTTCGACCGCCTGCAATGCCACTGCTTCGCTCGAGAGGGCGAAGTCCATGGACGTGGTGAGATCATTGTTGACCCGCACGTTGGACACCGTAAACTGCGCATACCCGACAAACGTAGCTCGCAGCGTGTATACTCCTGCCGGGACGTTCACGATGACGTATGCGCCATCGACATCCGCCGCCGCGCCGTACGCTGTGCCCACGATGGAAACGTTGGCACCGACGAGTGGGTCGCGGGTCTCCTTGTCAACGATGACACCTCTGATTTTCCCCGCTGCACAGAGGAGCGTCGGGATCAGCAGCATCAACGCCAACAGGAGCACTGTTCTCTTGCTCATAGGGAGTCTCCCTTGTAAAGTGAACAGACGTAGTTCTTCCCCGGTCCGTCCGTGCAGCACATTGCCGCAGGGAACGGAATACTCATCCTCATGCAGCCGGGGAGAAGATGGAAATACTGGGGAATATGGAACAGGACGAAAGGCGTATCAACCTTCGAATCGCATCACCTCCCTTGTGGTGTGCCCGCACACACCCCGCCTGAACGGCACCCCGTCTCCACTCACCAGGATGTTCATCCTCCGGAGGCCGTTCAGCGGGATTATGACCTTCAGGCTAACAACGGTACACCATGGTACGACACAAGGAGGATGTGGACAACGCGTTTGCGACGAGGCGCAGGTTTGCAGCGCCGAGGTGGAGAAACGGAGTCTCGCACACGCGCGACTGTTCCAGGATCACTGCGGGGTCACCGCCTCCGTTCACCATCACAGCACAACTCCCGCATCGATCATACAGTGCGCTTTGTCCCGGCTTCTGATCCATTGACCGTGCGGCGAAGCGACTCCGTCCCAAAAATGCATCTTCCCCTCCGGGCACACGGTATATTCAGTGTAGTCCGAAGCGGGCGCAATTCATCTACACCACGGAGGGTCCAATGCACGCCACACTGAAGAAATGTCTCACTGTGGGAGTCGTTTTTGCGGTGACGGCGACTTCCTGGGCAGCCGACAAGGTCCCGGTGACGCCGAAAATCACCAAAGACATCGTCGTGACAAATCTCCTCAATGGCCTCCAGTCGCAGAACCGGGGGTTGAAGGAGAGTGCGGCATTCATGCTGGGAGAGGAGAAGGCGTCACGGGGTGTGTTGCCGCTGATGCAGATGTTGCGCAACAGCGATGAGGAATCATCGCGCATTGTGGCAGCGCTTTCGCTCTGCAGAATCGGCGATCCGCGGGGAGTGTATGCGGTGAGACAGGCTGCGCGATTCGATGACAGCGAGAGGGTAAGAACCCTCTGTGCCTGGTTCTACAACCAGTACGTCAAACCCGGATCATTTGACTTTGTGGCAGTACAACCGGCTGCTCCCGTCGAGTTCGGCAGTCGGTGATCCCGGGTCGGGTCTCAAGCGCGGATGGCCCTCCCTCCCTGGCGCCATCCGCGTCCGCCCGGTGCATCCGACACCGGGCACTAGCCGGCTCCGGTGAGGCGGTCAAACACCTTGTCACGGAATGAACGGCTCATCGTCAGACGCGTGCCGTCCTGCAGCATCACGGAGTACTCGCCATGAAACAGCGGCTGCATCTCCTTGATCCGTGAGACATTGATCATGGTCGACCGGTGGATCCGGAGGAAGTGCTCGGGGGAGAGCTGCGCCTCCATGTCGCTGATCTTTTCCCGCACAAGATGCTTTTTCCCCTGCGTGTGGAGACAGACGTAGTCACCCTGGGCTTCAATCCAGTCGACATCATCCACCCGCACGAACGTGATCCTCCCGCCGCTCCGCACCATGATCCTTCCTGTCCTGTTACGCTCCCCTTTTGTCGTGTCCAGCATGTCCAGAAGCCGCTTCGTCGTGTGCGTCCCGTTTTTCTGACGCAGCTGCACCTTCACATGATCCAGAGCCTCCAGCATCCGCTCGTCCTCGTACGGTTTGAGCAGATAGTCCAGCGCGTGTACCTGGAATGCATTCAGAGCATACTGATCATAGGCGGTGACAAAAACCACAAGCGGGAGTTCTTCGGGAGCAAGCGCATCCAGCACGTCGAATCCGTTCATCTCCGGCATTTGCACGTCCAGGAACACCAGGTCGGGATGATCCGCTCTGATCCGTTCGAGCGCCTCGAGGCCATCAGCGGCTTCTCCAAGGACCTGGATTTCGGGATCTTTCTCCAGGACGGCTCGAATGCCCTGACGGGACAGGGGCTCATCATCGACTATGAGCGTGCGAATTCGGTCCATGATCAGATACTCGGGTTGTGAAAGGGCAACGTCAGGACGACATCGACTCCTCCCTCGGGAAGACTCTCCAGGGAGAACGCAAACGCATTACCATACAGATGGTGCAGCCGCTGACGCGTGTTCTGGAGGCCGATCCCTTCATTGATCACGCTCCCGGCGCGCGACGAAAGGCCGGCGCCGTTGTCGCGCACATGGATGGTCAGCGAGCCATTCGAGCGTTCCGCCGACACCGTAATCAGCGCCGGCCCCCGCCGCTTTGATACACCGTGACGGATGGCATTCTCTACCAGGGGCTGGAGAATCAGATTCGGAACAAGGGCATCCAGAAGATACGGGTCGACATGCTGCTCGAATTGCAGTCGGTCCCCAAAACGGATCCGCTCAATGTGCAGGTAGCGGTCGAGAAATTCCAGTTCCCTGCGCAACGGGACCTCCTGCATCCCGGCACTGTCGAGGGTTAACCGGAGGAACTCACTCAGGCGGGCCACCATGCGGCTGGCAAGGTCAGGCTGCTGACGGATCAGCACCATGATGCTGTTCAGCGTGTTGAACAGGAAGTGCGGCTGAAGCTGCATTTCCAGAATCTGGACCTGCGCATGGGCAAGTTCTAGTAATGAGGTCGGAGGGTGAACGCAATCGCCGTCCCGGCTTCATTCCAGACTCCATTGCTGTTCGCCGCCTGGACACGGAACCGGTATGTCCCGGGCGGAATGTTCGTGTAGAACGCATCGCGCCGGTCCCCCGCCTCTATCCACTGCCGGTTGAATCCCTCGAGGAGGTAGCGGTACCGCACACGCTCCGGGGCAGTGAAGCTCAATCCCATGAAATGAAACTCGAGATCTCCCGCGCCCGGCGGATATGTGATGCCGGAGGCCGCAACGCCTTCAATGTTGTTGACTTTGACCCGTTCGATCACGACTGCAGGCGGAACACGGTTTGTCGGCATCTTTGCCGGATCGACCATGACAACCCCGGCTGTCGTCGGGAACCACAGACGGCCGTCGCTTCCTTTGAGCGCACTGGCCTGATACCCGCCGTTGAACTCATCGCTGTAGATGCCGTCGCTCAATCCGAATGGTTCGAACGGCACGGTCTCGCGCGCACCGTCCAGAAGCGCGTAGAGGTCGTCTGTGCGCGCCCGGTAGACTCCATTGTTCGATGGGAACCAGAGCGACCCCTTATCATCGGGAAGTGCTGTGTAGATGAACTCTTCAGGCAGTCCCTCGTTTGATGTGATGGTCTTCACAGAATCCCCGCGTACGCACATCAGACCGGCGCCCATCGTCGTGACCCAGAGCCCGCCAAGGGAGTCCAGCGACATCGTCAGAATCCATGCCGGTGTCTTTGCGCGTCCACGTGAGACCCAGTGGATGTCCGAGGTATCAATGGCCAGGGGTCCGGCTGCCGGCGGGGGAACGTGGACGCGTCCGACGCCGTGACTGCGCGTTGCCAGCCAGAGATTTCCCTTCTTGTCAAATATGATCTGCCGGGCGGAATACTGGATCTTGGATTTCCCGATCTCCACCCTGGTCAGCCGCCCATGATCATAGACAAAAATCCCCTCCGGACTGGGAAACCAGAGGCGGCCATAGGGGTCCTCGGCGACACCGGTGAAATTCCCCGACGCAAGGTGCTTCGATGATGATCCGGCATATCTCACCAGACCCCCGCTTCCGGTGATCCAGAAGGCACCGCTCCGATCGCGCAGGTACGCCGATGCAACTCCCATCACCTGCTTGCTGTATTCCGGTGCCGGCAGGAATCGTTTGGTCTCATAGGCAAAGAGCGTGCCCGCTGCCGTGCTGACCACGATCCGACCCTTCGGATCTTCCCCCACCGACCAGACCATGTTTTCGATGACATTCGAGCCAACCCGGAATGTCGTGAACCTGCTGTTGGTGAAGCGGTTGACACCCGCCGTCGACACGCCGGCCCAGAGGTTTCCTTCCCGGTCTTCGAACAGGCTCATCACCTCGTTGCCCGAGAGGCCATCTTCGGAGTTGAACGAGGTGAAGCGGCCATCTGCGAACCGGTACAGTCCGCGTTTTGCTGTACCGATCCAGACGGATCCCCTGCTGTCCTGGTACAGACGAAGGATGTGCGAATCCAAAGGGACTGCACCTTCTCCGAGAGGCGTGAGCGTTCCCTGCCGGTACACGAAAAGTCCGCGGTCAGCGGTGCCGATCCAGAGACTCCCGTCGCGGTCACAGAGAAGCTGCGTCGGGACCGCTCCCAGTACATGCGGCGTGGCAAATTCGAATCCGTATCCCAGCTTTGTCTTTGTGTCCGGCCCTTTCATCCACGGTTCGAAGCAGTCGCCGTTGCGGATCCAGATCCCCGCGGGTGTGGCAACCAGCAGACTGCCACGGGAGGTCTCGCAGACGGCGTTGACCATGTGAAGGGGCAGACCATCCGCCATCGTATACACCTTGCGGATCGAATCCCCCTTGATCAGGATCAATCCGTTGGTGCTCGTGGCCCAAATGTTTCCCTGGCGATCCTCCACGAGATCTCTGATCATCAACTGTTCAAGGTCGTTGGGGCCTGCGAGGGGACGGATCGTTCCGTTGCGGGACCGGAGGATTGTTCCGCCGTAGTTGCCGATGTACAGCGTGCTGTCACGCGCAACGCAGAGTGCGGAAATGTAATTCATGAGAAGGTGGGGAGTATTGCGGACGTTGAAATTGCGGAACGCCATGCCGTCGAATCGCGAAAGTCCCTCTACGGTCCCAAACCACATGTACCCGTCGGGAGTCTGTGCTATGGCGCCGACAGTATTTTGCGGAAGTCCGTCGCGCTTCGTCCACGCACGATGTGCATATTGCACGATCTCGCGCGAAGGATCCAGACCGTCAGCGCCGGCTGATTCGCAGACACACCACCCTGCGGGAGCTGTCAGGAGAGCCAGGACAAGCCACATTCTACGGCTACGCATGCATCTCCTCATGTGTGAACATCCCCGAGGATATACCCCATCCTGCGGGAATGGTACTCTATTCCGGGGTTGAAACAACGGCGGGAACGATGAACCGCGTAAGGACGCGACGGATTGCGGATTTTTGAGGTCAGGCCGCGGTCATGAGCCGGCTGAATACTTTCTCCCTGAATGAACGGCTCAGCGTCAATCGTGTCCCGTCCAGAAGTATAACCGCGTACTCCCCGTAACTCAGTGCCTGCATTTCACGAATTCTGTCCACGTTGACAATGGTCGATCGATGGATACGGACAAACCGCTCGTCCGGAAGCTGCTGTTCCACGCCGGAAATCGTCCCCCGCAAATGATGCTTTCGCACACCATTATGAATGCGTATGTAGTCCCGGTCGGCCTCAATCCAGTCAATTTCATCAGCTTTCAGGAACAGAACCTTTCCTCCGGTCTTCACCATGAGACGCCTGGGGAGCTGCACACGGGATACCCGCTGGTCGAGGAGGTTCATGACGGTGTCATCCACCGGGAGACCCTCCACCCGATCCGCTCCGCGCCGCAGGGCTTCGCCGAGGCGTGCCGGATCGACGGGATGAAGGAGATAATCCAGGGGGTGGAACTGAAAAGCAGCCAGAGCCTGTTCCTCGGAGGATGCCGTAAAGATGACCGCCCGGGGCGTGTTCCCGTTCAGCGAACGGAGAAGTGAAAAACCGCCTCCCGGTGGCAGATTGACATCCAGAATGAGCAGATCGATAAGGTTGGTGAGAAGAGCCGAGTGCGCTTCGTCGGCCGAAGAGCATGCAGCGAGAACATGTACTCGTTTGTGAGATTCGGCGTGGTGCTGTATCCACTGGCGTGCCTGCTGATCCCCCGCGGCAATAACCACCTCAAGATCCCGGCCCTCTTTCATAGCGCTGCTCCTTGCAGTGACCTCCCACAATTCCTCGTCCGCCCCGAATCGCACCGCTGCCTCTGCATACGACCCCGCCTGCCAAAAGTTGCAGCCTGTACATCACCTGCCCTGTCTCTGAGAGATCTTCCGGGGCGGAAATCGCCTGAATATATACCCAGCCTTCTTCAGCGCCGAGAGCAGCGAATCCAGACGGGTATAGAATTTGTCGGTTCGGTCAGGGTGAGTGCCGATGTGAAGAAGCAGGAAGAAGCCATTGAGCCCGGAAGGCGAACTGCGTTCATACGCCAGGATACGGCGATAGATCGAATCGGACGAAATGTAGCGCGATCCCATCGAAGGGATGGTATAGTCTGCGTTGGAGAGGGTGCCGGGCGTGAAATTCACGAGGATCGACCCCAGAGACCTGGTCCACGCCGCAATGCTGTCATTGTACCATTCGTACGGAGGGAGGAAAACAAATGCGTCCTCCCGGCGGATGCCCAACTGCGCCATTGCACGAAAGTTTCCCTCAAGATCCCTGGCAAACTGCTCGCGGGTGATCAACAGAGAGTCCCGCTTTTCCCAGCAGACATAGAGCAGATGCTTGTCGGAATGCGGACCCAGATAATGACCGTCGTCCCGGAGCCGCCGGATCAGCGGCATGAATGAGGGGTTTCTGTAGAAATCGCCGGTGAAGAAAAACGACGCTAGCACGTTGTGACGCAACAGCGTCCGGCGGATGACCGCACCTCCATCGGCAAACTCATGGCCTGTGAACACCAGGTAGATGATCCGTTCCGAAGTGTCCTCCCGGACTAGTGCACCGTACGAGTGCACGGAGCGATCCTGGGCCGCAAGCTGCAGGTACAACAGCAAGGTCACGACAAGACCGAGGAACACCCGTCCGCGTATGGGCCTGTGTGTTTTCATGACCGTTAAAACGTACGGGAAACAGGGATGAATGACAACTGGTCTGGAGGGGTTCCCGGGTCAGTGTATCCCCGGGTCCGTGTATCCCGGGTCCGTGTATTTCCGGGTGCGTGTGTTCCGGGGTCCGTATGTTCTGGGCCGTGCGGGCCTGCCCCTCTGTGAAACGGCAATTCGCTTATGAAACACCCCTCGAAAACGGTTGCTTCTCTCCGAATCATGCTGCATCTTATGATATTATGACCCCCCGCGAACGCTGGCTGGCGTATCCCCACGGATTACTGGGCTACGGACGAGGTCACCGCGCGCCTGTTCAGGGAGCTCCGGTGCGCAACCAAGGAGGAGATGTACACCCGCCTGCACATCGACGGGGTATTGCACATCAACCCGGAGCGCACCGTCACGCACTTCCCCGGAGACCCTCAGGCGGATATCTGGGGGATACGCCGGACTGCAGTACAATACGGGACCGGTTCGTACGACGAGTTTGCCAATCATCCCCTGGCCGACTTCACCACGGTCTCCGGAGAGTATGAGCCCTTCCTGCTCTACTGCGCGCTTCGCGGCATGGAACTGGCGATGATGGATCTGCTGGTCGACCAGGAGTTTGCGGAGGCTGCTCTCGAGCACATCTTCCGCCACTACTATGCGCTCAACGAGAGGACCTATGAGCTGGGCAGGGGGCGCGTGGATATCACGTATGTAGCAGAGGACCTGGGCGGACAGACAGCGCTGCTGTTCGGGGTGCCCGAGATCCGCCGGTTCATCCTCCCCCGCCAGAAAAAGATGGCCGACCTCGCGCGCAGTCACGGGATTCACGTCTTCTATCACACCGACGGTGCCGCGCGCGACATCATCCCCGATCTTCTGGATGTCACCGGGATCGAAATCCTGAATCCGATTCAGTGGCGGTGCCCGGGCATGGAGCGCGAGGGCCTGGTGCGCGATTTCGGCAAACGGGTGATCTTTCATGGCGCAGTGGACAACCAGCACACGCTCCCGTTCGGCAGTGTGGAGGAGGTGCGGACGGAAGTCCGCGACAATATCCGCATCTTCGCCGGCGCCCGCTGGATCTGCGCTCCCTGCCACAACCTTCAGCCGGTCACACCGACCGCGAACATTATTGCACTCTACGAAACTATTCACACAGACGGTACACTGTAACCACACTTTGCAGGAGAACTGCTGCCATGGAAGATTTGAAGAAATTGTACGATGCAATCCTTACGGGGAATTTCAAGTCTGCGAAGGAGATCACGCAGCAAGCGCTGGCGGCAGGAGCTGATCCTCAGGCCATGGTGCAGCAGTATATGATTCCCGCCATGGACGAGGTCGGCCGGCGCTACGAGGCGAATGAATATTTCGTCCCGGAACTCCTCATTTCCGCCCGGGCCATGAAGGCTTCCCTCGAATTCATCCGCCCCCTGCTCATCGCAAGCGGCGCGGAGCCTGCGGGACGCGTTGTCATAGGCACGGTCAAGGGCGACCTGCACGACATCGGCAAGAATCTTGTTGCGGCGATGCTCGAAGGGGCCGGATTCGAAGTGATCGATCTCGGCGTGGATGTGTCGCCGGAGAAATTCATCACCGCGCTGAACGAAAAGAAAGCGGGGCTGGTGGCGATGTCGGCACTGCTCACCACCACCATGAACTCCATGAAGACCACGGTTGAGGCGATGAAGGCGGCAGGCGTGCGCAACAACGTGAAGATCATGATCGGCGGCGCTCCTGTTACGGAGAAGTACGCGGAAGAGATCGGGGCCGACGGCTACAGCACGAACGCCAATGGCGCTGTGGCACTTGCACGAAAACTGGTTGCCGCCTGAGCGAGACCGGCGGCGGAGAGACAGATCTTGCATCCAACACTTGTACGCCTTCTGCGATCGACTCCCGTACTGACCGACGGTGCCTGGGGAACACAGCTCCAGGCACTCGGACTTCGCGCGGGAGAATGTCCTGACGCCTGGAATCTGACCCATCCGGAGCAGGTCCGGCAGGTGGCCCGGCTCTATGTGGACGCCGGAAGTGCGGTGATCCTTACAAACACCTTCCGCAGCAATCGCATTGCCCTGGAGGGATTCGGGCTGGCAGACAAGGTTGTGGACATCAACACGAGCGGTGTCCGCATCTCCCGTGAGGCTGCTGCCGGCCGCGCCTTGATCTTTGCTTCCATCGGTCCGACGGGAAAGATGCTGATGACGGAGGAGGTGACCCCCGACGAGATGCTCGCAGCATTCACCGAGCAGGCTGCTGCACTCGCGTCCGCCGGGGCAGACGCGCTCGTCATTGAAACGATGTCGGATCTCGAAGAGGCGAAACTGGCCGTCCAGGCAGCCCGCACAACAGGACTCCCCGTCGTGGCTTCCATGGTCTTCGATTCCGGAAAGGACAAGGACCGGACCATGATGGGATCGACGCCGGAACAGGTTGCGGAGGAACTCGCCGCTGCTGGCGCCGATGTCATCGGGGCCAACTGCGGCCTCGGCATGGAGGGCTATATCCCCATCGCCAGGAGGTTGCGCGCTGCGACACACCTTCCCATCTGGATCAAACCCAACGCCGGGCTCCCGGAGATGGTCGAAGGGAAGGTGACATACCGGACGACGCCCGAAGAGTTCGCCAGACAGGCCGCTGCACTGCGCGATGCCGGCGTCGCATTTGTCGGCGGATGCTGCGGCACATCGCCCCAGTTCGTGCACGCACTCTCCACAATGCTCCGCTGACGTGGCCCTCTTCAAAAAAAGTAACGCCTCCAACGGATCGATGAAATTCAACCTCGTATCGTGCGAAGTATTGTACCGTGAGATCTGCCACCTGATCGCGCGCTCCCCGCATCAGGTCGATCTCCGGTTCCTCCCCAAAGGTCTTCACGACATCGGCGCGAGTGGCATGGTCGAACGACTGCAGGCCGCGGTCGATGCCGCCGATATGCCCGGGTATGACGCCATCCTGATGGGGTACGCCCTCTGCAACAACGGCATCGCCGGATTGCGTGCACGGACGCTGCCCCTGGTCATTCCGAGGGGCCATGATTGCATGACGCTGTTCTTCGGCGGCCGTGACCAGTACATGCGTTACTTCCAGGACAACCCGGGGACGTATTTCCTCACGTCCGGATGGATCGAACGCGGCGAACCTACAGGCGAACTCCGTCAGCTCTCCATCCAGAACAAGGCAGGGATGGACCTCACGTATGAACAGCTCGTCGAGAAATACGGCGAGGAGAACGCGCGGTTCCTGTTTGACGAGCTCTGCGATATCACAAAGCACTATAGTCAGATTACCTACATCGCGATGGGCGTCGAACCGGGTGACCAGTTCGAACGGACCGCTGAGGAGCGTGCACGTGAACACGGGTGGAAGTTCGATCGCGTGAAGGGCAACATGACGCTGCTGGAACGGCTCGTCTGCGGCCAGTGGGATGATGCCGATTTCCTCGTCGTGCCGCCGGGACACAAGGTCGTCCCGACATATGACGACCGGATCATCGCTGCAGAACCGGAGACAGTGTGACCGAGACCGTTCGCATCCGGCTGCGGCCGATGGGTGCCGATATCGAGGCCCGCCGCGGTACTCCTCTGCAGGACATCCTCTTCGCCTACGGCGTGGAGTTCCCCTGCGGCGGCCATGGCAGGTGCAAGGGATGCCGTGTCCGTGTCCTCGAAGGTTCTCTCCCCGTCACCCCCGCACAGGAACGGATGCTTTCGCCGGCAGAGCGGGAGGCCGGCTGGCGGCTCTCCTGTCAGTGCCGGGCCGACGGTGACCTGACCCTCGAGCTTGCGCAGTGGGAAGCACAGATCCTCGCCGATACCTCGTCTTTCGCATTCTCCCCCGCCAATGGCTTCGGCATTGCTGTGGACATCGGATCCACAACGCTTGTCGCGCAGCTTCTCGACCTCACGCGCGGCGAGGTGCTCGCCGTGCGCAGCGCACTCAACACCCAGGCCCGGTTTGGGGCAGATATCATGAGCCGCGTGGCATATGCCATGGAGCCAGGCGGCCACGCGAAGCTGGTCAGCGTTCTGCGCACACAAGTCGGAAAGATGGTGTCCGAACTTCTGGAAGCGAGCCCGGTGCCGGCATCGCCCCTGACGGACATCGTTCTGGTTGGGAACAGCGTTATGCACCACCTCTTCTGCGCACTCGACGTGTCCCCGTTCTCTCACTACCCTTTCGAATCCGGGACACTCGCGCAGAAGGATTTTACGGCACGGGAACTTGGATGGGAGACGCCCGGCAATCCACGGGTCCGTTTTCTGCCGTGCATCGGTGGATTTGTAGGGAGTGATATCCTGGCCGGCATATTCGCCACCGGGCTCCATGAATCATCCGATCCACTCGTCCTGGTCGACCTGGGAACCAACGGCGAGATCGTGGTGGGCAACAGGGACCGCATCATCTGTGCATCAACGGCCGCCGGCCCCGCGTTTGAAGGCGCACGCATCTACATGGGCATGCGCGCGGCAACGGGAGCGGTGTCCGCGGTCAGTGTGGAAGAGGGAATGCTCGTCTGCCATGTGCTCGGCAACGTTCCGCCGCGAGGCATCTGCGGGAGCGGACTCGTGGACGCAGTCGCAAGCGCGCTGGAACTCGGACGCATCAAGCCCGGCGGACGCTTTGTCGACGGGGCACCGTCGCTGATGCTCTGCCCGCCGGTCAAAATCTCCCAGACGGACATCCGGGAACTGCAACTGGCAAAAGGAGCTATCGCTGCAGGTATCCGGCTGCTCATCAGGGAATTCGGCATCTCCCGTGATGATGTCGCTCGCGTCCTGCTTGCAGGAGCATTCGGCAATTATGTCGATACCGGGAGCGCCCGCAGGATCGGACTCCTCCCTTTCGCTTCCGACCAGATCCACCCTTCCGGCAACACCGCCCTGCTCGGCGCCAAGATGGCTCTCTTCATCCCGCCGGACCGCCTCGACACTCTCGCCCGCAGCATTCAGCATGTTTCTCTGAGCGAACTCGAGGGTTTTCAGGATACCTATGTGGAAGAAATGCTCTTCCCCGATCCATCAGATCTTGCAGATCATTCCGCACCGTAACATGAGAAGGACCCGCAGCGTGCACTCTCTTTCGGAATTCATACTCACCTCTCCGCGCAGGCTGGCTATGCCCGTGCTCACGTTCCCCGGAGCTCACCTCACGGGGACCACCGTCCAGGCCATGGTGACGAATATTGACGCACAGGTCGCTGCACAGCGCGAACTTCACCGGCGCTTCAGCACACCGTTCGTCATGTCTGCAATGGACCTGAGCGTTGAAGCGGAGGAATTCGGAGCCACCATCCTCATGTCGGACTGGGAGATACCCACGGTGACCGGACGACGTGTGACCGATGCGGCGGGGATCAGGAATCTCTCCGTTCCGACGGTCGGCTCACGCCGCACGGCCGTGTATCTGGGAACAGTCACGCAGCTGGCTGCGTCTGTCCCGGACGCCATTCCCCTGGGCGGGATGATCGGACCATTTTCGCTCGCCGGAAGACTGTTCGGTGTCAGCGAGGCGCTGGCCGAGACGGCGGGGGAGCCGGAGCTGATCCATAAACTGCTGGAGAAGACGACTGCCTTCCTGACATCATATGCCCGCGCGTTCAGGCAGGCGGGTGCGCGGGGGGTGATCGTTGCGGAACCTACGGCGGGGCTCATGTCTCCCAACTCCGTGCGGGAGTTTTCTTCCCCGTATATCCGGCGGATTGTTCAGGAGGTGGAGGGAGATGGATTTCAAATCATCCTGCACAATTGCGGCGCCCGCATCGGACACCTTGAGGCAAAGCTCGAGGCCGGTGCACGGATACTGCACTTCGGACAGCCGATGGACATCCTTGCGGCGCTGATGAAAGTGCCGGAGGACATCGTGCTTTGCGGAAACCTGGATCCGTCCGCCGTCTTCGTCGGCGCACCGGCGCAGGAAGTGCATGCGAAGACGAAGGCGCTGTGCGAAGCAACGGCCTCACGCAGGAATTTCGTCATCTCTTCGGGATGCGATATCCCGGCCCAGGCTCCCATGCCCAACCTGGAAGCATTCTTCACTGCTGTGGGGTGAGATAGAAGTGCGGCACGGCTTTCCCTTCTGCCATCCGCATGACGATCAGCGCGAGTTCCCGCGCATGGTAGTCTCCCCACATCGTCGATTCACCACAGGGGATCTTCTTTCCCGAGGGGATGGCATCCCATCCGTTCGGACGGTGATAGACCGAGTGCAGGATGAGGCCCTGATGTTTCTCATCGGTTGAGAGATACGGTTCGGCGAAGACGTTCTGCACGACGGTGAGACCCGCCTGGATGTACCTCCGACCCTGCTCCCGCTTCCCCTTTCCCTTCAGGTACGCCCCCAGCCGCAGGAGCCCTTGCGCCGCAATCAGTGCGGCGGAGCTGTCCACCGGTTCGTACGCGTTAAACGGATTGGCAGGTTTCGCGAGATATTCTCCCATCCTGGCGAGGCCCGGAGCACCTGTGTCCCAGTACGGGATACCGTCTGTCGGCGTCTCATCGAGATAGAAGTCAGCCACAGCTTCAGCCGTATTGAGAAACGCGGAAAGCACTTCCGCTTTCTTCTTCCCTTTGGGGTAATCACCTTCTGGAACCGTCGCGAGGAATTCGAGCTGTTCTGCGAACCCGCAGAGGATCCACGCCAGGCCGCGCGTCCATGTGGAGAACGGTGAGAACCCCTGTTGTGAGCTCGGACAGCGGTATGATCCGTCGTTCAGGTTGAAGATCGATTCGTGCGCAACGCGGCCCCTGACATCATACGCATCCCGCCCTTCGCCAAAATAGACGTTATACCTGGAGGTCGTGTCGGCATGGATGATGAGCCGTTCGAGAAGCGAGATGCGCCGGTCCTTTTCACCCATCAACATATGGCCCAGTTGGTGCGCCACGGCCAGCACGCGGAGCGAACGCACGGTGTCCGCGAACAGGGAATGCGGACCATTGAAGGAATAGATGTATCCCTCTCCGTTCCCCAGATCAGTCCACCGGGCTGCCTGAATTGCCCCGCTCACTTTCAAAGCAAGTTCATAGAAGGCCTGCTCCCAGGCACTTGCCTGCATGCGGCCTTCACGCAGCAGGCGGAGCAGATTGCCGTACGTGCTGATGTTGTTGAATCCGTGGTCATGCACGCCCACATGGCTCACGTGTGTGGCCATCAGTTTCACGGTTGCCGTCCGCCCGATCTCCAGCAGCGCGGCATCGCCGGTCGCGTCGAACTGCAGTATCGCAGATCCGAATTGAAATCCCTGCGTCCACTCCGTCCAGCCCCGGGACGTGTACACGCCGTTCACCGTGAAAACCGGTGTGCCTTTGCGAGGATTCCAGGACCGCTGGAGGAGGTCGAGCTTTTTCGCGGAGAGCGCAAAGAGCCGTGTGACCCGTGGAAGGAGCTCTTTGGGTGTGACGCTTCCATCAATGCGTATCATGATCCGGACTACCCTTTCGTACAGGTCAGTGTGTCAATCGGTTGAGTGTCAGGCCAGTGCGACAATCGGTTGAGAGTCAGGTCAGTGCGAGAATCGGTTGAGTGTAAGAGCAATGTGATGATCGTTTGAGTGTCAGGTCAGAATCGGCTCAGGTGCTGACCGCCATCCAGATAGATCACGGCGCCTGTTGAGTACGGCAGGTCGCCCTTCACCAGCGCGCCAACCGCCTTCCCTACATCGTCCGGCTGTCCCCACCGGTGTTGCGGCACGAGTCCCTCCCCTATCAGCCTGTCATAGCGCTCCTTGATACCGGCCGTCATGTCGGTCGCCATGATGCCGGGTCTGAGCTCAAAGACGTGGATCCGCGACGCCGCGAGGCGCACGGCCCACAACTGCGTGACCATTCCGAGTCCGGCCTTGGAGATGCAGTACTCACCTCTGTTCAGCGATGCTGCGGTGGCGGAGATGGACGAGATATTGACAACGGCGAATCCGTGGGGAAGTATCGGGTCGGGTCTTTGTTCCAGCCAGTATTTGGCGACTGCCTGTGTCATAAAGTACGGACCTTCGAGATTGACCTGGAGGACATGGGTGAAGGAGTCCAGCGTCGTTTCGGTGATGTCTGCGCGCACGGCCGGACCGATGCCGGCATTATTGACCAGCACGTCGATCCGGCCGAGTGCGTTCAAGGTCTGCTCGACCAGCCGGACACGGTCATCCTGCAGCGCCATGTCAGCCTGCAGTGCAATGAACCGCTGGTCAAGATGGGTCTGCCGCGCCTTGCACAGCTCTACAGTCTCAGAAGCGGCATCCGCGTTTCCTGCGTAGTTGATGACGAGAGACATCCCCTGCTCAGCAAGCCGGCGCGCTATTCCCCGGCCAAGTCCACGGCTGGCCCCCGTGATAATCGCAACTGGTATGGTCTCAGGCATGCCTGGTTCCTTTCTTTGTGCCTCGGTCCGGGGGAACTGTTTGTTGAAAAAGAACTGCGTCGTCCGCCCCCGGGAAAGATCAAGGTCTATGGTCAGGATGTCGATCCGGCGACCGAGATCGGCCAGGATCAGTCCGTCCGGCCCGACGACGCTCGTCCGGCCTATCATCTTGCCGGGAAGCCACACCCCGTCCGGATAGCCGTAGCAGGCGGAGACGACCGGCAGTCCGGTGTCAACCGCGCGAGCCCTGTAGCGGATCTCCCAATCGATCTCTCCCCAGGAGGCCTGGACATGGGGAAACAGAAGGATCTGCGCTCCCCGCACCATCAGCACCTGCGCGACCTCGGGATATTCAATGTCCATGCAGGTCATGATTCCGATCCGCGCACAGTCCAGGGCGATTACCGGCAGGTCATTCCCGGGAGACATCCCCATGTCCTGTTCCGGTTCTGTAGGATGGGATTTCTGATAGCAGTGTACGATCTCCCCTTTCCGGTCGAACACAACGACAGTGCTGGAGAGCTGCGCGTTCTGCCTGCCGAACATCGGCATGGCTACGTTCATCTTGTACCGCCGGGCAGCAGCGCCGATCGTCTTCGTGAATCTGCCGGGGATCGGATCGGGAACATATTCCTTCTGATCGGTGGACCATGTACGGTGATGAAGATTCGCATATTCCCCGAAGAGCAGAAGATCCGTCTTCCGTTCCCCTGCCACGCGCATGGCCGAGAGGATCGTTGCGGTGTTACGCCGTTGTTTTGCGGCAAACGATGTGCCCTCGATGACGGTGGGCAGCTGCGCCGCACTCACCCGGATGGTCCGGTTCATGATCTGTCCTAGTGTTGTTCCTCTTTGCTCAGGAGCTTCGACTGGCGACGGAAGTACCATGTCATCAGCCATCCAAGAAACGCTGTTCCTCCCCCGCACGCAAGGGTTATGGCATGGACAGCCATGGATGCAGGCACGAACGCCAGGGCGACAACGACAAG
>JAGDMK010000023.1 GCA_017860635.1 Bacteroidota bacterium
CCGAGTGAGGCGAGCTCTTTCGCAAACGCCGGATCGTTCTTCTCTTCTTCCGCGTGGAAGCGGAGGTTTTCCAGAAGCAGGACTTCACCGGGTTTCAGCGCATCCACTGCCGCCCGGGCCGGCTTCCCCACACAATCCTCAGCAAACTTCACGTCCATCTTCAACAGCGTGCCGAGATGCACGGCAACCGGTTTCAGTGAGAATTCCGGCGTCGGCTTCCCCTTGGGGCGACCGAGGTGGCTCATCAGCACCACCGCACCTCCGGATGAGAGTATCTTCTTGATTGTAGGAAGCGATTCAACGATGCGGTTGTCGTCGGACACCTTGAGGTCCGGCGTCATCGGCACGTTGAAGTCCACGCGGACGAGCACCTTCTTGCCCGCGAGGGAAATATCGTCGATGGTTTTTGTCGTCATGGTAGCGAGTCCTCTCGTTCAAAAAAAACAGCGGCTACCGTTTCCGTCTCCGGACCCCGGCAGCCGCGGTTTCATACGCAGACATTACGCGATTTTCTTCAGAAGGTCGATCACCCTGCAGGAGAATCCCCACTCGTTATCGTACCAGCCGAACACCTTGATCGTGCTCCCCTGCGCCATCGTGAGCTTGGAATCAAAGATACAGGAGTGCTCGTTGCCGATGATATCAACGGACACGATTTCATCTTCGGTATACTGCAGAATACCCTTCATGGTGGTCTCGGCGGCCTGCTTCATGGCCGCGTTGATCTCTTCTTTCGTGACGGGCCTCTTCATCACAGCCACAAGATCCGTGATCGACGCATCGGGAGTCGGGACACGCAGCGAGAATCCGTCCAGCTTGCCCTTCAACTCCGGAATCACCTTGCCGACTGTCCGTGCGGCACCCGTGGTTGTCGGAATGATCGACAGTGCGGCAGCACGGGCACGGCGGAGATCTTTGTGCGGAAGATCCAGCACGCGCTGATCATTCGTATAGGAGTGAATGGTGGTCATGAAGCCATGATCCAGACCGAAGGAGTCATGGAGCACCTTCACCATCGGCGCCAGGCAGTTGGTGGTGCAGGAGGCGTTCGAGAGGAGGACTTCTTTTCCTGTGAGATTCTTGTCATTCACGCCGACAACGATCGTTGCATCGATCTCGTCCTTGGCAGGGGCCGTCAGGAGAACTTTTTTGGCCCCGGCGGTGATATGCATCTGCAGCTTCTCGCGGCTGGTAAATACACCGGTGCCCTCGATAACGATGTCCGCACCCAGCGTCTTCCAGGGAAGCTTCGTGGGATCTTTTTCCGCCATCACCTTGTATTTCTTCCCGTCAACCACAATGCCATCGGCATCCGACGTGACCGTGCCGGGATAAATGCCGTGGACAGAGTCGTATTTCAGAAGATAGGCAAGCGTCTTCGCGTCGGTGATATCGTTGATGCCGACAATATTGAAGCCGCCGGTCTGCATCATCCGTCGAAAGACGAGGCGTCCGATCCGGCCGAATCCGTTAATACCAATGTTGATTGCCATGGTGATCCTCCGTGAGTCCAGAAATGAAGAGTGTGTACTTGGTAACAGGAAATGCAATCTTCTATATTCTTATTAATTTACCAAGCTCCCCGGCCATTGTCAAGGAACCGCCCGCACAGAGCACACACCACAAAGCAGACACCACACAGAGCAGAGAACCGGGAGTGTCTGTGCCATCCCGGGCGCGGCTTCCGGCAACGATGCGGGAAGGGATGCGTTCATGCCGCCTGCTCGCTGCAGAAGACATCATTCGACCACTCCTCCAGAATCCCTGGGCCTTCACTGCTCCGCGAGCGCGATGGAGGCAACATACAGTCCGCCCGGCCTGCACCGGGCCAGAGCGGTTGCGCAGGCTCGGATGGTCGCCCCGGTCGTGATCACGTCATCCACGAGCAGGATCTTCTTCCCACGCAGGAACTCCTGCTCCCCGGGGGAGACCACAAACGCCGCGTCCACATTCTCCTGACGCTCCGCATACGCAAGGGTCGTCTGGGAGCGGGTCCACCGGATCCTCCGGACACCCGATCTCCGGACAGGGACGCCGAGCACCGCCGCTATGCCGAGCGCGCACTGCTCGGCCTGATTGTATCCCCGCTCACGGAACTTCGCCTTATGCAGAGGGAGCGGGACGATCATGTCCAGTGCCGGAGCCCAGGCACGTTCACGCACGAGTGCGCCGACCTCCGCACCGAGAGAGCGGCCGACATGCTCCCCACCGCGGTATTTGAGGGCGTGGAGGAGCGCCTGGACCGGTCCGTCCTTCTCAAAGCGGAATCCGCTGACCAGGTCTTCGCAGAGTCCATCCCCGCATATCCTCGACCATGCAAGGGAGAAGAGCGGATCGTCGGTCGTCAGGAGGGTCGTTCTGACCCTGCATTGCGGACACAGTGTGTCGGTCTGACTGGTGACCAGAGCACCACAACAGAAGCAGAGAGGCGGGAAGAAGAAGTTGAGCAGAGCAGAACGCAGGGAAATCCTTTCAGCCGGCACGCCTCCTCCGCAGCAGTGTATCCGGGATACACGTCATCCCCGCCGGTTTCCGAATCCTCCGGGATGGTCCTCCTATTTTTTCTTCTGTTGAATCTCCATGTGCTCGAGGCGTTCGATCTCGTCCCGGAGATCCGCTGCTTTTTCGAATTCCAGGTCCCGGGCGGCGTTCTGCATCTCCTTCCTGAGCTCTTCGAGCAGGTCCTTGCGCTGGTCGGGTGTGAGGTACCGGATAACGTTCTCCGCCACCTTGGGCATCTTCGCACGCTCGCGGCGCGCATCCCGCTGCGCTTTCACATCGGCAACGGCTGTGGCAGCCAGCACTTCATTCACCGTCTTGTAGACCGTCGTCGGCGAAATGCTATGCTCCACGTTGTAGCTCATCTGCTTCTCCCGCCTGCGGCGGGTCTCCTCCAGCATGCGCTGCATGGAACCCGTCACTATGTCGGCGTACATGAGGACTCTGCCATTGACATTGCGTGCGGTCCGGCCTGCAGTCTGGATCAGCGACCGCTCCGACCGGAGGAAACCCTCTTTGTCCGCATCCAGAATCGCCACCAGAGAGACTTCGGGGAGGTCCAGCCCTTCGCGCAGCAGGTTCACGCCGACCAGGACATCGAAATCCCCCAGCCGCAGGTCCCTCAGGATCTCCACACGCGCCAGGGCATCCACCTCGGAGTGAATGTACCGCACCCTGACACCGATGTCCTCCAGATAGTCGGTCAGATCCTCCGCCATGCGCTTCGTCAGCGTCGTCACGAGGACGCGTTCCTTCCGTTCCGCCCGGGTTCTGATTTCTGCAATGAGATCGTCGATTTGATTCTTGACCGGGCGGACCTCCACCTCGGGGTCCAGAAGGCCCGTCGGACGGATGACCTGTTCCACGATGACGCCGCCCGATTTCCGGAGCTCATAGTCTGCGGGAGTGGCGCTGACAAAGATCACCTGCCCGACCATCCCTTCCCACTCATCGAACGTCAGCGGCCGGTTGTCCAGCGCAGAAGGGAGCCGGAAGCCATGTTCGACGAGGGTCACTTTGCGTGACCGGTCGCCATGGTACATCCCGCCGATCTGGGGCACTGTCACGTGGGATTCATCCAGCACCACCAGAAAGTCCTTCGGGAAATAGTCCAGCAGACAGGCAGGCCGTGAGCCCGGCGGCCGCCCGGCGATGTGCCGTGAGTAGTTCTCAATCCCTGAACAGTATCCCACTTCCCGCATCATCTCCAGGTCGAAGCGCGTACGCTGCTCGAGCCGCTGGGCTTCGAGCAGTTTGTTCTGCTGGCGGAGTTCGTTGAGCCGCTCTTCGAGCTCGACTTCGATCCCGTGGATTGCCCGGTCAAGTGTTTCGCGCGAGGTGACGAATTGTTTGGCCGGATAGATGACTTCGTAGTCGGTGTCGCCGAGCACTTTGCCATCGATCGCTGTGATGTAGGAAATCCGTTCAATTTCATCGCCGAAGAACGCGATCCGTATCGCCTCTTCGTTCTCCGACGCGGGGATCACTTCCACAACGTCCCCCCGGACGCGCATGGTGCCACGCACGAACTCGAAGTCATTGCGGACATAGTAGATGTTCAGCAGTTTGCGCAGCAGCGCGTTCCGGTCCATCCGCTCACCCTTCCGCACAACCACAATCTGGCTTGCCCACTCTTCCGGTGCGCCGATGCCGTAGATGCAGCTCACGGACGCCACGACGATAACGTTCTTCTCGCCGCTCAGCAACGCGCTGGTCGCACGCAGCCGCAGCCGGTCTATCTCGTCGTTGATGGACGCATCTTTGGCGATGTAGGTGTCGGTGGACGGGACGTATGCTTCAGGCTGGTAGTAATCATAGTAGCTGATGAAGAACTCCACGCGATTGCGGGGAAAGAAGTTCTTGAACTCGCTGTACAGCTGCGCAGCGAGAGTCTTGTTGTGCGACATCACCAGGACAGGCCTGTCCAGATTGGCGATGACGTTGGAGATGGTGAACGTCTTCCCGCTACCCGTCACACCCAGGAGTGTCTGGTACCGGTCGCCCCGTGCGATTCCCTCACTCAGCTGCCGTATGGCATCGGGTTGATCGCCGGAAGGGCTGAAATCAGAAACAAGAGCATACGGCATGACGGCAGTTCCCGGGTCGCGTCATTCTTCAGGAGATATATCGCCGGCGTTGAGCGGCGGGTGTTCAGTCGGTGACACGGCGGACGAGGAAGACCGTGCCCATGGCTTTTCCGGTTCCGTCCTTCAGCGGCTTCGCCTGCAGCACCGCAGACCGAAGCGTGCCGTCGCAGCACCGGAGCCGCACACGGGCCTCGCCGTCCGCCGGCAGTGCGACCCCCTGGGCATCATCGGGGAGTTCGACGAACTGCGTCAGGGGTTTCCCGATCAGGTCGACGCTGCCGCACCCGATGTCCGTGCCGACCTGCTCGCTG
Organism: Bacteroidota bacterium; assembly: GCA_017860635.1. Classification (GTDB taxonomy): domain Bacteria; phylum Bacteroidota; class Ignavibacteria; order UBA10030; family UBA6906; genus JAGDMK01. Next base: position 4,898 of record JAGDMK010000023.1, read on the forward strand.
ACATAGGTGATGATCTCCAGCGAATCCGTCACCAGGACGCCATCGGCCAGACTTTCAAGAATGAAGCGAAGGCGGGATTCCGCGCCCCGAACACCCGCTTCGTGCCGGAGCCGTTCCATTTCCATTGCCGTGCGCCCCGACACCTCTGTCAGCATGCGCTGTGCCCTGGATGGATCCGCCATGCGCTTGTCGTCCATGATGAACAGATGGCCGACGATAGTGGAGTCAGACCCGATCAATGGCACTCCGAGATAACTCCGGGCCTCCATCTCGACGAGTGCCGTCTCCTTGGGAAAGAGCTCCTGGATGCTGTCCGGGTAGTGCACCGGACCTCGCGTGGAGTACACTGCCTCGCATGTCGTATCAGCCAGGTCGTACTCGAATGGCGGCATCAGCATCCCGTTCGCCCAGTATGCAATAGAGCGGACGCGTTCATAGGGTTGATACAGGCTTTCGGACACCAAAACGTACCGCACTTTCAGCGTCTCGGCAAGCACATAGACCAGGTTATGAAAGTACCGTTCACCAGTCAACGGTCCCAGCGCTTTCAAGAGCGCCTCGCGGTCCTGTTCCTGATGGACGCGATCCGTGACGTCCCGTGAAATAACTACCGCACGGGCCTCTCCTGCGGAAGAAGAAGGAAGGACGATTGCGACGGACTCCATCACGCGGACCGATCCCTTCTTGTCCATCAACCGGTATTCAACGCGCGTTTCTTTCCCTCCCTTGAACGCTCCGCGGAATGCATCTCCGACCATCTGACGGTCATCAGGATGGATATCCACATACGCGATCGTTCCCTGAAGCCGCTCAGGGCTGTCCAAGACTTCTGTATGCAGAGGGTTGCTGTAGAGACGTTTCCCCTGCTCGTCGAGCACCGCAACAAGATCTCCGGCGTGCTCGACGATCTCCTGGAAGAGCTGATGCTCCCGTGATGACGGCTGTGCTGACGGCCGTGCAGTCGCCGCCTGAACGTGAGGCGGGGGAGGAGCTGCCGCAGCGGCTGGCTGAGCGCCCGGCATCACATCCTGCGCTGAAGAGATCAGAGAGGACTCCTCTTGCGGTATGGGCTCACCAAAAGCATCCAGCTGGACGGGAGTGGCAGATCCGGGAGAGCCGGCGGACGAAGCAGCCTGCCCGGAGGGTTGTGCTTGTCCGGCACGAGCTGGTCCTGGTGTGGGAGCCGGGCCGGTTGGCGCCGGCCGGGGAGGCTGCATCGGAGACGGCGGCACACGTGGCGGCGGCGCAGCATGCACGGGTCCCGACGCAGATGGCGGTGCACCCGGAGCCGGCCGCGCAGGTTGTGCCGAAGTCACTGACGCACCCGGAGCCGGCCGGGGAGGTTGCCCGGATGGTGAGGGTGCGACCCCTGGAGCGGGTCCCGAGAACGGGGCGCGCTGACCCCGAGGAGATCCGGGGGCGGGGTGGGCAGCATCGGAAGTCTGGCCTGCCGGCCGCTTGCTCAGGAGTTCCGAAGCGACATTCCCGAGCCGGGTGTAGTTCTTGCGCGTCACAACATCTGCGGCCCCGGCTTTCATCCATCGCACCAGCGCATCCTCAGCCTGGCTCGTCGACAGGACAACCCACGGGATCCCGGGAGACACCTGCAACGCATACTGCATGATGCCCGCAACGTCAAGCCGCGGAAACCCACCGTCGACGATCGCGAGATCCGGCGGTGCGCTTCGCATCGCTTTCAGGAACTGGTCTTTCTGAGTCACCCGTTGAACGGTACACCGGACGTGCGCCTTCCGCATCTGCATCTCCACCATCTCGCCATCCATGGCATCATGCACAAACACGAGGACACGCGATTCACGTGACACGGTTTTCTCCCCCTCCGGCCTTGTCTCTGTGCCGGATTGTTAGTGATGAGCGATTGTAATCGTCTCCAGTCCGTGCGCCTGCGGCCCGCGTTCACGCCGGAGCAGGAGGAGCGCAAAGAAAACGCCGAGGATACCCAGCACAGTGAATATCCACATACCCGGAACGTAGCCCTCCGGGTGAGAGACACTCGCGCCCGATGCGTCATTCGTCCAACCGATCAACAGATTGAATCCGGCCAGTCCGATGTTCTGGATCATGGTCATGAGTCCGTATGCGGTACCGAGCCGTTCCTGACCCACAATGTACGCAACCGAGGGCCACATGACGGCGGGGATCAACGAGAAAGCGACTCCCATCATGGCCATCGGAATGTACAATGAGAGAGACGTATATGCCATCAGGAGGTACGCTGGAATTAGCAGGATTGATCCGAAGACCATCAGCGACGCCCGCCGTCCGTAACGGTCAGCGCTGTACCCGAATATGGGCGTGGCGATCATGGCAAAGAGGGTCAGAATGCTGGACAGAAATCCGCCGGTTTCGCGCGTGGTGCCATGGGCCTCAATGAAGAACTTGACGGCAAAAGTCTGAAACGGGAAGACGGCGGAGTAGAAGACGACGCAGAGGGCGACGATCATCCAGTAGGATGTACCAAACCGCATGAGATCGGCGAGCACGACTTTGTCGGTCGAGCCGCCTTTTCCCAGATCGTACTTTTTCTCACCGGTGCGTTCAAGAACCCAGTAGATCGTTGCGCCCGCGACGCAGATGACCCCGGCTGCAACGGAGACGAGCAGGGGCAGGCGCCAGCTCTCATACAGCGATGATCCCCAGCTCGGCGAGTTGAGCGCGGCGAATGATCCAAGCCGTGCAATCGTAAGATTCAGCCCGAACGCAAGGCTCAGCTCTTTTCCGCGGAACCACTTGGCCACGGCGGTCGTGACCGCAACGATCAGCGATTCTGCGCCGAGGCCAAACACAAGCCGTCCTGCCGCCATGATTTCAAGGACGCCCGAGCTGACAGTGATCGTAGCGCCGACGAGGCAGAGAGCCGCAAAGATGGCAACCGAACGCCGGATCCCGATGCGGTCAATGATTATACCGCCGATCAGCACCATGAAGATGTTGGGGAGGCTGTAGATGGCGTTCAGCCACCCGATATCGGCATCGGAGAATCCGAGCTGCGCTTTCAGGACGTCGGCAAGCGGACTGATGCTGTCGTAGATATAGTAGTTGCCGAACATCGCCAGGCTGATCAGCACCAGCACCATCCAGCGGTACCAGCGGGGGGGAGGGAGATTCGCGGCAATCGGCGTTTCGGGAGCGGCGGTCATGCATCCTCGCAGACGATGGAAAGGTCAATCGTAAGAATGTACGAAAAAGCGCGTCGAAAGCAAAGCTCCGAGTGGCCTTTCACTTCAATTTTTCCAGCTTGCTGCGCAGGGTGCTCCTTGGAAGCTGCAGTAACCGGGCGGCCACGGTGACGTTCCCGCCGGCTTGTTCCATGGCCCAGGTGATGATTTCCCGTTCCTTCAGTTCCATGAGGGACGAGTATGATGTCCCGGATTCTCTGCGGGAGGCGCCGGTCTCCCCGTTACGCGGTTCGATCTGAAGGGTGTCACGGACAATTTCTTCGACTCCAAGCGTATCCGACAGTGCAATCACGCGCTCAACCAGGTTCTCCAGCTCCCGCACGTTGCCCGGCCAGTCGTACACGCGCAGGTACTCCAGAATCGGCGGAGAAAGTTTCCGGAAGGCCTCCCTGGCCCCGTGCTTCTCGAAGAAGTGGGCCGCCAGCGGGATGAGATCCTCCTTCCGGTCGCGGAGCGGAGGGATCGTGATCGGGATGATGTTGAGACGGTAGTAGAGATCCGCCCTGAACCGTCCGGTCTTCACCTCCTCCTGAAGGTCCTTTTTGGTAGCCCCGATCATCCGCACATCCACACCAAGGCTGGCGGACCCTCCCACACGGACAATTTCCTTTTCCTGCAGGACTCGGAGCAGTTTTGGCTGAAGGTCAAGAGGAAAGTCGTCGATTTCATCGATGAAGACCGTGCCCGCTGCAGCCCGCTCAAAATACCCGTCATGCCGGCGTACCGCACCCGTAAACGCGCCGCGCTCGTGGCCGAAAAGTTCGCTTTCCAGAAGTGACGCAGGCAGTGCCGCGCAGTTCAGCGTCACGAAAGGATGGTCCCGCCGCGGACTCTGGTCATGGAGCGCACGGGCGACCAGCTCTTTGCCCGTCCCGCTCTCGCCCCTGATGAGCACGGTGTATTCACGTGGCGCAACAAGCCGGATGGTCTCCTGAAGTTTCCGCATCGGAGCGGAATCGCCGACAATGGACGAAGTCTCAATCCGCCTGATGCGCTGCCGCAGTTGCTCGTTCTCATCCATCACCTGCCTGAACTGCCTGACGTGCTGCAGGATCCGCAGCAGTCGATCGGGGGCAAACGGCTTGGTCAGATAATCATAGGCACCCATCTTGAGTGCTTCCACTGCGGTGTCCACCGTGCCATATGCCGTCATCATGATGACCACTGTGTGCGGCGACCGCGCCTTCGCTTCCTTCAAAACATCCAACCCTCCGGCGCCGGGCAGGCGCAGATCCGTGAGCACGACATCGAATTCCCTGGTTCGCAGATGTCCCAGTGCCCCTTCTCCGTCTTCGCATGCTGTGACATCATGTCCCTCTTTGACGAGGAGATCCGTCAGAGTGATCCGGTTGATCCGTTCGTCTTCAGCAAGCAGCACATTCATGCGGCTTCTCCGGTAATCGGCAACTCAACGGTGAAGCAGGCGCCCTGGCCGGGAGCACTCTGGACACGGATCGAACCGCCGTGCGTTTCCACGATGCCCAGGCTGACGGACAATCCCAATCCGGTTCCCTCTTTCGGCCCCTTCGTGGTAAAGAAGGGATCGAAGATATGGGGCAGATGCTCGGCCGTGATGCCCATGCCGTCGTCTTCGATTTGGACGAGCACATGGGACTGGTCACGCGCCATACTGCGTATGGTGATATGGCCGCGTTCCTCCACGGCATCGATGGCATTCAGGAGGATGTTCATCATGACTTCCGAGAGCAATTGGGGATCCCCGCGCAGCCCCGGGATGCTGCGGTCCAGGAGAAGCTCAAGACGCACCTTTCGCCGCTGGATAGTGAAGTCCAGCAGCCGTACCACCGAATCCAGGATGGCGTTGATGTCCACCGCTTGCATGGCCGCAGGTTGCTGCCGCGCGAAACCGAGCAGTTTCTGGACCACTGTCTCGATGTAGTCTACTCCTTCCTTCATCAGCTGCAGATACAGACGGGTCTGTGCGTAGTTCTCCGGCTCCCGTTCCATCGCATACAGGCAGTTCTTCAAGCCGCTCAGGGGATTGTTGATTTCGTGGGCGACACCGGATGCGAGGCGTCCGATGGAGGCGAGTTTCTCCGCCCGCGCAATCTGCTGTTGCACGGAAAGCAGTTCCTGCCTCGACTGTGCCAGACGTTGCCGGAGCAGGTCGAAATGGTGAAGCAGAACGCCAACCTCATCATTGCGCTGTGGCACGGGAAGCGGATCATCGGATTCAAACCCCGTCCGGTCCATGAGTACCGCGACGTGGTGGAGAGAATCCGTGAGACGGCCGATCAGCAGATAGAGCACGATCAGCGTTATCGCAGTAACTCCCCAGGTCAGTCCCATCAGGAGGAAGAACAGCGAGCGGATTTCCGACCGCGCCGGCTCTGCATCAAATGCCGTCCGGACGACCCCCCACCGTTTGCCGGCGACCTGCAGCGGCTGCACCGTTTCCAGAATCCAGCCTTTCTCCGGTGACTGGTAAATAGCGCTGATCAGACTGTCAGTTTGATTTGTCGCACGGGTGAGAGAGTCATCGAACCTGCGGCCGTAGAGGGCATGGTCCGTGTGGGCAAGAATGCGTCCGCTGTTGTCGACGACGGCCATGCGGACCAGCCCTGGAATGGTACCGGCAAAGCTCCGGACGTTTCGCTCCAGGAGATCTTCCAGCGGAGGATCTTCCGCTTCGCCATAGGAAAATGCATCGGTCAGTGTAATGGCAATCGCACGCGTGACACCCTCCGCGTTATAGCGTTGATTCTCCACGATCATCTCGCGCCACTGATAGAGGATGCTCATGGAGATCAGAGTCATCAGCACTGCCGTGATGCCGCCGATTATGAGCATGAGGCGGGCTTTAAGGCTGAAGCGCAGCGTGCGAGGGGCAGTCATTCCCTGCTCCTTCTCTGTCCCTGCAGCAACGCGCGGACCTCATCGTAGTCTTCGTCCGTTGCCACCACGAATCCGTACCGGAATTCCTGATCCCACTGGCGAACGCGTTCGCGGCCAGCGGGCGTCCGCACGTCGATTGCCAGCAGCGCTCCCTGCAGGCTCTGCACGATGGCGGTGTCACAATCACGCTTCACGACAAGCGGGGATCCTGGAATAGGGCTGGACGATGAGACGATCCGGAGGTTGCGATCACCGAATTCGCGGGCGACACGCTCTTTCACCACGCCCGCATCGAAACTCCCCTTCAGCACCTGGTAGACCACAGACTGGTGGTGCGAGAAATGCCGCACCACGGGAAGATCCTTTGAGGCAAACCCGGCGCGGGGAAACTCAGCCAACGGAAGCCAGTTTCCGGAAAACGAATCCTGAGAAGGCAACGCAACGCGCTTGCCCCGCAAATCCCTGATCGCCCGTATCGGACTTTCCGTTCTTGTGATCAGAACGGAACGCGAGAATGGCTCGCCGTTTTCATTCAGAGGCTTGAGGATGGGGCGAACAAGGAATTGCTGATGCGCGCGGACATAAATGTATGTCCCCAGAAATGCAGCTGCGACCTCGCCGCGCACGAGCTGATCCACTGCGTCCTGGTACGAGCTTGCGGTCCGGAGTTCACAACGGTAGCGCGTGTGATCCGTGAGATAGTCCATGATCGGCTGGTACCCGTGATAAATGACGGGTGGCGGGTAGCGAGAAACGACGCCGATGGCCAGGAGGGGTTTTTGTATGCGGAGACTGTCCTCTTCGGCGGGCCCGCGGACCGCCGGGAAAGGTTGTGAAATGTCGGTCACTGCCGTGTGAAGAGTGATCGTCGCCACCGCCAGCGCCGCAAACAACCCGGTGAGATACAATAATGCCCTCGTCCGGTTACGCATGAATCTCCCTCCTTTGCACTCCATAATAGAATAGTATGTCCCGACATGCAATCAAAAAAAGGCGATTTCTCGTCAGCTGGATGGCGAAAAATCGCCTTTTTACCCATTCTTTCATACAAAAGCCTTCATTTCAAGCTGAAAACTACAGAATAACCGTTGGCATGCATCGTGAGAGCACATGTTTTGTTATCCCCATCCTCATGCGTTCTCACATAGTGAACGGAGTCTACCGATGGACAAGATCATCCCCAGATGGGAATGGAGGACTTTTGGCGAGTCGTTCGGCGAGGCGGATGAACGCTTCAGGGCATGCACGCCGGAAAAGATCCGGGAGAGCTCGGAGATCTACATCCTCTCGGCAGTGAGCAATGACAACACCAAGATCCGTGACACGCTCATGGATATCAAGACCCTGCAGCAGGTCAACGAGGATGGCCTCGAGCAATGGATGCCTGTCATGAAGGGTTCCTTCCCGCTGCCCACCGGGGAGATCACAAAGGTCTTTGCGGCATTCCGCGTCGCTCCTCCCCCGTTCACTCGAGAGAGCTATACGCTGGAACAGTTCCTCGGAGAGCTCGTGCAGAAAAGCCGCCATCTCCGTGCGGTGGATGTGAAGAAGGTGAGAACGGGTTACACGATCAACGGATGCATCGCCGAACTCGCCCAGGTCACGGCCGGTGGAAAGACCATACGCACCGCGGCCGTCGAAGCCGAAGATCCCGGCCGTGTGATCGCAACAGTGCGTGATCTCCAGCTCATCAGGTTTCCGAACATCAACTATCTCCGTGGACTGAAGTCGCTGGTCCATATGACCGTGTGAGGACCCGCCCATGGCACGTTATGCAGTCATAGACATCGGCACCAACTCCATCAAGTTTCACATCGGCGAGAAGCACGACGATGGATCGTGGGGCGTGATCGTGGACCGTGCAGAAATCACCCGCCTCGGAGAACAGTTGCAGGAATCCGGAATCATCCACGCCGAGGCGCTTGAGCGCAATGCCGCTGCAATCGCCGACATGGTGGCCGAGGCCGCCCGGCAGGGGGTCACCGGGATCGCTGCCGTCGGGACTATGGCGCTCCGCACAGCACGCAACAGCAAACAGTTCATCGACCGGGTCCGTGAACTCTGCGGTTTGACCATCGAGGTGATTCCCGGCGAAGAAGAAAGTCGCCTCTCATACCTCGCCGTGAAGTCAGGGATCGGACTTTCCAAAGGCTCCATGGTGATCTTCGACACCGGAGGAGGAAGCACAGAGTTCGTGTTCGGTCAGGGTGTCTCGGTGCTCGATCGGTTCAGCCTGAATGTCGGAGCACTGCGCTTCACAGAGAAGTACAGTCTGGCACATGCTGTCTCGGCGGAACGGCTGCAGGAGGCACTGCAGGAGATCGCACAGGACCTGCAGCGCCTCGACGGCACCCCGACGCCCGAGGCACTTGTCGGCATGGGCGGGACGGTCACGACGATCGCCGGGGTGCGACACCGCCTGGTCAAGTATGATCCGGATATCGTCCAGGGATCCACGATCGATCGCTGGGAGATCGACAGACAGATGGAACTGTACCGGACGCAATCGACGGAGGAACGGAAACGGATCATCGGGCTTCAGCCAAAGCGTGCCGACGTCATCCTCGGAGGACTGTGCATCGTGAGCACCATCATGCACAAGGTACAGAAAGAGCATTTTGTGGTCAGTGACCGCGGGTTGCGTCACGGACTCCTTGTAGATCGCTTTGACAAGTAGCAGCACTGCCTACCGATGACAGAACGCGCCCTTGAAGATCTGCTGGATCTCGATCGTCACAAGCTCTCCGTTGAGCACAAGCGGAAGGCCACCGCGACCGAACGCTGGATGAAGTATCTTGGAGTCCCCGTCGGGTTCGCTGTCTTCCTGATGCTGTACTACATGCCGACGCCCGCCGGGCTCACTGCCGGAGGGCAGGCCATCATCGCCAGTTTCGCCCTGGCGCTCATCTGGTGGATTGCCGAGCCGGTCCCCACCTATGTGACCTCCCTGGTCCTGATGACCCTACTGATCTTCCTGGACGGATGGGACAGCAAGAACGTGCTGGGAGTGCTGGGCTTCGATGTGATCTGGCTGAACGTGCTGGCGTTCATCCTCAGCTCTGTTCTGATCAAGACAAACCTTGCGAAGCGCATCGCGCTCTCGCTCGTGGTCCGGTTTGGATACAGTGTCCGGCCCATGCTGCTTTCGTTCGTGCTGCTGCAGCTCTGTCTGGCTCCGCTGATCCCGGCGACTGCAGCGCGCGCGGTGATGACACTGCCGATCATGCTGGTCGTCGGTGCGATCTATGGTGCAACGCCGGGTCAACCCAACAACGTCGGCCGCAACCTGTTTCTGCAGAACCTGCTGGGCATCAACATCTTCTCATCCGGCTTCATGACCGGAAGCACGGCGAATTTGATCGCCCTTGCGTTCATCGCCAATATGGCGGGCACGAAGGTGTATTACACCGACTGGATGTTTGCCAACCTGCCCATCGCCATGCTGGCCATGTTTGTCGCCTGGATCATCGGCCCCACCCTGCTCTTCAGAGTCCGCCCTGCCGACGCCCACCCCCAGATCAGCGGGGGCATGAATGCCCTGCAGGAACAGCTCCGGAAGATGGGAGGCATGAGTCCGCAGGAGAAGAAGGGTGCGCTGATCTTCGGGCTCGTGGTGTTTCTCTGGGTGACGGACCGGTTCCACATGCAGTGGTTCGGCTTTGAGATCGATGCCGTCATGGCTGCCATGATCGGAGCCATCATCACGCTCCTTCCCAAAATAGGCATTCTGAAATGGAACGAGGCGGATATTCCCTGGCACCTGATGATCTTCAGCGCCGGTGCATATGCCGGGGGTCTTGCACTGAACGATTCGGGCGCGGCGGCATGGGTAGTCCGGAAGATATTTGTCGCGTTCAATTTCGGAACCGACGTCAGCTTCTGGACCGTCTACGTCATTGTGATCGCGTTGATGATGTACTCGCATTTCGTCTTCACCAGCAAGACCATGCGGACGATTATCCTGATCCCGTTCATTATTGCCCTGGCCCAGCAGCTTGGTTTCAACCCTGTGGCGCTTGCGCTTCCCGCAGCATTCACCATTGACTGGGTGATCGGCCTGCCCATCAGCGCAAAGCCCAATGTGATCCTGTTCACCACCGGTCAATATTCGGTGCTGGACAACCTGAAATACGGGATCGTCATCGCCACAATCGGGGTGATCCTGCTCACGGTTGCAGGGTTCACCTGGTTCCGGGTACTTGGCCTGACGCCGGCCTTCTGAGCGGCGAAGGAAAAAGACATGGTTGCACGAAGACTCATCTATAGCGCAGTGCTTCTGATGGCCGGGGCGGCCGTATCAGCGGCTGATACGCTGGACGTCCACGAACAGATTGTCCTCCACGAAAGCGGCGCCGCCGATGTCACGCTCACGGTCCTGGCATCCGTTCCTCCGGGCAGGGAACTCGTCCTCCCCTGGAGCCACAGCATGCCGGACAGCATACGACCGGATGACACCCTCACCCATGCGGCACTCCGCGTCGAGCACGGACTCCATTTTCTGGTGCTCACTGCTCCATGGGACGCCGAGCGGCCCCGGCGTGTGCGACTCTCTGTCCCCTCGTTCATCGGATGGTCGTCGCTCAAGCGGACGGCATTTGGCAACGTCACTGTGGAACACACATTCAGAAACACGACGTCCCGCAGGATTGACCGGTACCGCGGCGACGTGATCCTTCCCGAGGGATACGTGGTGACGTCGGTGGTATCATCCATACCCGAGCAGACCGAAAAAGACCCGGTCGCTCCCTATGAGATCCTCGAGGACAGCGGCCGCTCGGGAGTCAGCATACGCACTGCAAAGCTCGGACTCGGAGACGGCGCATTGATCACCTTCCGGTGCAAACCTGCGGCGAAGTCTCCGATCCTGCTGGTTGCGCTCATCCTGGCCGGAACCCTGTATCTGATGTTCTTCCGCGACGTGTTGAAGGAGAATGGCAATGGACCTCCTGCTGCGCAAAACGCGCAATCTTGAACGCCAGATCGACGAGTATCTCGACCTGGTCATCCGCGGCGCTCTGGAATTCAAGGAGGGCGTGAAATGCTACCTCCGCGGCCAGACGGATGATTTCGCCAGGCACATGCGGGACCTCGAGACAACGGAGAGCGATGCAGACACGCTCCGCCGCTCCATCGAGACCCGGCTGTACATGGAGACACTCATACCGGAGTCGCGCGGAGATGTGCTCGGCCTGCTGGAAAGCAGCGACCGGGTTCTGAACCGCATCGCCGAGACCCTGGCGCAGTTCGACGTCGAGGTTCCCACGATGATCGAGGAGCTGAAGCCGTTGTATCTGGACCTCACCGATGCATCGATGGCAACGGTCGAGTGTATGGTCACCGCAGTCCGTGCGTACTTCCGGCAACCGGATCAGGTCCGCGACTCCATTACCAAGGCCATGTTCTACGAGAAGCAGTCTGACACCGTGGGTGACCGGATCAAGCGCACGGTCTTCAAGATGGACATTGACCTGAGCCGGAAGATTCACATGCGGTACTTTACGTACCATGTCGAGGCGATCGCCGATGAGGCCGAGGATGTGTGCGACCGCCTGGCCATCGCCACCATCAAGCGGAGTCTGTAGTCCCTGTCATGATCATCTGGCTTTTTATCAGCACGGGCGTTTTCCTGGGATGGTCCCTCGGGGCGAACCATGCCGTGAATGTCTTTGGCACCGCCGTGGCATCCCGCATGGTACGGTTCCGGACGGCCGCCGTTCTGTCCGGCATCTTTGTTGTCCTCGGGGCGGTACTGAGCGGTGAAGGCACCACCAGGACCCTGAACACGCTGGGCGCAGTGAATGCGATCGCGGGCTGTTTCACGGTAGCCCTCGCGGTGGGACTCACGGTGGCGTGGATGACGAAACTGACGCTGCCAGTATCCACATCACAGGCCGTGGTTGGCGGCATCATCGGGTGGAACCTCTTCACCGGTTCCCCGACCGACACGTCCTCGCTTTCGAAAATCGTCAGCACATGGGTTATCGGACCGGTCCTTGCGGCCTTCTTTGCGTTCGCGCTCTTCTGGCTGGCCACAGGGTTCCTGAAGAACGCCAGGATGCACATCCTGCACGTTGATGCGTGGACCCGCGTCGGGCTCATCATCGGCGGCGCTCTGGCTGCGTACATGCTCGGGGCCAACAACATCGCGAACGTCATGGGCATGTTCGTCTCGGCATCCCCGTTGGCCGACTTCTCGTTTCTGAACATGCCTTCGGTTTCCGGAACACAACAGCTCTTTCTCATTGGCGGATTGGCCATCGCCGTCGGCATGTACACCTACGGCGAACGGGTCATGGACACGGTCGGGAGAGATCTGTACAAGGTTACTCCTCTTGCCGGCCTTGTGGTCGTGCTGGCAGAGACCCTTGTCCTCTTCCTCGTTACCTCTGAATGGCTGGAAGGAGTGCTCGCCGGCGCGGGTTTGCCGACCATACCACTGGTCCCTCTTTCGAGCACGCAGGTGGTGATCGGTGCAGTGATCGGAGTAGGTCTGGCGAAGGGCGGCCGGGGGATCAATTACAGGGTCCTGCTGAGGATTGCCTGGGGCTGGGTCATTGCGCCAGTGATTGCCGGAATCACAGCGTTTATCCTCCTCTTCTTCGTGCAAAACGTCTTCGAGCAGCAAGTTGTCCGCCGCACGGAGTACAGGCTCGATGCTGCCGTCATGGAGGAGCTCAGCCGGCGCGGCCTGGACACCACCGCGCTGGCATCGCTGAGCGGTGCCAGCATCGAAGGAGCGTCTGAGTTTCGCCAGATCCTGGAGAAGCAGCGATCCTGGACTGAAGCCCAGATGATGGAGCTCTTCACGGCGGCAGAGGTGGATTCGATCCGGGTGGATTCTCTCGTCGCCCTGACCAGGCTTGATTCCGCAGCCCTTTCACCCGGCCAGCGCCGGGCGCTCTTCGCGATCCATGGCACAGCGTTCGCACACCGCTGGCAGCTCAATCGCACATTGCAGCAGGGAGATCCAGCATGGCGCATCCCGGATGCAAAGGGCTCCGAAGCTGCAGCGAAACGGATGCGTGGTATTTATTCCACGCTCTACACAGTGTTCCAAAAGAGGTAATCGTCATGACCATAGAGAAGGATCATCATAACACACACTGCAAAGGAGCATGCTCATGAAAGCAATCGCTGTTGTTCTGTGCGGTCTGGTCTTGCTGTGCAGCCCGGGGGTGGTGCTGGCCCAGGGAGAGGGTATGAGCGACGAGGGGACCAAGACTCCGCTGGGCGTCGAGGCCCGCTCAGGCAAGCTGGTCTTTGAATCCGCAGACAAGGAATTCCAGTGGTGGATCGATTCCCGCATCCAAATTGACGGAGCCATGTACTTTGAGAACAAGAACGCCATGAGCAACGGCACCATCATGCGACGGGCGACGCTGGCTCTCAAGTCGATCCTGTGGAAAGACTGGCAGGCAGAGATCGACATGGATTTCGGTGATGCAGTGCTGGACGCACGCGATATTTGGATCCGGTACAACTTCCGCGATGTGAACCTGGCATTGCAGGTCGGCAACTTCAAGGAGCCCTTCGGGCTTGAACGGCTGAACAGCTCCCGTCTTCTGACATTCCTTGAGCGCTCGACAGTGACCAATGCCATTGCGCTGGGACGCCGCATGGGTTTCGCAGCACGGTACTGGACGGACTATGGCCAGGTGACCCTCGGGGTGTTCGGCCATGAGCTCGGGACCAAGGTTGACAAGGGAACGCTGGACGAAGGCTTTTCCACGAACGCCCGCCTGACGCTTGCGCCGGTCAACAACAAGCGGGAGACCATCCACCTCGGTCTCGCCGCTTCGTACAAGACCCCGGACGTCACGCCGGACCTCGCGCCGAATACCATCGAGATCAACACCCGGACGGAGACCTATGTCAACGATCTCAAGGCGCTTCACTCCGGTGACATCACAGACGTGAACTACTATACCCGCATCGGAGGAGAACTGGGCGGCGTGTACGGTCCTCTCTACGTGCAGGGTGAAGTGATGGCCACGCAGGTGAAACGGTGGTATGGCAAGCCCAGCGCGAACTTCGCTGGTGGCTACGGGACCATCAGCTATATGCTCACTGGCGAGTCGCGCGTATACTATGTGGACGAAGGGGAATTCGGGCCCGTGGACAAGCCGGCGTCTCCCTGGGGTGCGCTCGAAGTTGCCGCACGCTACAGCATTCTGAGTTTGAACGATCTGGATGCCGGCATCCGTGGCGGCAAATGCAACCAGATGATGTTCGGTATCAACTGGTATCCCAACATGAACTTCAAAATCCAGCTCAATTTCTCATCGGTCAAACTGGATGACAACGCTACCAGCAAAGGCCGCCTGAACCCCGGCGACAGCTACTCTTTCATGCAGATGCGTTTTCAGGCGTCTCTGTAACGACACGGAGTACCGTGAATCATTCTCATGTCAGAAATTGTATGAGGTCATGCCATGCACTTGAACGTCACAAGGCTATTCCTTTTCTTGTTACCGGTTGTCCTGCTCGGCCTCAGCTCCTGCGGACGCGAAGAGCCGGCAGTTGCACCGGTCATTGTGCCCATCCCCGGCGAAGTGAAGATGAATGAAATCTATTCACGGGGGACCCCGGGAAATCTGGACTGGATCGAGCTGTACAACACGGGGGAAACCACGCTGGATATCAGCGGATACCTGATCTACGACGCCGGCGGACAGGGAGGAACAAAACCGAAGAAGGCCATCCCCGCTGGAACGGTGATTGCTCCCAAAAGCTACTTTGTCGTCACCACGGACACCAACACGAGCGCAGCCGTACTGGATGGTTTTGGACTGTCCAGCGGCGGAGAGCAAGCCTGGCTTGAGAATGCGACAGGTGCCGTTATCGATGCGGTGACCTTCCCGGCAATGGATGTCACACAGACCTACGGGCGGTATCCGGACGGCGACACGACCTGGGCGCTTCTCAACACGATCACAAAAGGCACCGCAAACAAGCAGTAGATGCATCTGCAGTTCATCATCGAGGCTGGATCGGCATCGCTGGCTCGATTCTTCGAAACAACAGGAGGCATAATGAGACACCTTGGTATTCTTCTCGCAGTCCTTTCCCTGACCCTCGTTTTCGCGGGGACCACTTCTGCCCAGACGATCGTGATGAATGAAATCTGGTCAAAAGGGGTCGCAGGCAATCTGGACTGGATTGAAATCTACAACAGCGCGTTCACGCCCGTCGACATCAGTGGCTATCTGATCTACGACGTTGGCGGACAGGGCGGCACAAAACCGAAAAAGGCCATCCCCGCAGGGACAATACTCCCGGCGAAGGGCTGGTATGTCGTCATTACCGATACAAACACGAGCTCCACCATCGCTGATGGCTTCGGCCTCTCCAGCTCGGGTGAGAAGCTCTGGCTGGAGAATTCGACAGGCACGATCATCGACAGCGTCCAGCTCGTTGCCCTCGGCGGAACGGACACTTCGTATGCACGGGTGCCCGATCTCAAACGGCGCGATCATGATGAATGAAGTCTGGTCGAAGGGTGTTGCAGGCAATCTGGACTGGATCGAGATCTATAACAGCGCGACGAGCCCGATCGATGTCAGCGGTTACAGGATTTACGACAGCGGTGGAAAAGGCGGCACGAAGCCCAAGAAAGCTATGCCCGCAGGTACCATTATCCCCGCGAAGGGCTTCTACGTGGTGATCACCGATACCAACACGAGCTCTACGATTACTGACGGATTCGGCCTTTCCAGTTCTGGCGAGACCGTATGGCTTGATGATCTGGCCGGAACGCTCATTGACACCTGTGCCCTCGCTGCTCTGGGCGGGACCGACACTTCGTGGGCGAGAGTCCCCGATGGCTCTGCCACATGGACAAAGCTCTCTCCGCTCACCAGGGGTGCGTCGAACGGAGGAACCACTGCAGTGGATGACCTGGTTCTGCTTGCCACCTCGTACAGCCTGGATCAGAACTACCCCAATCCGTTCAATCCGGCAACGACGATCAGCTACACCGTCCCGGCGAACAGCCACGTCACCCTCACGGTCTACTCGCTGCTGGGCGCCGAGATCGCAACCCTTGTGAACGAATCACAGAATCCTGGACGCTATGGTGTCCAGTTCGATGCCGCACGGCTGAGCAGCGGGGTGTATTTCTACAGGCTCCAGGCCGGCACCTATGTCGAGACAAAACGCATGATGCTTCTGAAATAGATGGTATGTGGAAAAACCATCAGGCGGTATCAGCAAGCAGCAGTGCAATATCCATGGGCCTGACGAACAGCACAGGCAGGACGCTCCGCGAAGAGCGTTCTGCCTGTCGCGTGTTGCAGCCTCATGCACGATGATACAGGCTCACACCGCCACACGACTGGACTCGCCCTCATGATCCGCCGCCGTTCGCTGTTGTGGTACGCATGCTTGCTTGGCATCACAGCCGGCCTCCTGTCCCTCAGCCTTTGTTCCTGCAGCCGGGAGGAAGGGACGCCGACCACACCGACAACCCCCGCCCGGCAATCGCTGCAATTGCTTGCAACGTACTCGCTGAGCGTCACGGAACCATCCGGACTGGCATACTCTCCCCTCCTTCAGAGACTCTACATGATCTCTGACAACCGCGCGGAGATCTTCACGATCGACACAATGGGAAGAGTACTGGGATCAATCCCGGTTGCCGGGTCGGACATCGAAGGGGTGGCAGTCTCTCCGACCGGCGACACACTGTATATCGTCGAGGAGACTCCGTCGCGGGTCCTTACCGTGCTTATGACCGGCGCGATAGTTGACAGCATGACGGTCCAGGTGCGCACGGATCCCAAACACGCTCTGGAGGGGATTACGATTGGTTACGCCGGCCACCGGGTGGTGATCAACGAGAAGACCCCCACCATGCTGGTGGAATTCTCCGGAAAGACCGAGCTGCAGCGCTTGACACTCTCTTACGCGACAGACCTCTCAGACATCTGTTACGACGCCGGGGGGGACTGCTACTGGATACTCAGCGACGAATCCCAGAAGGTGATGAAGATCTCCCGTTCGGGGGCGATGATGGGAGAATGGTCAACCACTGCCCAGCAGGGAGAAGGAATTGCGCTCATCGGAAACCGCGTGTATATCGTTTCCGACGTGGACGCAAAGCTGTTTGTGTATGCGAAGCCGTGAACCAGTCACGATACTGACAGAGTGATCCTCGAGTTACGTGCCTATGGTGCGGTGCTGCTCCGGCGGCATTGTAGGCGCGCGCGGCGTGTTCCCCCTCAGCGCTCTGGTGCAAACGCGACCTGTCGTGGGTCCGGCAAAGAGATGCGCCCGGAGCGTATGCCCCGGGCGCACTGTTGACCACGAGCCCTCCTGCTCTGTCAGGCAGCGTTCTTCAGGATCCCCAGGAGGAAATTCCAGTACTTCTCCACAGTGTCGATGTAGATCTTCTCGTCCGGGGAGTGCACTCCTTCGAGCGTCGGACCGAGACTCAACATGTCCATGCCGGGATAGCGTTCACCGATGATGCCGCATTCCAGGCCAGCATGGATGGCTTTCACTTCCGGATACTTCCCGTACATCGAATGGTATGTGTCTTTGGCCACTTTCAGCACGGGTGAATCCATGTTGGGTTTCCAGCCGGGATAGCCATCTGTCTGTTTCACGTCAGCGCCTCCGAGTTCGAAGGCCGACTTGACCGTCGCGCAGATGTCCATGATTTCCGATGCCACGGAGCTGCGCTGGCTGGTCGCCATCTCCACGGTCTTCTTTGTCGTCTTGATCGTGGCCACGT
>JAGDMK010000001.1 GCA_017860635.1 Bacteroidota bacterium
CAGGTCGCGGAGAAGTTCGGCATCAGAGCGTATTCGTCCCTTCAGGAGATGCTCGACGACAGGAGCGTCCATGTTATCTGTGTCGCGACACCGAATCATTTGCACAGGGATATCGTGCTTCAGGCAGCCGGGGCGGGCAAGCATGTGCTCACTGAGAAGCCGCCTGCCATGAGCCTGACCGAAACAGACGAAATGATTGCGACCTGCGACAACGCACACGTGAAGTTTGGATGCTTTGTCCAGTGCAGGGTCAGGAAGGCCACACAGGCGATGAAGGCTGCGGTGGATTCAGGCCGGTTCGGGGATCTGCTGCACGCGGATGCGTACGTGAAATGGTACAGACCGCCGGAGTACTACACGTCTGACGGCTGGCGTGGGCAGAAGAGAAGCGGCAGCGGCGTTACCGTTGCGCAGGGGTTTCACTACATTGACCTGCTGCAGTACCTTGGGGGCCAGGCTCGCACGGTGGAAGCCAGGATGACCAACATCGGTCATCCGGGAATCAGTCTTGAAGATGATGTGCTGGCGCATCTCGGGTTCGCGTGCGGGGCCAGTGGAGTTGTTCAGCTGTCGACAGCGCTCTGGCCGGGGACGGATCTCCGGATTGAATTGAATGGCACCATGGGGACTGCCGTGATGGTGGGGGAGACGATTCAAACCTGGAAGTTCAAAGACGAGCGGCCCGAGGATACGCAGATGCGGACCATAGGCAATGCCGGTCAAGCCACCGGCGCAGGCGGAGCTGCTGACCTGGGCTACAGGGATCACATGGTGGTCGTACAGGATATGATAGACTGCATCGCGTCCGGCAGGGAGGTTGTAATCCCGGTGTCTTCGGTCAGACCCACTCTGGAGATCGTGCTGGCGATGTATCAGTCCGCAAAACAGAACAGACCCGTGACGCTGCCGGTGTACGATGATGACGGAGTCTGGAGCTGATTACCGCTGACGGCGCGCTCGCCTCACTCCTCCCTGGCGTCCCCTACCGTGAAGAGTGATGTCTCGCTGGATTGCGCCCCCTGCCTCCGCCATCACTCCCCCTGATTGAACAGGAACATCCCCTTCATCGCTTTCCGCGCCATGAGTGCGTCGAAGAAATCCTTCCACTGTCCGAGCGAGCCTTTGTGGCTGATGAGTTGCTCGTGAGGAATCACCCCCTCGGCCAGTATGTGGATCGCCCGGTCCCACGACTCGTACTTTGTTGAGAGATTGAACAGGTAGCGCACGGATTTCTTCATGAATGCATCGTAGGGGAATTCCACGGCGGGCCTTCCCGTCAGCCCGATGGCCGTCACCGTCCCCAGTTTCCTGATGATCTGTGCCCCGGTCTTCATGGCGGCCTGTGCGCCGGACGCTTCTATGAACGTATCGACTCCGCGTCCTGATGTCAAATCCTGCACGAGCGCCGACAGATCTTCTTTCTGGACGTTGACAACATTGTCGATAGCCGGAAGGGCGCGGCAGAGACTCAAGCGTATCTCCTCATCGTCATTGACTCCGAAGATGATCACCCTGGCAGCCCCTGCATATTTAGCCACGAGCGCAGCCATAATCCCGATGGGCCCGGGTCCTGCAACAGCCACAACATCGCCGGCCATGACGGTCTGAGGAAGGATCACATCTGTGACAACATTTGCCAGGGGTTCAGTCAGAGCGGCTGCCGGAAAATCGAGCATGTTTGGTATGCGGTGGAGAAGGGCGGGTTCCGGCCATCGCATCAGCGGCGCAAAGGCCCCGTTGATGCCCCAGCCGGGGGAGCGCTTCTCAGGGCAGATCTGCCGGTTGCCCGTCCTGCACAGAGCACACACCCCGCAGGCCATCGTGTGGGGCTCACCTACCACCCTGTCACCCACAGCCCATCCCCGTACATTCTTGCCGATCGCGGCCACCGTTCCGCTGAATTCATGTCCCAATGTCACCGGGGGATAGTAGGGGAACTCATCTTCATAGATGTGTATATCCGTGCCGCAAATGCCGCAGGCCCCGACCTCAATCAGAACTTCAGAGTCGCCGATGGTTGGGACCGGAACATCTCGAAGCTCGACCAATCCCTTCCCCTTGCCAGTCTTGACAAGCGCTTGCATCAATCCTCCGTCATGTCGTTGAGAAACCGCACCACCGCTCCAGGAATCTCAGTAAGGTTCGGGCCGTTTCTTTGATTTCTTCTACTGCGATCTGTTCTTCGTTGGAGTGGGCATACTTGAGACTGCCTGCGCCCATGACTATCGTGGGGATACCCATCAGTGCATACCGCCACGCGTCGCATGCAGCGGTCATGGCCGAGACTTCCATCGGTGCGCCCGTATCGCGTGCAGCCGACATCATTTCCTGAACAAGTGGATGATCAACCGGCAGCTCGTTTCCTTCATTGTTCAGCATGTTGAACTGAATCTCGAAATGCTCCCGGAGGTACTCATGGGGGGAATTCCTGATGGCATCGGTCATTCCCTGCTGCACCGCCTTGATGTTGGTGTTCGGAAGGAAACCGAACACACCCTTGATCGAGGCCAGGGCGGGTGCGGTAGCGGGCCAGTCGCCGGAATGGAGCATGCCGAACGTCACCGGCATCGGGTTCGCATACGCATCGAACAACGGGTTGATCCCTCTTGATGCGGCAAGGAGCTTGTCGTGGTATTCTTCGAGCACGCCCATTGCCTTTACCGCCTCTTTCAGAGCGCTGACCACATCGGACGCACGTCCGCTGTGTCCGGGCTTCCCGCGGCAGATGACCTCAAACCAGACAGCGCCGCGCACGGCGGCAAAAATCTTCCGCTCAGAGGCCTCCAGAACGATCGCACCGTCGGCATGAACCGGATGGCGCGTCATGAACAGCGTACCGTTCCCGCCGTTCTCCTCTTCAACAACGATGTCGATGGTGACATTTCCCCGTGGCTGCAGATGAAGCTTCTGTAGAGTCGAAAGGAGAAGGTGAAGCACGGCGATCTGCCCCTTGTCGTCGCACGCTCCGCGCCCGTACACCACTCCGTCACGGACGGTCGGCTGGAATGCGTTTTCCTGGTTCTTCGAGGGCGGGACCACATCGCTGTGGGCATTGAAGATCAAGCTGCGGGATGTCTCCGGAGCAGCGCCAGCAATCGAGAGCCTCAAGTTCTGTGTGTTTTCGTATGTGAGGCCGGGAAGTGGCCAGCTGTACAGCGGGTCGTCTTTGAACGACTCCGGAATCTGCATCAGCTCGGCGCCCGTGCAGAGCCCCCTCATCCGCTCCGCCACCAATCTGTTCACCGGGCCTTCATTGCCGCGGACTGACGGGATGCGAATCATGTCGCAGAGAAACTCTCTTGATTCCGCGGCGAGAGAGCTGAGTGCTTCGTTGACGATTTTTTCTTCGAGCGGCATCCTGTCACCTCTTCGCGTTGATCGTGTTGATCGGGAACCGCGGTTGCCGCCCTTCGAGGAATCGCTTGATATCTTCCATGATCTTCTCGCGGATACTCACACCGGCATCCTCGGAGTACCAGGCAAGATGCGGTGTAAGAATGATGTTTGGAATCCCCCTCAATACAAACGTCTCGTCCGGAGGTTCCTTCTCGAACACGTCGATGCCCGCACCTGCAATCCATCCTTCCTTGCATGCTTTGGCGAGGGCATCTGCATTCACGATTGCCCCCCGCGCTGTGTTCACAATGATGGCCGTGGGCTTCATCATGCGAAGCTCGCGTTCACCGATCATATACTTCGTCTCGTGTGTGAGAGCCGGATGGATTGTAACCATATCCGCCTCTCCGAGGACCTGCTCGAGGGGCATGCAGCGGATGCCGAGTTCGGATTGGCGACGTTCGCTTAAATACGGGTCGTGAACCATGACCTCGATGCCGAACCCCCGGAGCATCTGGACCACAAGACTGCCGATCCGGCCGCAGCCTACGATGCCGGCTGTTGTACCGGAGAAGCGACGGATCGCCCCCACTGCGCTGAAATCCCACTGCCCCTTCTTCACAGAGACTTCGAGTGACTCCTGCTGCTTTGTGAACTTGCGTCGGCATGTCAGCAGGAGCATCATTGCCTGCTCGGCGACTTCTTCCCTGCAATAGTCAGGGACGTAGCAGACCTGAACGCCATGCTCCGTAGCGGCGGGAACATCGACGTTGTCATATCCCACGCCGTGGCGGATGATGAGCTTGCAGGAATGCAGGTTCTCGATGACTTCACGGCTCATCTTCACCATGTTCACAACCAGGACATCCGCGTCGCCTAGCCGGGCGAGCAAGTCCGGGAGGGGAGCGAATTTCAGTTGATATTCTTCGAAAGTCACCGCGGAGCCGGCGAGTTGCTTGCGCTCCCACTCCAGATCCGGTTCAATGTAGTCTGTGACGACGATCTTTGTTGTTTTCATCGAAATCCTGTTGTTGGAATTGCTGTGTTTCTGTGCCCCACAGGAGGCCCATGCAGATTCATAATAGCGAATTTCGATTGAAATCGGTAATCATGAAAAGCATAAAAAAACAAACTGCGGGATCCACTTTGCAGATACCGTTGGTCCCAAAAAAGCTGCCATGATGGTTTGACGCCGATGAAGGTCTGATGCAATGGCTGTCGGTTGTGTGCGAAATTTCCTATGTTGCACCTGGCAGAACAACCTTTTTGCGGTATTCGGCAAGAGACGTTTTCGCGGATCAGCAGAATCACAGCTATGAGTGAAAGGAGGTGAGATGGCGGTGACATCAGCCAACGACAGAGTCTACAATCAAAGCATAGAGAGGCTTCGATCTCCTGAACGGCTTGAGCGCTTGGAGGTCGATCGAGTTGCCGACCTTTGTTTGAATGACGGCGAAGTATCGACGCTACTCGACGTCGGCACGGGGAGCGCTCTCTTTGCCGAAACATTCTTCAGGGCGGGGGTTGCCGTTGCGGGTGTCGACACAAACCCGGAGATGATCGATGCCGCAAAACGACATCTGCCGGAGGGAGAGTTCATCGTAGCTCCGGCAGAGAAACTCCCGTTTCCTGACGGCTCCTTTGACGCCACCTTCTTCGGAGTCGTGTTTCACGAGGTGTCTGACTATGCAGTGGCGTTACGGGAGGCGTATCGAGTCTCCAAACGTCTGACTTGTATCCTGGAATGGCAGCATAGGCAGGAAGAATTCGGGCCACCTCTTGAGCACCGGGTGACCGAAGAATTCATACGGACTCTTGCCGTCTCCACGGGGTACCGAAGCTTTGAGGCTGTTCCGCTCCGTACGCTGGTCCTGTACATGATGCGCAAGGGAGATAGATGATGCCGCGTTAGGCAGACTCGAATTGCTGGCTCTGTCACGCTGCAAATATGCTGCTGCAACTCCTGCCGGAGGGAACAAACGTGCTTTCAGCGAAGCTGAGGAGATCGCTACCCTGGGTTGGTGCCGGGTTTGTCACTTTGTATGCACTTCTTCTGATTCCTGAAGTCGATCCTCCTCCCGCCCCGCTTGCGCCGCGCCAGCCCTTCGTATGGAATCAGGATGAACGATGGGAGGCCCTGGAGGCGAGCTTCGCTGCTCTCCGTCACATGGGATGCCCTGGACTGAAAGCTCGTATCGACTCTGGAGTGGCCACCACCACGAGGCTGATCGATCGGCTGACCGACGGAACGTATGGACCGGGTGATCCGCTGTTGTCGGATCTCGAAAGTCGTCTATTTGCAGTGGCGCCTCTGGTTGCCGTCTGTCCCGACCGCGCCCGGGACTATCTTGAGCTTGTTGTTCGCGTGCGGACTGCGCTGAAGGAGCAGTCACTGCGGTGGGACATGAACGACCTGGCAACGCGCCAACGGATATACCGCCTTCTGTACGGTGGACGTGCAGCGTCCGAGGAAGCGCTTCTGCAGATCCCGTCCAGCAGTATTCCCCCGCTTATTGAGTGTTTCGAGGAGCCCTCCAGGACCCCTGCAACGGGTGTTCTCGGTATGACGATTCATAGCGGCGATATCCTTGTGTCCCGCGGCGGTGCGGCAACTTCCGCGTTGATTGCAAGGGGGAACGACTACCCGGGGAATTTCTCCCATGTAGCGATCGTCCATGTCGATCCCGCTTCGCATATTGCTCAGGTCATTGAGTCCCACATCGAACAGGGAGTCGCTGTTGCATCCTTCCCGCAATACCTCCAGGATACTAAGCTCAGGGTGATGGTGCTCCGTCTCAGGTTCGATCACCCTGCCATGGAAGCGGATCCCTTTCTCCCGCACAAGGCGGCGGAACGGGCATTGAAGAGCTCCCGGGAACGCCACATCCCCTACGATTTCACCATGGATATCCGGGACACAAGCGAGATGTTCTGCTCTGAAGTGGTCTCTTCTGCCTATGCCGCACTCGGCATCGATCTGTGGATGGGGATGTCCACGATTTCCTCCCCGGGGGTGGCGGCATGGCTATCGGGGTTTGGCGCACGGCATTTTGTAACGCAGGAACCGTCGGATCTCGAATACGATCCCCAGCTTCGTGTGGTTGCAGAATGGCGTGATCCCGATGCGTTGCTGAAGGACCACATCGACAACGCAATCATTGAAGCGCTGCTCGAAGGGGCGGAGGCCGGAGAACGGATCCCCGTCCGCTGGTATTTGCTGCCGCTTGCGCGCATTGTGAAACTCTACAGCGTCATCCTCAACTCTCTTGGAATGGTTGGACCGATTCCAGAAGGGATGAGCGCTGCGTCGAGTCTCCGATACACCTGGCTCGTGGATCGCCATACAACGATGAAAGCCAGTGTCCTCGCTGATGTCGAGCGGTTCAGGAGGGAGAACGACTACACCCCGCCGTACTGGGAACTGCTGAAGATGGCCCGGCGGGCGAAGGCGGTCATCTAATTAACAACGGAGGTCAGCTATGAACACAAAATGGATGAAGGCGGCATTTGGTGTTTCTGCCATCTATGATGGCCTGCTCGGTGTGGTGTTCCTGTTTGCTGCGCCGATGATCTATGACTACTTCGGGATCGAAAGGCCAAACCATCCGGGGTACGTTCATTTCCCCGCGCTCCTGCTGATTATATTCGCTCTTATGCTCTGGCAGATTGCGCGCAATCCGGTCAAGTTCCGGGATCTCATGCCGTACGGGATCGGCCTCAAAGTTGCTTACTGCGGCGTTGTATTCTACCACAAGCTTACAACGGGTATACCTGACATGTGGATGCCGTTCGCATGGCTTGATCTTATCTTCATGATACTGTTCTTCCTGGCCTGGACAAAGGTCAAGGGTGTGGGTCAAGCGGTGGCATGATAAGCCGCTGCCTGGCGCTCAGTGGTCTCGAGCGCGCCGTTATTCTTGCTTTGTCTGAATCAGACGGCCGGATTTCAGATCTATCGGTGAATTGTGGAGTACATTTGGCCCCAGGATGATGGGCTTGTTCTCTCCAGTGCTATCGTTGATTTCGATTGCGATGTTCTCGAAGACGTTACCGTTGATGATGGCGTCTCCGCCGCCGATACTCAGGCGCATTCTCGTGTCCTTGCTTGCCGTGTAGAGGCAATTACCAGTGATCACGGTACGGGAACCGCGCGCGTCAATGGCTTGAGCACAGATTCCCCCGGAATCCACTGCAACGACGTTGTTGGCGATCACGTGCCGCTCCGAACCTTTCCAGGAACGGAATGCGATATCGAGTCGGCCCCCCTCCTTGACATGCACGATATTGTCGGTCATCAGAATGGAATTTGCGCAGTCGCTGCCGATGGCGATATGGGTTTGCCCTGTGATCTCGACGTGATTACCACGGATTTCTCCGGGGCCTGTCAGGATTTCGACAACATCTGATCCCGCATTGCCCAGCGTATTGCCGACGACCTTCATGTTCGGTCCCTCCAGCATGATACCGAGCCGTTGGGCGTTGCGCACAATCGTATTCTGTACTGTGACGTCATGAGTAGGATGATCTCCGGGGTCTCCGGGTGAACCGCAAAAAGCCTTGATACCGCAAAACTCAAAACGGTCGTGCGAGATCTTCGGATCGCCTTTGCCCTCAGCGTTTTGGGCACGGTTTGCGTCCACCTGAAGGTCACGGATTGTAATGTGGCCCACATTGTGGCCGATGATGCGGATGACATTCGTATTCTGATGCGGTGCGAGCACGAGTTGTGTAGCCGGACCCGTTCCGGCAAGGGTGACGTTGCTCCGGTCGATGATAATGCCGCCCAGAGTGCCCTGTACTTTGCGAATGTCATAGGTGCCTTCCATGAGGAACACCATCCCACCGGCGGGCGGCAGGCTGCGTATCGCGGCATTGATCTCTACCTGATCACCTTCGCCGTCGCACACAAATTGCGCCGCTGATCTGTCGTTTCCCGAGGAGTTCTTTGCTGCTACGATGCATGTTGCCGTGGGCTGGGTGGTCAGGGCGTCCGGGGAGTTTGTTCCGATAGTGATGAACAGCATCAGGAATGCCAGCATTGCGGATCTCCTTCTGTATCTGCAGACAAACTACCCAATCAATGCAACGGAGTCAAACACACTCCGCCGGCTCATCTTGCATTTCGGCGGCGATTTGCGTATTTTTGTAATGTTACAGGTGACATCAAGCAAATTATCTCCGCTGGCGTAGC
This sequence comes from Bacteroidota bacterium, assembly GCA_017860635.1. Lineage (GTDB taxonomy): Bacteria > Bacteroidota > Ignavibacteria > UBA10030 > UBA6906 > JAGDMK01. The sequence goes on from JAGDMK010000001.1 coordinate 8,528, forward strand.
TCAGTTGGTTAGAGCACCAGATTGTGGATCTGGGGGTCATAGGTTCGAGTCCTATCGCCAGTACCATTCGATTCGTTCATAATCCTCCTTTCTCCATATCAATCAGCCCCGGCTCCTGCCGGGGTTGTTTCTCTCACCTGCAGGACCAGCATGCAGCTGGGAGCTCGGCTGTCCTGTCGTTGACATTGGCCATGGGCCGGAGTATATTTGCTCAGGTATGCACACGATGACTTCCTCAGCCATCGAGCCGCCGCTGTTTGACCCTGTAATGGTTCCTTCGATTTAGAGCCCACCCCGACGACCCCTAGTGTACCTTGCTCAAATAGTCAGATTCATCGCCCCACAATCCACAATAACAATCATCGTCTAACCAGAAAGGACACGCCGATGAAAAAGCATTTGAAGTTGACCATGGTGACTGCTTGCTGCCTGGCGCTTCTTCTGCCCGCCTGCACACAACAACAGCCCGACACTCGTGCGGCAGACGAGGTGGCGATTCGCGCGGCCGATGTCGCGTTTTCCAAAGCAGTCGAAGCCAAGCAACTGGACGCTGCCGTGGCATTCTACGCTGACGATGCAGTGGTGATGTTTGTGAATGCCCCGATGCTCACCACTAAGGACGCCATTCGGAAGGCGTTCGAAGAATTTTTCGCGATGCCAGGCATAGCGATGAAATGGCAGGCTACCAAAGTGGAAGCGGCACGCTCAGGGGATTTTGGCTATGCAGTTGGAACATACGAAATGACAATGAACAACTCTCAGGGCAAACCGTTCACGGACCACGGCAAGTATACTACGGTGTACAAGAAACAGGCTGACGGAAGCTGGAAAGCTGTCGTCGATATTTCTAATACCGATTTGCCTGTAACACCACCGTCAAAATGATGTGAGCCGCCGGGATTAACAACCAATACTGTGCCGCTCCCGTTTTATGGAGACGAAGGAACCACCCCTTTTGAACTGAGGGAATCCAGAAAACACGAAGCCCAAGCAGCGATGTCTGGGGGAGATGGAATAGGAGGATTGCGTGACAACGAAGCCGGAAGCGATTCCGGCGCCTTGTTCTCCGCGGACTCTGTTGTTCGGGGTAAATCGAAACCCGATGGTCTACAATCTGTAGACCAAAACTCGAGCTGGTCTACAAAAAGGGTCGTGCACAAACATTCGAAACTGGGAACCGTGTAGTATTCACAAGGCTTTCCTGGTAGTCGAATCTTGACGCTGAATCGCGAGTACTTTTCGAATCGTCTACACTCCTCGATTCGCCGTATTCCATCCTCGATCAGCCCTGACTTCCGCGGGGGTTCTTCTTTGCTTTCAAGAAAACCGGCTTGAAGCCTGCAGCTGTAGCCTGTCGCAATTGCCCATTTGACATTGCTCTGGAGCCAGGGTATATTTGCCTGGTAGTGTGCACGATGGCTTCCTCAGCCATCGAGCCGCCAGTCTGGACCCCGTTCCAGTACCCTCGTTGTAGAGCCCACCCCGACGACCCCCTGGCCGCGAGCCTTGAAGCGTATTCTCGAATAATAGGTAACTTCGCTTCGCAAACCTGTGCGCTCTGACTCGACGTAGAAATCGGTGTGCCGTCGAGTTTACCCCGAGCGACTCCGAGCGGAGCGAGGAGGAGTCGAGGGGTGTTTGTGCTATGTCGTCCTACCCTACGACTCACCGAATTCTGCTAAAGTCAGTAATCTCCAAAAGCACTTGCGTTGAACGGAGGAGGAGATGAGAACTAAATCCATCTGCCTCGGACTCGTCATCGTTCTGCTATATCCCACAGCATCCGCTCAATGGATGCAAACAAACGGTCCTTACGGTGGCAGGATACAAAGTTTAGCCATGAACGGCACGAATCTCTTTGCCGGGACTTGTGGTGGTGGTGTCTTTTCGTCAACGAATGATGGCAAAAGCTGGACTGCGACCGGCTTGACGAGCCGTTGGGTTTTCGCCCTTACGGTGAGCAAAGCAAATCTCTTTGCCGGGACTTCTGGTGGTGTCTTTCTATCGACCAACAACGGGACATGCTGGACTCCCGCCCACTCTGGCTTGACGGACACCACCGTGTCGTGTCTTGCCGTCAGCGGAACGAATCTCTTTGCAGGGACATCTACGGGTGGAGTCTTCCTTTCGACTAACAGCGGGACAAGCTGGACTGCAGTTAGTGAGGGATTGCCGAAGGCGGCGTGGGACAGTACATTATATGCTCCCATCTACTGTTTTGGGATATGTGGGCTGAATCTCTTTGCGGGGACCTGGGGAGGCGGCGTTTTTCGCTCCACCAACAACGGCACAAGCTGGACTCCGGTCAGTAACGGATTGACTAGCACCATTGTCTTGGCACTTGCGGTGAGTCCCTAATCTTCGGGAATTCTCTTTGCCGGGACCTGGGGAGGCGGCATTTTTCGCTCCATCAACAACGGCACAAGCTGGACTGAGGTCAATAGTGGATTGAGTCATCTTCACCTTAACTGCCTTGCAGTGAGCGGAAAAAGTATCTTTGCAGGTACTTGTAGCGGCGGACTTTTCCTCTCCACAAACAACGGCACATGTTGGACTCCGGTCAACGCCGGCTTGACATACCTTCAGGTCCACTCCCTTTTGGTGAGCCCAAATAAAGCAGGCGGCAGAAATCTCTTTGCAGGGACTAACGGGGGAGGTGTTTTTCGTTCCACCAATGGCGGCAGAAGCTGGACCGGTGTCAATAGCGGATTGACTTCCACCTCTATTAACGCCTTCGCAGCAAAGGGCAGGAATCTCTTTGCAGGCATTACCGCGGGCGGAGTGTTTCTCTCGACCAACAATGGCGCAAGCTGGACTGCCGTCAAAACAGGTTTACCTAACACTTCTGTCCCTCACATCTCGGAGCATGGAACGCATAGTTGGGTCTTCGCACTTGCGGTAAGTCCTGACCCATCGGGAAACCTCTTTGCAGGGGCTAATGGCGATGGTGTTTTTCTCTCAACCAACAACGGTAAGAGTTGGAGTGCGACTGGCTTGACGAACACTATTGTGCGAGCCTTGGCGTTCAGCGGCACGAATCTCTTTGCTGGGACTGAAAAGAGCGGTGTGTTTCTCTCGACCAACAATGGCACCAACTGGACCGGGGTCAATACCGGGTTGACGGACACAAATGTTTCCGCCTTGGCAGTGAACAGCGCAAATCTCTTTGCGGGAACTTACGACAGCGGAGTCTTTCTTTCGACCAACAACGGCACAAGCTGGACTCCCGTCAATACCGGCTTGACGAACACTCGTGTCAGTCATAACTGCCTTGTCGTGCGTGACTCGAATCTATTTATTGGAACCACTGGGGGTGTATTTCTTTCCACCAATAACGGAACAAGCTGGATTGCGGCCAACAATGGTTTGACGGACATCTCTGTCCAAGCCTTGACGATAAGCGGCACAAATCTCTATGCAGGGACTCAGAGCGGCGTTGTTTTTCTCTCGACCAACAGGGGCTCAAGCTGGACTCCTGTCAGCACTGGCTTGCCGAATTCAGGGATTTACGCACTTGCCGTGTGCGGCACGAATCTTTTTGCCGGGACTGATTGCGGCGGAGCCTGGAGACTGCCTGCATTTGTAAGAGACGATAGCAAATGATAGGCGCTTGTTGAAGCCGGATGAGATTCCGGCTTCCATGTCTTCTCAGCGTCCGTCGTTCGGGGTCAGTGATGACCGATGGTCTACAATTTGTAGACCAAATCGCGAGTTGGTCTACAAAAAGCGTCGTGCACAAACATTCGAAATCGGGAATCGCGTTGTACTCACAAGCGTTTCCTGGTAATAGAATTCTGACGCTGAATCGCCAGTACCATTCGAATCGTGTGCAGTCCTCGATTCTCCGTGCACCATTCTCAGCCAACCCTGGCCCCAGCCGGGGTTTTTCTTTGCCTACAACGCCCACATGATCCTGCACGCATGAATCCTGCACCTCCTGTATCCAGCACTCATGTATCCTGCACCATTCGCCGTCCATCTTGACATTGGAGAAGCCAATGGATAAATTCCCATTTTACACATGCGCGCTCTGATTCGATGTAGGAATCACCGGAAGGCCACGCTGGCTCCGTATGCGCAGTTCGGAAGGGTCAGAAGCCCAAGGGGAGGTTGTATTGGGTGAGTCCTCCAGAATATCGAAGTCAGGAGGATGTCGCAAGTTGAGCGGGTCAGGCAGAGATGGAGGCCAGTTTTCTGGAGCTGATATGAACACACGACTACCAAGAGTCTTGAGCCTTCTGCTGGTAGCACTTTGCCTTGAACCAGACCATATTCACGCTCAGGCTCAGTGGTTCAAATACCTCGAGAACCCTGTCGTAAGCTATTCGGCGAACCCACTGCTATTTGATGGCCACTATGCCCTTGCGCCGGCTGTGATTCATGAGGACAGCTGCTATCGCATGTGGTATGTAGGCTTTTGTGGGGCCACTCAGAAGTACACGATAGGGTTCGCATTGTCAGGCGACGGTATCAACTGGCTGAAGCACGGAGACCAGCCGGTGCTAAAGGAGGACCCCCAGTCGTCATTTGATTCCAGTTGGGTGTGGGTCTCTTGCGTCGTGCCCGCGGACGGTGGCTATCGCATGTATTATTGCGGGTCAAATGGCACCAGCTTGAAGCTCGCTAGTGCGTTATCTCGCGATGGCATAGTCTGGGAGCGGAGCAACGAGAACCCAATCCTTCCCCCGGGTCCGCCAGCCTCATGGGATGGGGTCAGCACTTATGCTGCATCGGTGCTGCAAATCAGTCCTGGAGACTACCGAATGTGGTATTCTGGCCAGAACTCAGGCGCCGTCTCGGAGATTGGATACGCGACCTCGGTGGACGGAGTTCACTGGACGAAGCATGCGGGTAATCCAATCGTAACGAGAGGTTCTTTAGGGTCGTGGGAGGAGGAAGGTGTATATTGCCCCCGCGTTGTTTATGCCGACGGCAAATTGCACATGTTCTACCTTGGTCGAGACAGATATGACAGAGGCCGTATCGGGTATGCATTCTCGACTGACGGCATATCCTGGAAGAGATATTCCATGAATCCAGTCCTCTATGCAGATGCGGGGAGTTACGATGGAGGCAATATCATTGACCATTCCGTGCTCTATGAGAATGGAGTCTATCGCATATGGTACAGTCTGTTTACCAATGCTCGTTGGCAAATAGGCTATGCCATTTCCGAGTCCCGCCCCGTGGACGTCGAGACTGAATTACCGGGGTCCGTGCCCCGCTATGAGCTCTTCGACGCTTATCCTAATCCGTTCAACCCTTCCACGACCATCAAATACGAGTTGCCACGAGCAGAACATGTGATACTGAGCGTGTGTGATATACTTGGTCGTGAGGTGTCTGTGTTGGTGAATGAAAGGAGGGACGCCGGAATCCACGAGGTCAAGTGTGACGGTGCGAATCTCGCCAGTGGAGTGTATGTCTATCGTCTGACAGCGGGAGATTTTGTCCAATCGCGCAAACTCATAATTCTCAAGTAGAACTGCTCATACGCACACATTGCGCGCTCTGAAGTGATTGAGGGGCCAGCGAGCAGCCGAGTGTTTCTGCACTATCGTCCTACCCGTGAACAGCCCCCAGTCCGTGTGCCAATGTTGAGTTAGTTGTTTCCTGCTCAGGTATTGGCAACCTAACGCGGGATATATGCCTCTGGTGCCGGTGCACGATTGAATATGTTCACCAGTGGTCTGTGAGGGTTCTCGTGAAACCAAGCACAATTGTATCCGATAGGACCAAACGATTATTCGCCTGGATTGGGTTAGGTTGCTGGCTGCTCATTATCCCCGTGAAAGCAGTCCGGTGGACAATGCCGTCGTTAGTGACTTCGACAACCGTCGGTATTGCCCCTAGTGCTCTTGGACCCGCCGGATTGTTATTCGTGATTTTGTCGAGTTCAAGTCCCCGACTGGCACGTCTCACGCTTGTTCAAACGACATTACTCGTGGGTGCAATCGCCGTAGGACTTGAATTCATTCAACTTATTCCGCGCCCTGGAATTCTGGCAAAGGTTCATTACACTTTCGACTGGCTTGACGTCGCTGCAACTTTGGTCAGCGTCTCCGTTGGGTATCTCGTTGCTCACTTGCTAACTCATACAAGAGAATGACTCGGGAATCACAACATATGCATCTGTCTGGTTTCGAATGAATTCCAGGTTCAATAGGCGAACGTGCGAACGACTCGCTCGTTGTCCGCACCCGATTCAACAGCGATTGCAGAAGCAGTTGAGCCTAAATCAAATGCTTGAGGGTGCCGAAAACTGATGGTCTACAATTTGTAGACCAAAACGTGACTTGGTCTACAAATGGCGTCGTGCACAAACATTCGAAATCGGGAATCGCATAGTATTCACAAGGGTTTCCTGGTGGTCAGATTGTGACGCTGAATCGCCAGTACAATTCGAATCGGTTGGAGTCCTCGATTCTCCGTGCACCATTCTCAGCTAGCCCTGGCCCCAACCAGGGTTTCATTTTCCTGTAGGACGCAGACGCGACGTGAAGCTGACTGCGGCTTGAAGCTGACCTGTGCCGTTGTTGACATTGCCCGCAAGCCGGAGTATATTTGCTCAGTTTTGGCATGATGGCTTTCCAAGCCATTGAGCCGCCGCTGTTTGACCCTGTCCCAGTTCCTCCGCTCTAGAGCCTTCTCCGACGACCCCTTGGCTGGAAAGCCGCAAAGTCCGGTGACTTCTTCTCCACGCAAGAGCTCGATGGCTTGACATAGAGTTCATTGAGCCGCGGAGCGGACGCCCACGACCTGAGGTTTGCACATGTAGAGACAAATAGGCCGAAACCACGTGTGGGCCATTTGGTATCATAAAAATTGCCTGTTTGGCTCGAACAACTGGAGGCAGGGGTCATGAAAACTGCAATGCGCTTTCTGCTGATATGTCTGGGCCCGCTGGCACTGTCACAGCACCTTTCATTCAACGGGATCACCTCCGAATTGGCGGCTGGACCGCAAGGCGAACAGTCCCCGGCTCGGCTATCTTCATCAGCACGTGTTCCGGGCACATCGACCCGGTCGCATAATATGCACTCCCAGGGGTTCGAGCCATGGGTGAAGCAGGTTACCGGTCTTCCCAATACTCATGTGGGTGCACATCTTTGTGCTGTGGACTCGAATATCCTATGGGGGCTTTTTGAAACGTGGGTTGGAACGAGCCAGGCATACATCCGTACAACGAACGGTGGCGCGACATGGCTTTGTGACACCTTGCACGCTGCTCCATCGAGTCACAATAATATGAGCATCTATGCATCTGACGCCAACAGAGCATGGGTCTTATTGTTCAACAAGGTCGCCCAGTCGGGGGGCGGTCTCTTTGCCACAACCGACGGCGGCGTAACATGGAAAGAGGACCCGACGGTATTCAAACTTGCAGGCGGCTCTCCTGGCATAATCTATTTCTTTGATGTTGCGAATGGTGTGTGCATTGGCGACCCTCCCGCTGATGGGTTCTATGAAATCTATACCACCTCGGACAGTGGTAGAAGCTGGTCGCGCGTTCCGCGGGAGAATATTCCCGCTCCATTCCCTGGCGAAATGACCATAAGCCATGAGTTCACTGCCGCTGGTAGCTCGCTTTGGTTCCCACTCTACCATGGGAATGGGAGAATCTTCAGAACAACCGACAAGGGTCTGACATGGTCGGTTCTTGTGTATCCAAATATGCAGTATGGTCCGTACCCGACGATAGAATTTCAGGATGAAAAGGTCGGACTCGGCAGTGGCGATTGGGGAGAAGTGGAGAAGACAACCGACGGGGGTGTCACGTGGACGACGATCCCCACATCGATGAGACTCGCATTTCAAGACCTCGATTATGTCCCGCACACACCGGGAATGTACGTCGCAAGTGCAGCGTGGTGCGACAGCTCTCTATTGCAGAAATACCACTATGGTACCGTATACACCCTGGACGCTGGGGCCCACTGGACTATTGCCACTGCATCGACAGCGGCGACCCCTCCAGCCACCTTTAGCCTTCCAATCATGAGTTTCGCCACTCCAACGTCAGGTTGGCAAGGCGATAATTCCCAGAATATCTACAAATGGACAGTGCCACCAGGAAGGACCGTGGGAGTATACCCTGACTCATTAATCTTCTCGATGATTACAGCAGGGCGAAGAAGTGATACGCTCTCCGTGGATTTCGTGAACCATGGACGTGACGCAGTGACGGTGTCGAGCATTACCCTGTCGGGGACAGAATTTGCTGTGATTAGGCCGCCGACACTGCCGACCACTGTTTCCTCGCTTGGTTCAGTGAGAGTCGAAGTCTGTTTTACCCCACTCACAAAAGGCACCCACCATGATTCCCTCGTCTTTGTGAGCAATGCCGCCAATGTCCCGCGAGCAAGCGTACTGTTGGGGGTTTATGCCACACCGTACCTGATTCTCGCACCGACGGCTATTGACTTCGGGCAAAAAGACGTCAACATGGCATCTCTCGACACTGCGCTCATCGTGACCAACCTCGGCGGAGCGGATGATTCTATCTCAATAAGTGTGGATGCTGTTAACATCGTGCCAGATACGGCCATCTCTGTCTCACCCATGGGATTCATCCTTCCTGCCGGCGGTTCGCAGGCTTGCACCGTGCACGTCAGGCCCCGGCTGTTGGCAAGTGGTTCGTATTACTATGCTTTCGTCCAGATGAACTCACAACTCTCGGTCGTCACGCCGCAGCTGGAGGGGAGCATCTCGTTCAACCTCATCGGCACACTTGGGGTACGCGAAGCGGAAGGGCTCCCAACGCAATTCGCATTGCGGCAGAACTACCCCAACCCGTTCAATCCGAGCACGACCATCAAGTACGAGTTGCCCAGATCATCGGAAGTCAGATTGAGCGTGTACGATATGCTCGGGCGCGAGGTGGCGATTCTCGTGAATGAAAGAATGAACGCGGGAGTTCACGAAGTGAAGTTTGACGGTTCTGGTCTTGCGAGTGGTGTGTATCTATACCGAATGTGGGCGGGAGAGTTCGTGGCGACGAAGCGCCTCCTCTTGTTGAAGTAAACATGGCCGCGGACATACAAGGCCAGCGATTGTATCCAAGGTTGTCAGCGAAGCCGGAAGAGATTCCGGCTTTGTCATTTTCTCAGCCGATAGTGTTCCGGCGAATCGAAGGCCGATGGTCGACAAATTGTAGACCGGAAGTTGAGTTGGTCTACAAAAAGCGTTGTGCACAAACATTCGAAATCGAGAATCGCGTAGTATTCACAAGGCCTTCTGGGTAGTCAAATCTTGACGCTGAATCGCCAGTACCATTCGAATCGGTCTCAGTCCTTGACTTCCCATCCTCAGGAGATCCTGGCTGCATGATAGGATTTTCCTGGCTCCATAGATTCTGCTCCTCGCACCTGGGACCGTGTCTTAAACTTGCCCCTCCTGTTGTGCCTCCTGTTGTGCCCATCCTGTTGTTGACATTGCCTGAAAGCCGGAGTATATTTGCTTACTTTTGGCATGATGGCTTCCCCAGCCATCGAGCCGCCGCTCTGGACCCTGTAACGGTTCCTCCGTAGTAGAGCCTTCCCCGACGACCCCCTGGCTGTAAGCCTCGATGCATCTGTTCGTCCATTCCGCCATTGGCCGAGATGGAATCCCGTCACGAAGGCAATCGGCAAATTATGCAGTGATCCGCCACGGTAACAAGAATACGTCAATAGTCGTCTTTCTCCTCCTGCTCGTTTCGGGAGTATTGACGGGTGTGTCATACCTCTCCATGCAATCCTCTCTTGCCTGGTTCTGTCTCATACCCTTGTTCTATGTCCTTCAGAAACAAGACGCCAGAGGATCATGTCTTTGTTGTACGGCATACGGAATTGTCACATCTGCCGTTCTCTGCTACTGGGTCATTCCTGTCGCGACAAGATACTCGGGTGTCTTGACATTCTACTCGATGCTCCTGTACGGTGGTGTTGTCCTGTACTTCTCGCTGTATTCCGCTCTCTTCGGAGTGGGATACTATGTCCTGCGCACTCGCTCGGCGAACACGATCCTCTGTGGTACCTCTGTTGCAGCTTTCTATGTGCTCCTTGAAGTGTTTCGGATGAAACTCCTCCCTGGTTCACCATGGTGTCATTATCCTCTTGCATGCTCCCAGGCCCGAAACTCGATCATCATTCAATGGGCCGCCATTGGCGGACCTTCTCTCATTACGTTTGGCATAGTGTTCGCAAACTACGCCGCGTCGCAATTCCTGCTGAAAAGAGAAGTGAAGTCACTCACGATGGCTGCGGTCTGTGTTCTCGTATTTGCCGGGGGAGGTGTCGTTTTGAAAAGTGCTGGCCATGAGATCATCGATGACAGGTTGGAGGCGGTTCTCCTCAACGACAACATTGCCGCCGAAGCACGGTGGAATGATCAAACCGGTGACTCCCTGGCTGCTTTGTTGTTCAGATTGAACGAAGAGGCAGCACGCTACGATCCGGATCTTTTTGTGTGGTCGGAGACAGCTATTCCCTGGAAATTCGAGCCGGACGATGAATTCGTTCCCAAGGCATTGAGCATTACGCGTCGCTCAAAGGCGAATCACCTGATGGGTATGTGGTCACCCTCAGTCCGGAACAGTCAACTCGTATACAACTCGGCATACCTCATCAGGAGTGACGGGAGAATTGCGGACAGATATGACAAGACAATCCTCCTCGATTTCCTTGAGAGGCCATTCAAGGGGGGCGCACTATCGGTTCTCCCTTTCTTCAACACGAGCAGATACAACAACGTGATTCCCGGCAGATCGCAAAACCTGATCATTTCCGGGAAGGCACGTATTGGTATGCTGATATGCAATGAAAGCCTGTCCGAGGAGATGTATGTGCACTACGACAAAGCGAATGCGAATCTCCTCGTCGTGATGAGCAATGATGCCTGGTTTGAGGATACTCCCCTGCAGATGCATCATTTCTACTTTACGCGGATTGGGGCTGTGATGATCGGAAAGGATGTCATCGTCAACAGCAACAGGGGAATCGTAGGCGTGATTCGAGGCAATGGTGACATGGAATCCGTTCCGCAATCCGATACGCCGAGAGTAGTGCATTGCGTGGCCCGCCTATCCTCGAAGACGACGCTCTACTCCACGGTCAGTGGTTTCACTATCCCCCTCTATGCATTGCTGGCAGGTCTGTCAATCGTCATAAGGAGGAAATGAGATGAAGCCCACATCGTATGCCATCCTGTCCCTTGTGGTCGTTCTCTGGCATGATGTTGCTTCCGCCAATGGAGGTCAGGTCGCGTGGAGATGGAGAAACGATGACGGCGATGTCTATAGCGCCACGTGGAAAGACTCTGCAAACACTCCGGTCGTCCTGACGCAGTATGAGAATATCCGACTCAGGATAGAATACCTGGTCGGCGAGGTGAATGTCTGGAGTGTTTCGCTTCGCTATACGGAGTATCCAGATATCAATAGTTCCTGGATTCCGATAACCAGTGTCGATACCGGGAGGTTCTTCATCTCACCATCTCCACATCTCATTGATGCGATGTCATATTTCGACAACCAACTTCTCCCCCCATACAATCCCGACAATGTGTATCGCAGGACCCTTGCATTCGATTCATCATGCGCCTACCGGATGGTTGATGAGGAATCCTCTGTTTACGAGCTGGAGTATTCACTGAAGCCGACAATGAACATCCAACCGGGCTCGGCGTATTTCTTCTCTTGTTTCCTGGACGACTCGCCGATGAACTCCGGGGCAGATTGGGAGCGTGCTGTTCTTCTGACACCTCCCGTCAGCTGGAGATCACAATCAATAGGCAGACGGTATACGCTCAATGATATCTTTTTCGTTGATGGGAGTACCGCAACTGCCGTCGGCAGCGGTGGCTCGGGGGGAAGAATATTCAAGACAGTAGACGCTGGAAAGACGTGGATCGATCTGCCACTTCCGGCGTGTAAGGGCCTGAGCGCAGTTCAATTCGTGAACGCTGAAGTGGGAGTCGCTGTTGGCTCGGACGGGACAATTCTCAGAACCACGGATGGCGGGCAGAACTGGTTGTTCGTGGCAAGCACGGACGGCTTCAGATACTTGTCGGGTGTTGCCTTTTCTGATGAACAGAATGGGACAATCGTTGGTGGCTATTCCGGAGGAGGAGGAGGAATAATGCTTCGTACGACCGACGGTGGTGAGAGCTGGTTTCAACAGCAATGCCCGACCAGCAACTCTCTCCTCTCAGTGTGTTTCTCAGGCGCAGATCAGGGGATTGCTGTTGGTGCCGCGGGAACTATCGTGAGAACGACAAACGGCGGCGAACACTGGTTCGTGCAATCGAGCGGGACTACACGCCGTCTTCGTGATATTTGCTTTTCGGATGCGAACCATGGAACGATTGTTGGTGAAGATAGCGGCAGAGGAGTAGCACTCCGGACATCAGATGGGGGAATCACGTGGACATCAGTGCATATCGAAGGGCCTGTACTGAATGCGGTGTGTTTCGCGGACAACAGTACGGGCTGGACGGTCGGAGTCGGTGGCTGGATGTGCAAGACAACGGACGGGGGACTGAGTTGGAAGAGACTGACGAGCGGTACTTGCCGGTCGTTGTGCTCCGTTCATTTTGTCAACAGCGAAATCGGCTGGGTTGTGGGCGAGGGCGGGACAATCCTCAGAACCACAAACGGCGGAACAACTTCTGTCGATAATGACAAGCTTCTCACAGTGCCAACAGAGACCGTGCTGCTGCAGAATTACCCCAATCCCTTCAATCCGAGCACGACCATTACGTACCATCTGCCGAAATCGTCGCACGTGAGGTTGAGCGTGTACGACATGCTCGGTCGTGAGGTATCAGTGCTGGTGAACGAGAGGCGGGACGCCGGGGCGCACCAAACACGCTTCCAGGCATCGGAGCTGTCAAGCGGTGTCTACTTGTACCGGCTGATGGCTGGAGAATGCATCCGTACAAAGAAGATGATGGTTCTGCGGTGAGCTGGCAGTCACCCTGGATTGTCAATATCTCTGTTGAAAGGAGGATGAGATGAAAACGCGTTTCCGCTGCCTCGCAATCGTCCCTGTTCTGCTGTGTCCCTCTGCTTCTGCCCAATGGATACAGACGAACGGACCCTACGGCGGAGATGTGCTGTGCTTTGCCGCAAGCGGCCCATATGTCTTTGCCGGCACTTCGCGGGGTGGTGTCTTCCTCTCCAGCAATGGCGGCACAAGCTGGACATCGGCGGGTGCAGGGTTGACGCACTACTCTGTCAATGCGCTTGCTGCGAGCGGTGAATATCTTTTTGCCGGGACCGGTGGTGGTGGCGTGTTTCGTTCGACCAATGGAGGCACAAGTTGGACTGCCGTGAGTTCCGGCTTGACGTGCCGTGATGTCCGATATCTTGCCGTCAGCGGCACCAATCTCTTTGCCGGGACATGGGGCGACGGTATCTTACGTTCAACTGACAACGGCACAAGCTGGACCGTCGCAGATTCGGCAGGGGAATGCATATCATCTTTGGCAATCAGCGGCACGAACATCTTTGCGGGTGAACCCGGCGTCGGGGGTGGGTGAGGAAATGCCTGGACCCTGGGTGGGGTCCGCCTCTCTACTGATAACGGCACAACCTGGGTCAAAGTCGACAACACGCTGGGCTGCCGGGATGTGCGTGTTCTGGCTTTGAGTCCTCCTTCCGGCGGAGAGAATGTCCCGAACCTCTTTGCCGGGACTTCCAACGGCGTGTTTCGCTCGACCGACTGCGGTGCATGGTGGTCGGGCTCGAGTGTTGGCTTGAGTAGCACTGACATCAGGTCTCTTGCCGTCAGCGGCACAAATCTCTTTGCCGGGACGTGGGGTGGCGGTGTCTATGTATCGTCCAACAGTGGCGCAAACTGGACACGCATCGATTCTGGCTTGACAAACCGTCGAGTCAGATCGGTTGCCGTCTTCGGCACCACTCTCTTTGCGGGAACTGATAGCGGCATCTTCCTCTCTGTGAACAGCGGTACAAGTTGGACTGCCGCCAATTCCGGCTTGACGAGCACGTATGTGCGATCTCTGGTCGTCAATGGCACAAGTCTCTTTGCCGGGACCGAAGGTGAGGGTGTTTTTCGTTCGACCGACAGTGGCACAAACTGGATCACCGCGAGTTCCGGTCTGACAAACCCTGATGTCAGATCTCTTGCCTTCGACGACACAATCCTCTTCGCCGGGACTGGCGGCGCCGGCGTCTTTCTCTTGAGAGATGGCGGTACAAGCTGGAAGGCGGCGAATGCCGACATGAAAGGCGCTAACGTCTATTCGCTTGCCGTCGGCGGCACAAGTCTCTTTGCGGGGACCGAAGGGGCCTTTTTCCGTTCCACCGACAATGGCACGACCTGGACCAGGGTAGACTTGCCGAGTGATTGTGTCTGTGCTCTCGCCGTCATCCCCTCCGGCAGCGGGACAGGCGTTACAGAGGTCTATGCCGGAACCTGGGGGGACGGCGTATTTCGTTCGACCGACAGTGGCAGGAGCTGGACGTCGGCGAGTACCGGTCTGACGAGCACCACTATCTTGTCTCTTGCCGTCAATCCCGCCGGTGACGGGACTGGCGCCACAGACCTCTATGCTGGAACCTGGGGGGGCGGCGTATTTCGCTCGCCCCAGAGCGGCACAAACTGGATGGCAGCAAGTACCGGCCTGACGTGCCCCTCGGTCCACGCGTTTACCGCCTCCGGAAAGAATCTCTTTGCGGGAACGACCAACGGGGTTTTTCTCTCGACAGATCGCGGCACGTCCTGGACGAATACCAGCTTAACAGACGTATCTGTCCATGGTCTGGCGTGTTCCGGTACGAATCTTTTTGCTGGAACTCTTGGGTCCGGTGTGTGGCGGCGTCCGCTCTCGGAGTTGGTTACCCACGTTGAGATGCCACCACTCCGCCCGACTTCATTTGCACTACACCAGAACTACCCGAACCCGCTCAACCCGAGCACGACCATCAAGTATGAGTTACCCAAATCATCGGAGGTCAGATTGAGCGTGTTCGATATGCTCGGACAGGAGGTATCTGTCTTGGTGAATGAGAGGAGGGAGGCAGGAGTTCACGAGGTCAAGTTTGACGGTTCAAATCTTGCGAGCGGAGTGTATTTCTACCGACTACAGGCAGGTGATTTCGTTGAATCGAAGAAACTCGTGCTTTTGAAATAGTATCAGGTGATACTAACTAAAAATAGACGTGGCCACAGACATACAAGGCCAGCGATTGTATCCAAGGTTGTCAGCGAAGCCGCAAGAGATTCCGGCTTTGTCATTTTCTCAACCGATAGTGTTCCGGCGAATTGAAAGCCGATGGTCGCCAAATTGTAGACCGGAAGTTGAGTTGGTCTACAAAAAGCGTCGTGCAGAAACATTAGAATTTGGGAAGCCTGGTTCAGCGGGATGGATCGACTCAATGGGTCAGGACTTGGGTCAGTTCCGACGCTCCTTGTCCTGGGACTACGATGTGAAGCGCAACACCCAGCCACTTAGACAGTCGGAGAGCCATTCACTGCTGTGAAAAAGGCACAATTGATAGTTTCTTCCGCATAATTGGTGGCAAAACCGCCTCCGGAGGCATTATCTTTCCGGCATCGACTAATTGATGACCCACACACGCTCCGGACTCGATGAGGGAGTCGGTGCGCCGCCGAGTGTTTCTGCTTTATCGTCGTACCGACGACCCACCGACTACCATCTCAAATAAGTAATCTCCGACAGCGTTTGCGTTGAAAGGAGGCCAAGATGACGACTCAATTCATCTGTCTTGCACTCGTCATTGTTCTGCTTTGCCCCTGTGTGCCAGCCCAATGGGTCCAAACGACCGGTCCTGGTGGTGGTAATATCGGCGCCATTGCCGTCAGTGGCACGAATGTGTTTGTGGGGACAGGCTTCCCCTTTTTTGGTGTTCACAATGCCGGTGGTGTCTTTCGCACAACGGACGATGGAGCAAGCTGGACCGCGGCCAACTCTGGTCTAACGGACATGTGCATCGGTTCTCTTACGGTCAGTCCCGCCTCCGACGGGGCAGGTGGGGTGAATCTCTTCGCAGGGACTCTCTGCGGTGGAGTCTTACGCTCCACCGACAACGGGACAAGCTGGACTGCTACAAGTTTGACGAGTGCGTTTGTCACCTCTTTTGCCGTCAGTGGCACAAATCTCTTTGCGGGGTCCCCCGGACCTACGTGATATGGTGGTGAGACCCCAGGTGGGGTCTATCGTTCAACGGACAATGGTAGCACCTGGACTGCGGCTAGCTCAGGTCTATCGAACTCGGTTGTCCGTTCTCTTGCCATCAGCGGGACGAATCTCTTCGCGGGGACTGACGGCGGTGTGTTTCTTTCTACCAACAACGGGATGAGTTGGAGTTCGGCCAATAGCGGTCTGCCCCTCCCGGACCAGTTCGGCAATGTTGCTAGTGTCATGTGTTTTGCGGTCAGCGGCGCGAATCTCTTTGCGGGCACTGGTGGTGGCGGGGTCTTTCTTTCCACGAACAATGGGACAAGCTGGACAGAAGCCGGCTTGACAAATAGTCGAGTTGGTGCTCTTGCTGTCTCCGGCACGAATCTCTTCGCGGTGACAGGCAGGTTTCTTGACAGTGGAGTCGTCTTTCGTACCACGGACAATGGTACAAACTGGACTGCGGCTAGTTCAGGCCTGCCGAACATGTGGGTCCGGTGTCTTGCTGTCAAAGGGACGAATCTCTTTGCATGCGGTGACGGCGGTGTGTTTCTATCCAGTGACAGCGGCACAAGCTGGAGTTCGGTCAACGCTCGTCTACCGAACACGGAGGTCTCGTCTCTTGCTGCCGCTGGGACAAATCTCTATGCGGGGACACGCCATTTCGCCGGTTACACTCTAGCCGTCTTTCTTTCAACCGATTTCGGGACAGACTGGGTCGTGTACAACGAGGGTCTGACAGACACGAGGGTCAGGGTTCTTGTTGCCAGTGGGATGTATCTTCTTGCTCAGAATGATAGCGGCGGTGTCTTTCTTTCCAGGGATAGCGGCAAAAGCTGGACCACGGCTAGCTCAGGTCTGACGAACACGTATGTCAGCTGTCTTGCTGTCAGCACATCCTCCGACGGGACAGGTGGTACGAATCTCTTTGTGGGGACTGGGTACGACGGTGTATTTGTTTCCACCAATAACGGTACAAACTGGAATGCGGTCAACTCTGGTCTAGCCAACACTCGTGTATTGTCTCTTGCAGTCAGCGGGACAAATCTCATTGCAGGCACGGAAGGCGGCGTGTTTCTTTCCACGAACAGGGGAACAAGCTGGAGTCCTGTCAAATCAGGTCCAATAGGTACGTATGTGAATTCCCTTGTTGTTGGCGGGGCGTATATCTTTGCGGGGACTTACAATGCTGGTGTCTTTCTTTCCACTAATAGTGGGGTAAACTGGACTGCGGTCAATAGTGGCCTCCCAAAAGACCAGAACGGCATTCTGCCCCATGTCATGTGCTTTGCTGTCAGCGGCGCTAATCTCTTTGCGGGAACTGACGGCGGTGTCTTTTGTACAACCAACGACGGCGTAAGCTGGACTGCCGTCAATACCGGTCTGACAAACACTTCTGTCGAGGCACTCGCCGTATCGGGCGCGTATCTCTTTGCAGGCACTGATGGGGCAGGTGTGTGGTGCCGCCACTTGTCGGAAATGATTACCTCGGTTGAGCCCGTGGTGACCGAATTACCGCACGAGTTCTTTGTCCAACAGAACTACCCCAATCCCTTCAATCCGAGCACGACCATCACGTACGCGCTACCTAAGTCTTCAGAAGTCAAATTGAGTGTCTTTGACATGCTGGGTCGTGAGGTCTCTGTCTTGGTAGGCGAGAGCAAAGATGCGGGGGTCCACCAGGTCAAGTTTGACGGTTCGAATCTTGCGAGCGGAGTGTATTTCTACAGATTAAAGGCGGGAGTTTTCGTAGCGACGAAACGACTGCTTTTACTAAGATGAAATGGGCACCAGGCGCACACTGCCAGCAGTTTTCTGCTGTGAAAAAGGCACAATTGATAGTTTCTTACGCATAATTGGTGGCAGAACCTCCCTCGGGGGCATTATCTTGTCACCATCGAACAATACATGCCCCACACACGCTCTGACTTGACACAAGAGTCGACGCGCCGCCAAGTGTTTCTACAATATCGTCTCACCCGACGGCCTACCGAGTCCTGCCTCAAGTCAGTACTCTCCTATAGCAGTCGCGTTAAAAGGAGGACAAGATGAGAACCCCCACCACCTGTCTCGCACTCGCATTTGTCCTTCTACTCCCCTTTGCATGTCCACTGTGGGGTCAGCCCGACACACATGTTCTGAACGTGGAAACGGAAGTTCCTGCAGGTCCTGTAAGCGGTGTGTGGACGTTGGCAGGCTCTCCCTACCACGTCAACGGGACCGTAACAATTCCGAACGATTCAACACTCATAATAGAGCCTGGGGTGGAAGTCGTTTTCATGGGGCACTACAAATTGAATGTTGAGGGAAGACTGCTCGCTATTGGATCATTCAGTGATTCAATCCGATTCAGGGCCGTGGATACACAAACTGGCTGGCACGGGATACGGTTTGTCAACACTCCGAATACCAATGACACTTCCAAGATTGTCTATTGTGTCCTGCGCAACGGCAAGGGGAACACAGGGACCGGTTTCGACAGATGCGGTGGTGCGATGCTCATTGCCCAGTTCGACAAGGTCTTAGTTTCCAATTGTCTCTTTGATTCCAACATGCAAACCTTTGAGGGTTGGAACGATCTTCTTCCCCAAGCTGGTCCAGCGATCTACATATATCATGCCTCACCAACAATATCACAGAGTACCTTTACACATCATGTAGGTTCCCTGGGTAGCGCAATTAGCTGTCTACGTTGTCCCCATCCCATCATATCCAGGAATGTCTTTACAGAGAATCTCGGCATGGGTGGCCCCGTCGTTGCTCGTGAGATTGGCAGCCCCATCATATCCGGAAATGCCATCTATGGCAACATCGCTACGTATGCTGCAGGCGGGATTGCTGTCGAAGCGGGAGCGACTCCTAGGATTGAAAACAATATCATCGTTCATAATCGGGCACCGTTTGCAGGCGGCATCTGGTGTGCAAGTGGGACAAACGTAGTGCTCCTGAACAATACTATCGCCTATAACACTGCTACTGACCGAGGGGGCGGCATTGATTGTGATGAGAATACCGACGCAATTCTTATCAACAATATCCTCTACGGAAATACCGCCGCTTATGGGAGTCAAGTAAATGTTGTTGATGTCCAATCAGATCCTGTGTTCCTGTACTGTAATATCCAGGGAGGGAAGGCGGGATTTGCGGGTACCGGAGCCGGAGCCAACTATACCGGGCTCTACAAAGACAACATTGTCATTGACCCCTTGTTCGTGAATGCAGCCGCGGGCGATTTTCGCCTTTCGGACTCTTCTCAGTGTATCGGTTCTGGTATCGACAGTATCGAAATATCAGGGGTGTGGTACTACTCTCCTCTCTTTGCCTTTGGGGGAAATGTCCGTCCAAACCCCGCCGGTTCAAGGCCGGATATTGGCGCGTGGGAGAGCATTCTGGGTTATCCAGTGACCGGTCTGAGGTACCCACATGATGTGAGACTCTCACGATGTGGACGGGATACCCTGAGGATCACCGCACGGCTTGAGAACCCGCTTGCGCACGCTGTAGTTGTTACGGGCACACTGACTGCGGGCACGGGTGCGCTCATCGACAGCGTGTTCCTAAAGGATGATGGCCTCCACGGCGACGGCACATCGGCCGATGGGTTCTGGGGATGCCACTATGTCCCCAAGAAGGACGACACGATCAATGTGACTATTCGAAAGGATGACTTGACTGCAGGAGCGTCATTGACGTTACCAACTGCCGCTACCTGCGTATTCACGCGAGGTCCGATTCTTAGTGTTGACACGAGGACTGTAAATTTCCGCCAGATCGCCAATACCCTTCAGAGCCGCGACACGACATTCATGGTGCGAAATGTCGGCTACGCTGAAGACTCCGTCTATGTGACTCTGGATTATGTGAATGTGACGCCGGATTCGGCCATTGCTGTCTCTCCCGTGCAGTTTGTGCTTGCTGCGGGGGATTCTGCGAAGTTGACATTCCTGATTCGGCCACAACTCCTGGTCCCGCAATACTATTATGCATTGGTCCTCGTGCAATCCCGATTCGGTTTTGCTGATGTACTCTTCTCAAAATCGATGCTGTTCCAGGTGGTTGTCGGCACCAATGCCCCGGCGTCCGAAGAGCTGCCCGGGCAGTTCGCGCTGGATCAGAACTACCCCAATCCCTTCAATCCGAGCACGACCATCACGTACGCGGTGCCTACGGCATCGGAAGTCAAGTTGAGCGTCTACGACATGCTCGGTCGCGAGGTGTCAGTGTTGGTGAATGATAGGAAGGATGCGGGAGTTCATGAGGTGCAGTTCGAGGCTTCAGGACTATCCAGTGGAATGTATTTCTACCGACTGCAATCGGGAGACTTAGTCCAATCGAGGAAACTGACGCTTTTAAAGTGAATTGTGACTCGAAGTGGGAGTCGGTGCGCCGTCAGGTGTTTCCGAGGTACCGGTCTACCTGATGATACGCTAATATCCTGCGGGCGCCAGGCTCTTGCGATTCTGTTGCGCTGAGAGGAGGCAAAAATGAGAAGCCACTCACTCTGTCTCGTACTCGCCGTCGTTCCGCCTTGTCCCCGTGCGTTCGCTCAATGGGAGGGAGCCGGGGAAATGCAGTGTAGTTGTGAAGCCGGTTACAGGAGATGAGTATGAAACGAACCATCGTGCTGCTTCTGATGGGTTGCTGCGCTGCGGCACCGGCGGTGTGCGAGCAACTCCAGCGTCCCTCATTCGAATTGAACAAAGAAACACTAGTGAAAAGTGAAGCGCGGCGCTACGCGCTGCTAAGGGGGGCGCTTCGCAAACCCGCCTCCGACCCGAATATTGACGTCACATACTACAAACTCGATCTTACCATCACGACAACCCCCAACTATCTGAGGGGGGTAGTCACGATGAATGCACTCAGCGTGGTCGCCAGTCTTACGGCCGTCACGCTCGACCTCATGAAGAGCATGACCGTTGACTCAGTGAAATCTGGCGGCACGCAGCTCGCTTTTGTACAGCAATCAGCGACAATGACGGTCACACTTGACCGCAGCTATATCAACGGCGAACTCGTCACAATGGATATCTACTATCGTGGTGTGCCGGGAAGCAGCGGATTCGGCAGTTTCACGTTCAGCTCTTACGATTCCATGCCGTGGATCTTTACGCTCAGCGAGCCGTACGGTGCAAGGGATTGGTGGCCGTGCAAGGATCATCCTGCGGACAAAGCAGATTCGGTGGACCTCTGGGTCACGGTGGACAGCACCCTCAAAGTCGGGTCAAACGGAAGACTTGTTGAGGTGATCGACAATACAAATGGTACGAAAACCCACCGCTGGAAAGAGCAGTATCCAATCAGTACATACCTCGTTTCCCTCGCGGTCGGAGACTATGCTGAATTCACCAATTGGTTCAAATATTCCCCGACCGATTCCATGCCGGTGTTGAACTATGTCCTTCCCGAACATCTCACTGAGGCGCAGAGAGATTTGCCGAAGACCGTGGATATGCTGAAGATTTATTCGAATGTCTTCGGCCTGTATCCTTTCATTAACGAAAAGTACGGACATTCCGAGTGCGACTTGCGCGGAGGAATGGAAAACCAAACCATGACGTCCCTCGGCGGGTTCTGGTTCTTTGGCATCTTTATTGGGTTCAGTGATGAACTTGTTGCGCACGAGCTTGCCCATATGTGGTTTGGAGACATGATCACATGTGCTGATTGGCCGAACATCTGGATGAATGAAGGTTTTGCGACGTACTGCACGGCACTTTACTATGAATGCATGTACGGCACGTCAAGGTACACAGAATACATGAGTTCGCTAATGGGCCGAGCGAAAAGCGCTGTCGGTTCTCTCTACGTTCGCGATACCCTCAACACCCTGTTCGACTTCAATCGTGTGTATGCCAAGGGCGCTTCAGTTCTTCATATGCTCAGGCATGTTATGGGAGATACACTGTTTTTCCGGTCGCTCAGGGCGTATGCACAAGACTCCCGTTTCAGATTCGCCGTGGCGACGACAGAAGACTTCAGGCAGGTATGTGAGAATGTGTCCGGGAGCCAACTCGGCTACTTCTTCGATGAATGGGTATACGGTGAGAGTTATCCTCGTTACACCTGCACGTGGAAACGTGAGCAAGGTGTGTCAGGTTATGATGTCACATTCCGTCTCAGCCAAACGTCAGGTGCAACAACAGGTCCCACGTTCTTCTCTATGCCCATGGATTGCAGGCTTGCCTGCACCGGGTGGGATACAACTGTGGCGCTCTTCCATTTCTCGGATGGTCAGCAATTCACCGTGACGACATCACATATGCCGGACACACTTCAACTTGACCCGGACAATTGGATCCTCCGCGAGATTCAAGTAGTCCTATCCACACCGAACGACGCATCGGAGTTACCCAAAACGTTTGCTTTGCACCAGAACTACCCCAATCCCTTCAACCCGATCACGACCATCACGTACGAGTTGCCCAAGTCTTCACAAGTGAACTTGAGTGTCTACGACATGCTCGGACGGGAGGTGTCAGTGCTTGTGAACGAGAGAAGGAACGCGGGAGTTCACGAAGTGAAGTTTGACGGCTCTGGTCTTGCGAGCGGATTGTATCTATACCGGTTTCAGGCTGGCGATTTCGTGGCGACGAAGCGACTCCTGTTCTTGAAGTGAGCGCGATATCAGATATAGTCCAGCAGTAGTCTTATCATACGCGCTCGTTGAAGCCGGAAGAGATTCCGGCTTCTTCATTACTCAGCCGACAGTGTTCAGAGCAATCGAAAATCGATGGTCTACAATCTGTAGACCAAAGAGCGAGTTGGTCTACAAAAAGCAAGGTGCACAAACATTCGAAATCGGGAATCGGGTAGTGTTCACAAGAGTTTCCCGTCGTTCGACTCTTGACGCTGAATCGCCAGTACCATTCGAATCATTTAGAATCCTCCCTGCCTGCCGGCAAGCAGGGATTTTCAGTATTGCATCCTCAATCAGCCCCCCCCAGCCAGGGTTTTCTCTTCCATGCAGAACCCACTTGCCGCCTGAACCTGGCCCTGATACGCTTTCCCCATCCCGTCGTTGAAATTGCCTCTGAGCTGGGGTATATTTGGCAGTTGTGCTCACGATGGCTCCTTCAGCCATCGAGCCGCCGCTGTTTGACCCTGTAGTAGTTCTACCGCTCTAGAGCCTTCCCCGACGACCCCTGGCTGCGAGCTTCAAAATAGCCCAAAATCCTCATCCGGTAAGAAAACGAGACGGTTCGATTCAGCCGTCAGTTCTGGCCCCCCCCCGGGGGGGGGGTAGGGGATCACTATCTAAGATGTAAAGCCCAGTGTCACAACAAGATGCGGAGCAATTGTCGCCCTTGAGTAGGGCACAATTGATAGTTTATCACGCAGGAGTGGTGGAAAAGCATCCCCCAAAGGCGTTATCATAGAATCGTCGGCGAAGGCGCTCCCGAAGCGCGTTCTGACTTCATGGAGGAGTGAATGTGGCGTCTCATTTCTCGTGGCGCTGTCCTTTCCGACGATAGATCGAGTCCAACTTCTAGTCAATGATTTTCTCCTTCATCTGCGTTCAAAGGAGGAAGAAATGAGAGCCCAACCCATTTGGCTCGCTTTTGTGCTCCTGTTGTCCTGTTCCTGCGTGACAGCCCAATGGATTCAAACCTCCCTTGACAGTTGTAGCATCCATTGTTTTGCCGTAATCGGTACGAACCTCTTTGCCGGCACTTGGAACTGCGGCGTCCTACTTTCGACCAACAGTGGCGCAAGTTGGACACAGGTCAACAATGGCTTGCCGGACAGCCCTGTTGAGGCTCTCGCAGTCTCCGGCACAAGCCTGTTCGCGGGGACCAATGACAGCGGGGTCTTCCTTTCGACTAACAGTGGCGGCACCTGGAAAGAAGTCAGCTCAGGACTGTCGAAGAGATACAACAAAGCCCTGGTTGTGAGTGGCACAAGACTCTTTGCCGGGTCTTGGGACCAGGGTGTCTTTCTGTCAACAGACAGCGGTACCAGCTGGTCTGCAGGAAGCGAAGGACTACCCGAAGGTCCACCCAGATATCCCAGCATTGAAGCTTTTGCCCTAATTGGCACAAGTCTCTTTGCCGGAACATACGGGCATGGTGTCTTTCGCACGACATGCGATGGCGCTAGCTGGACAGAGGTCAATTCCGGTTTAATCGGAAATGACATTGGCTGTCTCGCTGTACTCGGTGCAAATCTCTTTGCTGGAACAGTGTTTTGGAGTCGTGGCAGTGTCTATCGTTCCACCAACAATGGTGAAAGCTGGACTGAGGCTGATTCCGGCTTACCGGGAGCCAGTGTCGCATCTCTTGCCGGCTCAGACGGGATTCTACTAGCTGGAACTGAAACAGGTGCGAGGGGCAGTGTCTTCTTGTCTACCAACTTTGGTGCATGCTGGTCTGAGTTTAGCTCCGGCCTGCCGAATACTGCTGTCAATTCCTTGGTTATCTCGGCTCTGCATATTTTCGCCGGGACTCCCATTGGCGTCTGGAGACGACCTTTGTCAGAAGTTGTTGCGGCGGTCGACGCAGGGACAGACGACCTGGCAGATGCGCTCTTGCTTCAGCAGAACTATCCGAACCCGTTCAATCCCAACACGACCATCAGGTACGAATTGCCCGTATCCTCAAATGTCAGGTTGAGTGTGTACGACATGCTTGGACGCGAGGTGTCGATGTTGGTCAACGAGAAGAGAGATGCAGGAGTTCACGAGGTGCAGTTTGGTGGGTCGAATCTCGCGAGCGGAGTGTATCTCTATCGACTGCAAGCGGGTGATTTTGTCCAGTCGAAGAAGCTCGTGATTTCAAAATAAGTATTAGGTGATACTAACTACAAATAATGTGGGACTCGACGTGGGAGTCGCTCCGCCGCCGGATGTATCTGCAATATCGCCTTGCCCGGCGGCAGGCGGAGTTCTTTGTCTGGTCAATAGTGTGCTCCAACGATTGCGTTGAAAGGAGGATAGAATGAGGAGCCAATTCATGGGCATAGCGCTCGCCGTGGTTCTCGTTTGCGCCTGTGCGCCCGCTCAATGGATACGAACCAACGGACCTTATGGTGGCTACGTCCACGCATTTGCTGCCAATGACACCAATCTTTTTGCGGCCACTTATGGCAGCGGTGTCTTTCTCTCCACTAACCATGGCAACAGCTGGACGCCGGCCAGCACAGGTTTGACGAACAGGGGCGTGAATACGCTTGCATTCAGCGGCACGAATCTCTTCGCCGGGACTGAGGGCGATGATGTCTTTCTCTCAACGAACAACGGTGAAAGCTGGACTGCCGTCAGCACTGGCTTGACGAATCAGTATATCTATGCCCTTGCTGTCTCCGGCACGAATCTCTTTGCCGGAGGTGGCGGCGTATTTCTTTCAACAAACAATGGCACAAGCTGGAGTGCGGTCACAACGGGGTTGCCGACGGGATATGATGTCAGAGCTCTCGCCGTTTCCGGGACGAACCTTTTTGCAGGGACTTCTGGCAACGGCGTCTTTCTCTCCACCGACAATGGCACCAACTGGACGCCGGCAAATGCGGGCTTGGAGCGCGCTAGTGTCTATGCTCTCGCCATCTCGGGGACGAATCTCTTTGCTGGGACTTGGGGTAGTGGGGTCTTTCTTTCGACTGACAACGGCACAAGCTGGTCTTCGGCGAGTACAGGTCTGGTGAGTACATGTATTGTTGCCCTGGCCATTAGCGGGACCAACCTGTATGCGGGGGCAAGCCCCTCGTGAGGTAGTGCCCCGGCCTCAGGTGGGGTCAATGTTTCGACAGATAACGGAGCAAGCTGGAGAGCAGTCAATACCGGCTTGACGAATATGTATGTCTTAGCTCTTGGTGTCTTTGGGACGGATCTCATTGCCGGGACTGATGGCGATGGAGTCTTTCTCTCCACGAACAACGGTGAAATCTGGACAGCTGTCAACACAGGAATAACCAACACAGGTATCAACGTCATCGCTAGGAGCGATACAAATCTCTTCGCAGGGGCTCATGAGATGGGTATCTTTCTCTCCACAAACAATGGTGATAGCTGGACATCGGTCAGTGCAGGATTGGCGAACATGACTGTTAATGCTCTTGCATTTAGCGGCACAAGCGTTTTTGCGGGGACAGCGGGTGGAGTCTTTCTCTCCACGAACAACGGTTCAAGCTGGACGGCCGTCAGCGCATGGAGCGGGGATGTCTGTGCCTTGTCTGTCAGCAACATGAATCTCTTTGCGGGGACTCATGGTGGCGTCTTTCGCTTCACCAACAATGACAGTAGGTGGACCGCAGTCGACACGCGTTTGACGAACGGGCCTGTCTTCGCGCTTGCTTCCAGCGACGGGTATCTTTTTGCGGGCACTGATCTTGGCGTATTTCGCTCCACGAACGATGGCAGTAGCTGGACAGCGGTCAACGCGGGTCTACCCGATAGGATGAATGTCCGTGATTTAGCTTTCAGCGGCACCAACCTTTTTGCGGGAACAGCTGAGTACGGTGTCTTTCTGTCTACAGACAATGGTGATAGTTGGACAGCCGTGAACACAGGCTTAGTCAACACGTGCGTGCAAGCGCTTGCAGTCGCCGGCACAAACCTCTTCGCGGGGACTGCTTTCCACGGTGTCTTTCTGTCTACAAACAATGGTAACAGTTGGACAGCCGTGAACTCAGGCTTAGCCAACACGGACGTGAAAGCGCTTGCTGTCAGCGGCGCCAACCTCTTCGCGGGAACAGCTGGAATATATATGCTTTCAGGTCGTTTTGGTGGTGGCGTGTGCAGACGACCTCTCTCAGAGATGATTACTTCCATCGGAACCATCACAAACGGTCTCCCCGAAGAGTTCTTGCTCCATCAGAACTACCCAAACCCCTTCAACCCGAGCACCACCATCAAATACGAGTTGCCTGCATCGTCTGATGTCAAACTGAGTGTGTACGATGTGCTTGGTCGTGAGGTGTCAGTATTAGTGAATGAGAGAAGGGATGCGGGAGTTCACGAAGTGAAGTTTGACGGTTCTGGTCTTGCGAGCGGATTGTATTTCTACCGATTACAGGTCCGCCCTCTGGACTCCGCCATCGAGCGAGACTCCAAGAGCGGAGCTGGCGATTTCGTAGCGACGAAACGACTCCTGTTATTGAAGTAAGCGGGATGTCAGATGCAGTTTTGGCATGATGGCTTTCCCAGCCATCGAGCCGCCGAGTGTTCTCTTGCTACACGACGATCCATCGAGTCCTGTTTCAAGTCACTTATTTCCGACAGCGATCGCGTCCTAAGGAGGACAAGATGAAAGACAGGTCTTTCTGTCTCGCAGATCCATCAACGGCAACGACCCTCAGAAGATATTGCATGGTTCTTCTTTCCTTGGTCCTGTTGTCCGCCGACCTCTGGGCACAACGTGGAGCCTGGACAAGGAAAGCAGACATGCCAACTGCAAGGGCCGTTGTCTCCGTTTGTGTCGTCAACAACAAGATCTATGTGATCGGAGGAGTGGACAGGATCGGCGGTAGTCTCGTCAGCGTGGCTGTCAACGAAGTCTATGACCCTTCAACGAATACCTGGGAAGTGAAGAAGCCTCTGCCGTTACCCAGATCGTTTGTTTCCACAGCGGCTGTGGACAGCATCGTCTATGCCATAGGCGGCATTCACGAGGGGTTTCATCCCGATGTTGGTACGTCGACAGTTTACGCTTATGATACAGGGACTGATTCGTGGACCCAGCGAGCAAATATGCTTGGGCCGAGGTATGCTGCATCGCCGGGCGTTGTTGATGGAATCATCTATAATGTTGGGGGTAATCATGTTGAGCACAATTGCGAAGCGTACAATCCGGCAACAGACACATGGACGAGGAAGGAGGATATCCCTGAGGCCTACGGAGGTGTAATGGTGGCCTCATATGGTGGACTACTCTATGGATTCGGTGGAGGATTTGACAGATCATTCCAAACAGTCTACGCTTATGATCCGAAGACAGACAGATGGACAAAGAAAGCAAACATGCCTACGGCCAGAGCTACTTCCCAGGCCGTTGTAGTCGACGGCAAGATGTACGTCCTGGGAGGATACACTTCTTATCCCCTCGGTGATGTGCTGCCGGATCTGGAAGTATATGATCCAGTTGCAGACCGCTGGAAAAAGTTGCCAGACATGCCATTCCCGCGCACAATGTTTGGAGCTGCCGCAGTAAACGGTAAGATTTATGTAATAGGTGGAACATTTGACTATCAGATGGGTTTCAACGATGTGTGGGAGTATGATCCCGCATTCCATACGGATATTGCCGCAGGTACGGTCAGCGGCACCTGGACGCTGGACGGCTCTCCATATCACATCAATGGCGAAATCACAGTACCGAACGACTCAACACTCACCATAGAGCCGGGAGTGGAAGTTGTATTCCTGGGGCATTACAAATTTAACGTCCAGGGCAGGCTGCTGGCAGTCGGCACACAACAGGATACGATACGATTCAGAGCTGCGGATACGCAGACCGGCTGGCACGGGATACGGTTCGAGGATACCCCCAGTACAAACGATACGTCAAAGATCTTCTACTGCTCACTGAAGTATGGAAACGCAAACACAGGCTCTGGTCTTGATCGAAGTGGCGGTGCAATGCTGATATCTCATTTCGACAAAGTCTTGGTGTCCCACTGCCTGTT
This sequence comes from Bacteroidota bacterium, assembly GCA_017860635.1. GTDB lineage: Bacteria > Bacteroidota > Ignavibacteria > UBA10030 > UBA6906 > JAGDMK01. The sequence goes on from JAGDMK010000001.1 coordinate 37,292, forward strand.
TGATTCCAATCAGCAGAGTGGTGATGGGTGGCATCCGCCCGAAGCAGATGGCGGAATCTTTGTTTACTATGCTTCAACGACAATTACGAATAGTACGTTTTCCAACAATACAAGTTCAAAAAGTAGCGCGATCGGATGTGTATATTGTCCTAATGTCATCATATCAAACAACGTGTTTCACAACAACACTGGGAAGTATGGTGCCCTCGCCTGTTGCTACTATAGCCGGGGAACGATATCAGGCAACATGTTCTACAACAATGTCGCAACTGAAGCTGCAGGTGGACTGCTCATTGACAACGGTGGGGCGCCGACCATTGCAAATAATGTCATTGTTCACAACCAAGGCTTCGTTGGCGGCATCTTGTGCTATAAAGGTGGCAAGCCAGTCTTGATCGGAAATACTATTGCCTACAACACAGCCAGCTATGCAGGGGGCGGTGTTGGCTGTAGTGAGGATGGCAATCCAGTTCTCATCAACAACATCATCTATGGCAATGCTGCTCCTATTGGAAAAGAAGTAGCCCTTGACGATGAGTCGTGTGATCCGACTATTCTGTACTGCGATATCGAGGGTGGTAAGGCAGGCCTCGGGGGGACAGGCGCTGGAGCAAGTTATGCCGGGCTTTATGAACACAACATCGACGCTGACCCTCTGTTTGTTGATCCCGCCTCGGATGATTACCGTCTTTCAAATCATTCTCCATGTATTGGTGCTGGCACTGACTCAGTGGAGATCGCCGCGGTCTGGTACCGTGCTCCTGCATACTGTATAGGAGGGCGTGCCCGACCAAGCCCAGCCGGAACGAGGCCCGATATCGGGGCTTATGAGAATCTCTTTGGATCACCAGTTGGTGTCAGTCAAGGGCTAATGAGCCCAAAGGAATTTTCTCTCCATCAGAACTACCCAAACCCGTTCAACCCAAGCACGATCATCACGTACGAGTTGCCAAAATCCTCGGTAGTGAGGTTGAGCGTATACGACATGCTTGGACGTGAGGTGGTAGTGCTGGTGAACGAAAGGAGAGAGGCGGGAGTTCACGAGGTCAAGCTCGACGCGTCGGGATTATCGAGCGGAGTGTATTTTTACCGATTACAGGTCCGCCCTCCGGACTCCGCCATCGGGCGAGACCTCAAGGACGGAGCGGGGGACTTTGTAGGCACGAAGCGGCTCCTCTTGTTGAGGTAATCATAATCGCTGCAATACGCCACATACGATTCTGTCAGAAGCCATTGCCGAAGCCGGGAGAAACTCCGGTTTCGCTGTCTTCTGTGGCGACTGTGTCCGAGTGACTCGACCCCGATGGTCTACAAAGTGTAGGCAAATTCGCGAGTTGGTCTACAAAAAGCAGTGTGCACAAAAATTCGAAATCGGGAATCGCATAGTATTCACAAGGCTTTCCTGGTAGTCGAATTAAGGAGGTGAATCGCCAGTACTATTCGAATCATCGCTACTCCTCGATTTTCCATTTTCAGTCAACCCTGGTTACCAGCCAGGTTCCATCTCCGTTCCTGCACACCCCACTCGTCCCATGAAGCTAGTCAATGCTATCCTGTCGTTGACATTGGCCATGGGCCGGAGTATATTTGCATGTTGAACACACGATGGCCTCGTCAGCCATCGAGCCGCCGCTATTTGACCCTGTAGTAGTTCCCGGCAAAGAGCCTTTCCCGACGAGCCCTGGCTTGTAGCCGATTGATTCTCCAGCCGTTCATTGACGTTTGTGCGCTCTGAGTCGAAGTAGTAGTCAGTGAGCGACCTGGGGAAAGGTCACCTTTGTCTTCCGTGTCTCCGATCCGTCGATGCACCGGATCAAGGGTATGGGTGCATGGGTGAATGTGCTCATGTCTCCCAATTCCTTGTCCCAGGAGGGGATAACCATGAAAATCTGTGGACCTACAATATTTCTTTGGTTCGTGATCCTTGCCCTTCTGCTCCCCACCTTTGCGCTTTCACAATTTACGCGAGAGTGGGTTGCCACCTATGACGGCAGTGTCCCTGATTCGACCGGGTACGTGTACACCAGTTGGGACAATCTCCAAGAAATGCTTGTAGACCGGGACGGGAATATCATTCTCGTGGGCGAAACTAACCCGGCCCCTTTTGAATATTCGTTGACCACAGTGAAGTTCAGTCCGCAAGGGAAGCAGTTGTGGAAGATTGATGTCCCTTTTCCGAAAGGACCCGTGAGCAGTAACTGTCAAATGGCAGTTGATGCAAAAGGAAACGTCTTTATTGCCTACGCCGGAGCCGTGGGGGATTCTGCGGGGTGGGTCGTCCGCCGCTTTTCTGCTGCGGGGAGCTTAACCAGAACTTTCATCTTCCCGATAGCGGAGGATATCGCGGATTGGCCAAACGCAATTGCGATAGACACATCGGATAATATCATCCTTACCGGCAAGAGTAATACGGGCGGGCTTCAGTGGGACTGCGCGACGATGAAGGCAGATTCGGCCGGTAACCTCCTTTGGACGAGGCTGTACGACAGCGGTGGATGGGATGACGGTCTTGAAATCTGCCTTGACGATTCGAACAATATCATGGTGGCTGCCGTCGGAGCGGGGTTCGGTACCGATGACGATATGGTGACGCTCAAGTACGATGGCAACGGGAACCTCTGCTGGGCGAAGGACTATAACGGCGGCGGACTTGGATGGACGGATGATTGGCCAGTGTCCATACAATCAGATGCTGCGGGAAACGTCTATGTAACAGGGTATAGCCAACCTTCTGAGTCTGCCTGGTATGGCATCGCTACCCTCAAGTATGCCCGCGACGGCAGAGAGATGTGGTGCAGGAGAATCGAGGATGCCCTTGTTGGGTGCTTCGATTTTTCTTCTCATCATACAATGCATGTGGATGACATCGGCAATGTCTATCTTACCGGCAGCACGGATCCTGATTCTGGTTCGGATGACCTCTTGACTTGCAAGTATTCGACCGATGGATCTCTGCTCTGGAAGACAATTTACCCGGACAGCGCGCGCGGTGATGACCTAGGAAAGGGGATAACTGTTACACCCTCGGGCCACGTGGTCGTTGCAGGCGAAGTCTACGAGACGCTCTCGGCAGGCAGGTATCCCACGATCCTTTGCTATGACACTGCGGGCAGAATCGTCGGACGTGATATTTATCATGGCAACGTTAGCCCGCTGGAAAAGTGGGCCTTCTCCGTTGCCATGGGTCCGGACAACAGTATTTATCTTTCTGGAATGGATGAAGATTGGGCCACGGGCCGTGATTTTCTTCTGATCAAGTATTCTCTCACGGTCACAGGAGTTGAATCACCACACAGATTGTCTCTCCCCGACGAGTTCGCCCTGGCACAAAACTTCCCCAATCCCTTTAATCCGAGCACGACCATCGAATTCGAATTGCCCCTGTCATCGGAAGTCAGATTGAGTGTGTACGATATGCTCGGGCGGGAGGTGGAGGTTCTCGTGAATGAAAGAAGGAACGCGGGAGTTCACGAGGTCAAGCTCGACGCGTCGGGACTATCGAGCGGAGTGTATTTTTACCGATTGCAGGTCCGCCCTCTGGACTCCGCCATCGGGCGAGACTCCAAGAGCGGAGCAGGAGATTTCGTGGCGACGAAACGGCTGCTTCTGTTAAGATAGTCTGTGACTCGAAGCAAGAGTCAATGAGCCGCCGAGTGTAAATGCACTGCCTTCCCGCCCGATTACGTCGGGCGGAATGGCACTACGGATAGGGGTGAGAATTCTCTAGCGCTGTGACAACTCGCCAGCCGCCTGAACCACGACAAGAGGATAGCTCAAAACCTACCACGAACGCCGGCCACCCTGTTGCTTCCCTCCGTGACCCGGTTTGCGCTCTACCCGTGGACGAGCTTCTGTCACGTCCATAGACTGACCCTTAAGAGGCTTCCGGTGTAGTCCGGCGATTGCCGCTTCTGCCTGGGCTTTGTCAGGCATTTCAACGAACGCGAATCCCTTGGAGCCCCCACCGAACTTATCCTTGACCACCTCCACCGATGACAGTGTGCCAAAAGGTTCGAAGGCGGCCCGCAATTCTGCATCCGTAACATCGCGCGAGAGGTTTCCGACGAAAAGTTTCATAATGTTCTTCCGTTTGTTCACATGCTTAAGAGACAATACCAATATACGGCTTTCGGAGATAGCGTCCTAATGTCCCGCCGCGGCTTCAAGTCCGTCTCCTGCTACAGGAGAAGCGAAAGAGTCGCCATCCCGTCGTTGACATTGCTCGCTAGCCGGAGTATATTTGCTCAGTTATGTGCACGATGGCTCCACCAGCCATCGAGTCCGTCATCCTGACATCCTGGGATGACGAGACCTCGTCCCGCCTCCGACGGGACGGGCCGCCGCTGTTTGACCCTGCAATGGTTCTTTCGCTTTAGAGCCTACCCCGACGACCCCCTGGCTGCAAGCCTCAGAGTATAGTGATTCTGACTTGGCACCAACTCAGGAGCCAGATCACTCTTTCATGGATTGAATCCCTTGCTCTCCTCATTTGCAGCACTCCGGTTAGTACAAGAAGGCACATCATGTTGTTTCCTTCGTTGAGAAGCTGCTGGAAACTCAAGGTCCTCCAACCTGTGTGTGTCCTTTTGTTCAGTCTGCAGTGCATTGTATTCTCAGCCCCACGAGAGACAATTCGATTTCAGCATTTCGGTGTCGAGCAGGGACTCCCGAACAGCGCCGTGAACTGGATTCTGCTGGACGGTCACGGGTATCTCTGGGTTGCCACAGTCGACGGTCTTGGCCGCTATGACGGATACCGGTTCCAGGTTTATCGAAATAACTCCGAAGACGAAGCGAGCTTGAGCTCCAACGACGTGAGAACTCTTTTTGAGGATCGATCCGGGAATTTGTGGGTCGGGACAAATGGGGGGTTAAACAGATTCGACTGGAAAACGGAGAAGTTCAGGCGATACCTTTACAGTGCTCATGACGACAACAGCATCAGTTCCGATTCCATCACGACAATAGGTGAGGATGGCAAGGGTGAGTTGTGGATTGGAACGAAGGCTGCTGGCCTGAACACGTTCAACGCACATAAGAACAATTTCACGCGGGTGGTGCTTGATACGAGTGCGCGGACGGTGGGAAAAAAGACCTTGTGCGACAACAGAGTACGCGCCATCATTCGGGATCACAAAGGGGTTCTCTGGATTGGAACACGAGGTGGGTGGTTGCACAGGCTTGATCCCGTCACGAACGAATTCGATTGCTATCGAAGTGCTCGTACTCATACGGACGTTCTCGATCCCGATGGAGTGAGGGCTCTCTGTGAAGACCATTCCGGGAATATTTGGCTTGGGACGTTCGAAGCTGGTATTAAGAAGTTCGATCCGATGACGAGGAAGTTCGAGACATTCATCCACAGGTCAGGGGATCCTACAAGCCTGAGCAACAACGCCGTTAATCAGCTGCTTGTTGATCGAACGGGCGATCTGTGGATCGCGACATTTAACGGAGGCCTCGATAGACGACGCTGGCCGGAAAGGAAGTTCAAGCATTATGTGAACAACCCTAAGGACCCCGTAACCCTGAGCAGTGATAACGTCACTTCTCTTTGTGAAGATCAATCCGGGACGGTGTGGGTCGGGACTGCAGTTGGCCTTGACAAATATGTTGCAGGAATGAATATCTTTCGACACTTCTCTCACGACCCTGACGATCCGAAGAGCCTGAGCAACAATTTCGTTGCATCGATCAAGGAGGATCGCTCGGGGAATCTGTGGGTCGCTACGTTTGGTGGGGGACTCAACCAATTCGATCCAGCAACCGGAGTGTTCGAACATTTCTTGCATAGTCCCAGAGACGCGGGTAGCATCTGCAGCAATTACGTCACCGGTCTCTGTGTGAGTCGCTCGGGCTCGTTGTGGATCGGCACGATGGGAGGAGGTCTTGACAAGCTTGCTCCTGGAAGCCGGAAATTTCAACACTATCCGAAAACCAGAAGTGACACACGCATCCGCACAATCTATGAGGATGGATCAGGCCTGTTGTGGTACGGCACATACAGTGCGGGACTGAAGAAATTCAATCCCCGAACGAATCAGCTTACACATTTCTTTCAGGACCCGAATAATCCTCATAGCGTGACCAGTAATGTGGTTTGGGAGTTCGAAGTGGATACTGCCCGTAAGAACGAAGGGCTCCTATGGATTGCAGCCAATCATGGATTCACGAGATGTGACATGAAGCGTGAGAAATTCCAACAGTTCTTTCCGGACACTCAATACACGAGTCGAAGCAATAACATCATGCAGACTCACCAGGATCACTCTGGCACGCTCTGGCTTGCAACTCTGGGCGGTCTCTGGGGCTTTGAACCGAAAACCGGGGCCTTCGAGCACTTTACCAGCAAGGACGGTCTGGCGAATGACCTTGTTTGGAATTTGGAAGAGGATGACCATGGACGGTTGTGGATCGCGACCGGCAGCGGTCTTTCCCGATTTGATCCTCGCACGAAACAGTTTAGGAATTACGATGCCGGGGACGGGTTGCAGGGAATCCGCTTCAATTATGGCTGCCACAGCAAACTCAGAAGTGGCGAACTGTGCTTCGGAAGCACCGATGGTTTCACCATGTTCCACCCTGATAGCGTAAAGGAGAACACGCACGTTCCCCCAATTGTCATTGCAGGTTTCAGGAAGTTCAACAAACCGGTCGACATTCGGGAGGCCGTTGGTCAGTCCGGCGCGGTCGAGCTTTCATACAAAGAAAACATGTTCTCCTTTGAGTTTGCTGCATTGGACTTTGTTCGCCCCGAAGAGAATCAGTACGCCTACAAGCTCGAGGGGTTTGACAAGGATTGGGTGTACTGCGGCACGCGCCGATCGGCAACGTATACAAACCTCGATGGCGGAGAATATGTCTTTCGAGTTAAGGGAGCGAACAATGATGGTGTTTGGAACGAAGAAGGGGCTTCCATGGCTGTCATTATCACGCCCCCGTTCTGGGCAACATGGTGGTTCCGGATACCGGCAATGATCGCTCTGCTTGGCATTGTCGGCAAAACAGTCCGGTACGTTGAAAAGAGAAAGCTGATGAGAAGAATCGAACAGTTGGAACTGGAGCAAGCCCTGGTGAACGAACGTGCCCGCATTTCACAAGACATGCACGATGAGATTGGGTCCAGTTTGTCAGAGATTGCCATACTGGGTGAGTTGGCGAGAAAGAAGCCAGAGGAAGCGGAAAGGTACATTCAGCAGATCTCCGAACGCGCAGCGGAGGTGATTGACAGTGTCAGCGAGATCGTCTGGGCGATGAATCCGAGCTACGACACACTTGACAGTCTCGTCGCTCGCATGCGAAGGGATGCGGTCAAATATTTGGGCTTTGCGAACATTTCCTGCAGGTTCGCTGCTCCTGACGTTGTTCCTAGCCTCCCCCTCCGCGCTGAACTGCGCAGGAATCTTTTCCTTGTCGTCAAGGAAGCTCTTCACAATATCGTCAAACACTCTGCGGCCACGGAAGTCTCGATCTCTGTCAGGTGCATGAAAGGCGACCTGGAAATTCTTGTCTCAGACAATGGAAAAGGGTTTGTCCTCACTGACCGACTCGGGACAGGAAATGGCTTGAGCAGCATGCACAAGCGGATCGCTGATATGGGCGGGACTCTCAGGATAGATTCCACACCCGGTCGTGGGACACTGGTTGCAGTTCAAGCGACATTGGCAACCCATAGACCAACCGATTTACCTAATTCTAAGTATTGGATCTGAAAGCGTGTGTACGTATTCTCAATCCATGACTATCAAAGTCGCAATCGTTGAAGACAACAAGAAGATTCGGGAGGGTCTGGCAATACTCATTGACGGCTCGGAAGGATTTCAATGCTCTGCGGTGTACGACAGCGCGGAAGAAGCCTTGCGCCATCTCCCGTCATACAAGCCCGATGTAGTGTTGATGGACATCCAACTCCCAGGGATGTCTGGCATCGAGTGTGTCGCGAAACTCAAGGAGAAGAACCCGAATCTTCAGGTCATTATGCTAACGGTCTTTGAGGACGATGAGAAGGTGTTCAAGTCCATTGTTGCCGGGGCTACGGGGTATATCCTCAAGAGGACGCCGGCGGCAGAATTGCTCGGAGCGATAAAGGAAGTCCATGAAGGCGGTTCCCCAATGTCTGACCAGATCGCCCGCAAAGTGGTGCAGGCTTTTCAGCAGATGGGAAAGTCTTCCAAGGAAACGGAGAATCTCACCGAGCGGGAGATGGAGATTCTCTCGTTCCTTGCCAAGGGATACCAGGACCAGGAAATTGCTGACCAGTTCTTTATCAGTGTCAAGACAGTTCGAACCCACCTCAGAAACACCTACCAGAAGCTTCATGTCCGTTCCCGCACCCAGGCTGTGCTGAAGTATTTGCGGAAATAGCCCGCTCTCTCTGGTCCATAGCTCCGGCACGTGAGCGATTCATTCAGCTTCTACTGTACGCACTTCTGCTGATTTTTCTCCCCCTACGCACGCGTTTCATGAAGAGATTACTGAAAAAGGCCGATTTCCCTCGACGATGTGTAGCATTATATTGGGCTCCAGCAATTGTACGGCTGGAGCCACCGTAAAGTCTCACGTTCACCTAATGCTTGTACTTCTCCAAATGCATTGCACTGCTGGGGCTTCTGCGGCAGGGAAACATACGTCAGATCACGCCGGTGAAATCTGGTGCATGGTCAGCGGCATTCTGGTACCTACCCGGTGATGTGGGGGAAGGAGCGGCGGCGGTCGAGACACGGCGCGCGCGGGGCATGCCCGTATTGGTTTGAGGTGGAAGGACTGTACCTGCAGATCAGACGGATGGCATTGCTCCCGTAGTCAGGCAGCAAACGGCACAGTGTCGTGACGGTGAAGAGAACGCTTCGGTACATTCAACCAGCGAAAGGTGATCAAGGAGGGGCTTTCTGAGGGCTGATGCTCAATGTGCCGCCTAGAGCATCTCAGACCGAGGGAACTTGTCACGAATTCCTTGGAGCAGTTGTTCAAAACCACATAAGCAATGAGGAGGTCATCATGAGATTCAAACAGAAGTCAGCGTATGTGGCGTTTGGCGGTGTGTTCGTCATTGTCGGGTTCATGGGCATGGCTTCCATCAGTCTGGCGCAAGTTGACACTTGGACAGACAAAACCCCAATGCCCACCACAAGAACATTGCCTGGTGGATGTGTCATTGATGGAAAAATCTACGTTGTCGGTGGCGCTCTGAATGAAACAGACCTGACAGCGGCTGTAGAAGTGTATGATCCAATCGGTAACACATGGACCAAGAAGGATACTCTGCCATCAAGGCTCTGTATTCATGCGACCTGCACATTCGAAGGCAAGATCTACGTATTTGGAGGTATCAGCCCCACTGTTCAGTCAACGGCTAAGAAGAGCGTCTATGTCTATGATCCAAGGATGGGCACTTGGACTCAGAAAGCTGATATGCCAAATGTCAATGCGTGGTGTGGTATAGCAGTTGTCGATAGCGCAATCTATCTCATTGGTGGATGTACCGTAGCGCCAGGTCCACCGAGTCAAACTGTAATGGCATATTATCCTCATATGCAATCGTGGACGTCGAAGGCAGATATGCCGACAGCTCGATTTGGCTTGTCCGCCTCCGTCGTGAATGGAAAGATCTATGCCATTGGAGGATGTGACGCCAGCTATCAGCCCTATAAAAACGTTGAGATGTACAATCCGGCAACGAATTCTTGGAGAGCCGTATCCGACATGCCGACGCAGCGCTTCGGTCTAGGTACTTGTGTGGTGGAAGGACAAATCTATGCTATTGGCGGTTGTTCAACGACGGGTGCATGTACAATCAATGAACTCTATGATCCTGCCACAAATACATGGACCACAAAATCTCCAATGCGGAAGGAACGGCTTGGACTCTTTGTGGGTTCGATCGGGAATAAGATCTATGCAATAGGTGGGTCGAATCCATACCCTCAGCCTACGATGTTTTCTACGGTGGAGGAATATTTGGTCAAAGAAGACTTCTGGACAACGAAGACCAACATGCCTACCGCACGATACGGTCTATCCACCAGCGAGGTGAATGGGAAGATCTATGCCATCGGCGGTGCAGCTGGTACGAGTATGACGACTCTTTCGACGGTGGAAGAGTACGACCCGGCCAGGGATATATGGACCACCAAAGCTCCGATGCCAACTCCCAGGTTCTTTCATTCCATGAGCGTGGTCAATGGGAAGATCTATGCCATCGGGGGCGCACCGCAGGCGAACCAACAAGTTCCGACTGTGGAAGCGTACGACCCGGAGACGAATACGTGGACGACGAAAGCCGACATGCCAACCGCACGACACAGTCTATCCAGCAGTGTGGTGAATGGGAAGATCTATGCTATCGGGGGTGGCCGAGTTGGTACTTGGGATGTGTCAATCGTGGAAGAATTCGACCCGGCCACGGATAAATGGACAACGAAAGCCCCGATGCCAACGCTAAGAGGCTCGCTTTCCACCAACGTGTTGGACGGAAAGATCTATGCAATCGGGGGTGGCTCTGGTACCATGGATGGGGCAGGTATTGGGATCGTGGAAGTGTACGACCCGGCCACGGATAAATGGACTGCGAAAGCCCCCATGCCAACGGCAAGAAAAGGCTTATCCACCAGCGTGGTAAACGGGAAGATCTATGCCTTTGGTGGCTATTCAGGGAGTGGAGTGAGCGCCCCAGTTATTTCGACCGTTGAAGTGTATAGCCCGACGACGGACTTCTGGACTAGGTTAGCCGAGATGCCGACGGCACGGGGCTTGCTTTCGACCAGCGTGGTGAACGGCAAGGTCTATCTCATTGGGGGGTCCGTGGCGCGGGGCTACCCTTGGGTAGCTTGTTCAACAGTGGAGGAATATACCCTCCAGACAACAAGCGTAAAGGTAGAATCCAGGGCAACGATTGTACCGTTACAATACGCACTTTTGCAGAACTACCCCAACCCCTTCAATCCGAGCACAACAATCACGTACCAGTTGCCGGTGTCAACGGGAGTCAGATTGAGTGTGTTCGATGTACTGGGTCGGGAAGTATCCGTGCTGGTGAATGAGAGAAGGGAGGCAGGTGTTCATGAAGTCAAGTGTGAGGGTTCGAATCTTGCAAGTGGCGTATATTTCTACCGACTGCAAGCTGGAGGTTTTGTGCAGACGAAGAAACTGGTTCTGAGCAAGTGAAAGTCGCCGCGATACATGCGACTCCTGCAATTCGATCACAGGTGTTTCCGGAGCCGGAAGTAGTTCCGGCTTCGCTATTTATGTGACCAGTGCTGTTCGAGAACCTCGAAAACCGATGGTCTGCAATTCGTAGACCAATACTCGGCTTGGTCCAAGAAAAGTCTCGTGCTCAAACATTCGAGTTCGGGAATCGCTCAATGTCCACAAGGGCTTCCTCACTTTCGAATCTTGAGGCTGAATCGCCACTACTGTTCAATTCAGCAGGAATCCTCCCTACCTGACGGCAGGCAGGGATTTTCCGTATTCCATCTTCATTCAGCCCTGACCCCAGACGGGGTTCTTTCTTCTTCAGGATCTGTTCATGGTTTGAGCCTGGCTGCAGCAAATCGACCGCTTGACATTGTAACAGAATGGCATTACTATTGCGACAGTCAATGCTGAGTGTGCCTTGCCAGCAGGCGTCCCAATCCAGGCAACACACCTGAAAGGAGTGCAATGACTGCCCCCCACGGTGAACGAACACTTGCTTCCGACGCTACAGTTCTCATCCGTCTGCTTGTTGGATGCGTATTCCTTTCTGAGGGCATCCAGAAGTTTCTTTATCCGGCTGCGCTGGGCGCCGGCCGGTTTCTGCGGATCGGCTTTCCCTGGCCGGATGTCCTGGGGCCTGGTATCGGAATAATTGAAATCATCGGAGGGGAACTCATCCTCCTGGGCCTGCTGACCCGGCCGACGGCGCTTGTGCTTCTGGTCAATATTTCCCTCGCAATCATTTCAACAAAAATCCCGATTTTGCTTGGTCATGGTTTTTGGGGGTTCAAACTTCCGGAGCTCATGAGCTATGGATTCTGGAGCATGGCTCAGGAAGCGCGCACGGACCTGGCGATGTTCCTCTGCACCCTTTTTCTCGTTATTGCCGGGGCAGGTTCCTGGTCTCTTGACTCGTATCGACAGCGGCGACAAGAGTAGTGAAATGTGAATGCCACAACTTCCATCTCCAGCTAGCCCCGCCCCCAGGCGGGGTTCTTTGTATCCCAACACGCGCTTGCTCGCCGTTTGGAGCTTAATTGCGAGGTGACGCCAACGAGATGCTAAGATCCGGAGGAGTCGCACTATGCTTACGTCTCAGTTTCTTTCCATCGTGCTCCGAGAGAAGATGGCTATCCACTTCATCACTATCCTGGTTGCGGCTCTTATGATGGCAGGATGCCAGCATCCAGAGCCTGATGCGTACACGCTCCAGACACCTGCGCTGACGGTGACGATCGATCGGGACGGAGGAATCCGGCACATAGCCTACGCCGGTCCGGAGCAGGTGCGGCACGTCAGGTCGTTTACACGGTTATCCGACTGCGAACCGGCAGGCGATGTGGAAATCGCCCACAGCGACTCCCAATTCAGTTTTCGAAGGAAATGGATTTCAAGATCCACGGGGAATTCAGCCCTTGTGACTGATTGCTTCAGCAAGGGGAACGGCAGCATACGGTGGGAGGTGGAGGTTGCCGGCCTCGAAGGTCCATGGAGCACTCCGGTGGAAACGCATCTGGTCTATCCCGACAGCGTTTCGGCGAGGTTCTGGACGGCATGGGGGGACCCGAGGCTGGGCGGTATCCGAAGCCGGTCACCGGAACAACAGGCTTCTCTCGGCATTCTTGCCTCGGACGTAACCGGGAACTGGAGCGATCCGCTTCTTCCTATCCCGTTCGTAGACGACACCGTATGGTACGGCGCTCCTCCTTTTAGCTATGACAATCCACGGATCGGCTTCATCCCATTTCAGGGAAACCTGATGGGGATACCGTTGGTCACAGTCTCTGAAGAGCAAGGAGACAGGGGACTGAGCCTAATCCTTTCGCCGGCGGATACACTGCTCGAACTGAATCTCAGGGTAAGCTCCTCAGGTGAAATGGTCTTCAGCAGGGAGCATCATCGCATCTCATCTGCCGCGCCGGTTCGCCTCCGCATGGACCTCGTGGCTCATGAATCAGGATGGCGGGGCGGCCTGCGTTGGATGGCAGAGAACTACCCCGGCTTTTTCGATCCGAACATCCCTGAGGCGCACGAGATTGCCGGGACCGGCGCGTATTCGTCTCTCGAGAAGCCGTTCGACATTCAGAAGATGCGGAGAATGGCATTTGGCGTGAATTGGAAGGCGAGCTTCGACTTTCCGTACATGGGGATGTTCATCCCGCCGGTGAAAGACGAGAATCAGCAGTGGGTACGTTACGGCGGCGGCACCACATCGATTGCGGCCATGCGGGACTACGCCGCAGGAATGCGATCACACGGCTTCCACGTTCTGAGCTACTTCAATATTACAGAATTCGGTGCTGAGGTGACCGATCCGGCACCGCGCCGCAAGGCAGACAGAGATGAAGATCTCTGGAAGAATGCCGATGACTTCCTGTACTACAGACTTGCTGATGCAATCCTCCGCGTGTCCACTGCAGTCGCAAAAGACAAGCTCACGTTTGATCCGCGGGCGAGAGCCGGAGGTCCCTACTACACATGGGGGAACGGGATCGTCATGGATCCCGGCGAACCGGTCTACCAGGAGTTCCTGCTCGAACAGGCCCGGATACATATCACGTTCATCCCTGATGCAGAGGGTATTTGTATTGACAGGATGGATTGGCTCCGGTTGTACAACGAGGAGCGTGACGACAACCTGAGCTGGTTCAACAACCGGCCTACCCGCTCGCTGCTTGTATCATGGAAGAACCTTCTGGACCAGCTCGGTCCGATGATGCATGGATCGGGCAAAGCGATCTTTGTCAACAATCATGACAAACGGATTGACCTGCTCCGGCAGGTTGATGGTTTCTTTGATGAGTTCACGTACGGCGGATCTCCGTTGAACCTGACGGCGTTGATGGGCGTCAGGAGACCCGTGCTCGGCTGGACCTCTGAGGAGAAGAACCTCCGGCCGGATCCGGATGCATTCTTCCAGCGCTACCTCCATCTTGGCGTTTTCCCGACAGCGCCATTTCCGGGCAACGACCATTCGCTTCAACCGTCCGCATGGGTCGACAGGCAGTATCTGGATTACGGTCCGCTCCTCAGCCTGATGAAAGGGAAGAAATGGGTCCTCGAGCCTCACTGTATTACGGTTGAGGGCCTGAAAGCAAAGGTGAACCTGTTCGAGGTGCCGGGAGGGTGGGTCGTCCCGGTGACTTTCGGTCCTAAAGAAGGGACCGTCCCGGTGACTGTCCGCAATGTCCCTGGCATGACAGGTGATCTGAAGGCGTCTGCCATGTACCCCGGGAGCGACACAATGGTTCCGGTAGCGATCACTGGTGCCGGCGACGCACTGCAGATGGTGGTCAGCACCAGAAGAGGATGCGCCATGGTGAAGCTCATGAAGGAAACACGATGAACGTCAGGAAACCGGGAATTCCGTCTTGTGACAAAATCGTGACAAAAACGAATTCCGGGCTACGTAGATTCTGACAGTCCAGCGGATTTAACAGACTTCACGAAAGGGCGTCTCATGTCGCGCAGCAAGAAGCTCATCGTTGTTCTCCTTCTCACTGGCCCGCTTATTGCGGTATCCTCTATAGCTGGCCAGCCGGCTCAGGAAGAACATGAGGAGTTCTACAAGATCATCCGGACGGTCAAGGATATCCTCCTTGGGCAGAATACAGAGCAGGCGAAAGCCAGCATCGCGCCGGGAGCACAGCTCATCTGGGGAGCGAAGTTTGTAGACCTCGGAGATGTAGTAGCGGGGAAGAACACAACATGCGCTCTCGCAGATACTTCATTTCACGGGGTCATGATTCAGGGCCGGACAAATGAGACAGAGGATATGGGGTGGGTTGTACTCAAGACGCGACAGTCCGACACGACCAGAGTGAGGTTCCACTCCGTTGTATTCCTGAAAGACTCTACCGGGCGATACAGGATCCATCACTGGCACAGCGGGATCTAGAAGCAATTGTGTGATCTCTAAGTTTCACTAGAGGCATGAAGCTGGCTGCCAAGCCGTCGATGAGCCCGGACCTCCTGGATGCCAATTCCATTCGCTCCCTCTGTGTTGATAGCCCTCCTGTGATTTAATTAGCGTTCGCGAGATGATCCCCAGCGTCGAATCAAAGCCCAACCGGCAAGCAATGGCGGGCGAACACCATTAAAAGAAATTAATCAACTAAACGAAGATATCGGAACTTTCGTACATATCGTCGCGTTAAGGGGGTATGATTCAACAGTCCATTCAAAATCCCCCACAAACTCTAACGGAGGTTCCGATGCGGACACGTCGGATTGCTTTTTTCGCACTGTTTTACGCGTTTGCGGTTGTTGTTGCGAACGCCCAGACTGCCAGGCTTCAGGTCATTCATAATGCGGCAGATCCCGCAGCGGATTCTGTCGATATCTACCTGAACGGGACGCTCCTGCTTGACAATTTCAAATTCCGTGCTGCCACACCGTACATTGATGCTCCAGCAGGCGTTCAACTGAACATCGGTGTCGCTCCTGCATCCAGCCACTCTGCTTCCGACACAATCAAGAATTTCCAGGCGACGCTTGCCAGCGGCGAGAAGTACGTTGCCATCGCCAATGGGGTTCTGGATCCGGCTGGCTTCGCGGCCAATCCTGACGGCCGTTCAACCGGTTTCACGCTCTTCATCAAGACTCCGGCCAAGGAGTCATCGACAGGCGGGAACGTTGAGTTCGTCGGCGTGCACGGGGCCACTGATGCACCCACGGTGGATATCGTTGCCCGCGGCGTTGCCACACTGGTTAATAATGCTCCGTACGGCGCCATGACCGGATACATTGCGGTTCCTCCAGCCAAGTACCTCCTGGATGTGAAGGATAGCTCCGGGACGGTCCGAGTTGCGACGTTCAGTGCAGAACTCTCCGGTCTTGCCAACGGTGCGGCGATCGTGTTCGCATCCGGGTTCCTGAATCCTTCGGCAAACAAGAACGGGAAGGCATTTGGGCTGTTTGCGGCTCTGCCGAATGGCACCGTTGTGACATTGCCCCTGGTGACAACAGCACGCCTTCAGGCAATCCACAATGCTGCCGATCCCGCTGCAGATTCTGTCGACATTTATCTTGGATCGATTAAGCTTCTCGACAACTTCAAGTTCCGTCAGGCAACGCCGTTCATCGATGCGCCGGCAGGCCAGCAGATCGTGCTCGGCGTCGCTCCGGCAACGAGTATGAGTGTCAGTGACACGCTCGTGGGATTCAGGGCGACCCTCACCCCTGGTGAAAGCTATGTGGTAATCGCGAACGGGGTGTTGAGCCCTGCGACCTTCGCATCGAACCCCGACGGTCGTCCCATCGGCTTCACGCTCTTCATCAAGACTCCGGCAAAAGAGTCGGCCACCGGTGGTAATGTTGAATTCGTCGGGGTCCACGGCGCGACGGATGCACCTACAGTTGACATCGTCGCACGCGGTGTGGCCACGCTTGTCAACAATGCCTCATATGGTGATGTGACCGGCTACATTCCGGTTCCCCCGGCCAAGTACCTTCTGGATGTCAAAGATAGCTCCGGTACGGTCCGTGTTGCGACGTTCAGCGCAGATCTTTCCGGTCTTGCCAACGGTGCGGCGATCGTGTTCGCGTCCGGGTTCCTGAATCCTTCGGCAAACAAGAATGGGAAGGCATTCGGACTGTTTGCTGCTCTGCCGAATGGCGCGGTCGTGGAATTCCCGGCGGTGACGACTGCACGCGTCCAGGTGATCCACAATGCCGCAGATCCTGCTGCCGCTTCAGTTGACGTGTACCTCAACGGGACGAAGCTGATTGACAACTTCGGTTTCCGCAAGGCGACCCCCTTCATTGACGCGCCCGCGGGCTCTCCGATCAACATCGGTGTGGCCGGTGGCAACAGCAGCACGGCAGCAGACACACTCAAGAACTTCGCGCTGACACTGACCCCGGGCGACACCTATGTTGCGATAGCCAACGGCGTACTGAATCTGGCCAACTTCGCGGTCAACCCGAACGGCAAGAACCGGGCATTCACCCTGTTCATTCAGCCCGTCGCCCGCGAGAAGGCTCTCGACACCACCAAAGTGGAGTTTTTTGCCCTGCACGGCTCCACAGATGCGCCGATCGTTGATGTGGTTGCCCGCGGTGTTGCGACGCTCGTCAACAATGCTGCGTACGGAGATATCACGGGATACATCGCAGTGCCTCCGGCCAGCTACACCCTCGACGTGAAGGACAGCAGCGGCTCGGTGACGGTTGCCAGCTTTGCCGCAGATCTCAGCGGCCTGCGCAAGGGGTCTGCTGTGGTGTTCGCCTCTGGATTCCTGACTCCTTCGGCGAACCAGAATGGTCCGGCATTTGGTCTATACGCAGCGCTGGCAAACGGGACCGTCGTGCCGTTCGGAGCAGTCACAAGTGTGAGCCAGCAGTCTGATGTGGCACCGTTCTCGTACGAGTTGTCGCAGAATTATCCCAATCCGTTCAACCCGTCGACGCAGATCACGTTCTCCGTTCCGAAAGACGCCATTGCGAAGCTAGTGGTCTACAATTCGCTCGGACAGGAAATCGCGACCCTGGCCGATGGGGCTTACACCGCCGGAACATACCGGGTGGACTTCAATGCTGCCGGGCTGCCCTCCGGTGCATACTTCTACAGAGTCCAGGCGGGAGAGTTCACTGCCACTCGCAAGATGGTTCTCATGAAGTAAGCATTCTCTTCTGTCAGGTGTACCGGTTCTAGAAAACAAAACCTGGCTCTCTAAGAGCCAAGGACGAATCAAGCGGTGTCGCGGCGCGATGCCGCTTGATTTCTTTTCTGGATGGTGCCTGCCCCTCAATGGGAGTCGGGGAGGGACGCACACCCGCCGGGAGCATATGGATTAGCAATCATTGGCCGATTTGTTCGCGTTTCGAGGGGCAGGCGTGTTGATGCTGAGCCGGCCAATGCCGAGGCGCGTTGGTGTTGAGGCGACCTGCAGCGTTGTATCTCTAGAGGCGACTCCGTATATTAAAACATTATGGCTGAAGAAAGGATCGTTGAACCACGGCTCCTGCGCGGTTTCAGAGACTATCTCCCCGCGCAGATGAATGCCCGGAACAAACTCGTCGCCACAATCCGGCAGGTGTATGAACGCTATGGTTTCCTCCCGCTTGAAACCCCTGCGCAGGAATACCGCGTGACCCTGATGGGGTATGGCGAAGAAAACACCAAGCAGATCTTCACGTTCCAGAATCCCGAAGAAGAAGACGTTGCATTGAGGTTCGACCTCACCGTCCCCCTCGCCCGTGTTGTTGCCCAGTACCCGGATCTCCCGTTGCCGTTCCGCCGCTACCAGGTAGCGCCCGTCTGGCGTGCTGACAAGCCGGATCCGGGTCGTTTCCGCGAGTTCCTGCAGTTCGATCTGGACTCGGTCGGCACCTCATCGCTTGCGGCAGATGTCGAGATCCTGACCGGGATGTATGACACACTCAAGGCTCTGGGGCTGCAGAACTTCCTAGTCCGGTTCAGCAGCCGCAAAGTCCTGAACAGCCTTCTCGACTATGCCGGGATCTCTCACGACATGGCCCACGGAGTGTTCCGTGTGCTGGACAAGTTAGAGAAAATCGGTGTCGAGAATGTTGCTGCCGAGCTGACAGTGGGACGCGTGGATGTGTCGGGTGACAAGATTCAGGGACTCGGGCTGAATACAAAAGCAGTCTCACGGATCACTGAATTCCTGGCGCTTCCCAAGGGCGCGCGCGATCAGGTTCTGACCGGACTCAAGCAATTGTTTTCGGGTGTCGATTCCGCGGCCGAGGCAGTGCAGGAGCTCGAGTTCCTCTGTACCTCTCTGGAGGTGCTGGACATCCCGGAGGACTGCGTCGCACTGGATCTGAGTATCGCCCGAGGTCTCGATTACTACACGGGTCCGGTGTTTGAAGCCGTGCTCAACGATGCTCCGGAGTTCGGCTCTGTGTTTGGTGGAGGACGCTATGACGGGCTGGTGGAGCGCTTCCTCGGGCGCAAGATTCCTGCCGTCGGTGCCTCGATCGGTGTGGACCGACTGTTTGCCGCCATGCAGAAGCTGGGCCTCTTCACCATGGGAAACGCAACGGCACAGGTGTTGGTGACAATCATGGAACATGGCAGGCTGGCTGAGTATCAGCAACTAACACGCCGCCTCCGCGAGGCAGGCATCAACACAGAAATGTACCTCGGGGAGGAACGGAGCCCGGGCAAGCAGCTGCAGTATGCCAACCGGCAACACATTCCCGTCGCAATCCTTCTGGGCAGCAACGAATTCGAACGCGGCGAAGTGACTATCAAAGACCTGGTGCTGGGTGCGTCGCTTCAGGAAAAGAAGAAGGGCGTCACAGGGAAAGACCGCGAAAAATACCTTCAGGAAACCCGCACGGTACAGATGACAGTGCCTCAAGCAGCATGCGTCGACAAGGTCAGGGAAGTCCTCGCGCGTCACAACGGATCATCGCTCTCCAGCTAATCATCGGACCCTTTATGTCCAGGACTCTTCGTGTAGATGGCAAATCACTGACCATCGATCGTGTCGTCGCGGTGGCGCGCAACAACATGCCCGTCCGGCTTGATCCTTCCGCGCGGAAGGACATGCGACGGTCACGCGAGTGGGTCGAACAGGCCGTGAGGGATCATGCCATCGTGTACGGCGTGACCACAGGGTTCGGGGCATTTCAGAATGTGTCGGTCCCGCAGGACCGGCTGCGCGAGCTCCAGCGCAATCTGATCCTCAGTCATTGTGCTGGCGTGGGTGCGCCATTTCCAGAAGAGGTTGTTCGTGCGATGCTGCTGCTCCGGGCGAATGCGCTTGCGCGCGGCCATTCCGGCATCCGGATATTCGTCGTCGAGCGGCTGCTGGAAATGCTCAACCGGGGCGTGCATCCGGTGGTGCCCGAGCAGGGTTCTGTTGGCTCCAGCGGAGATCTGGCACCTCTATCGCATGCTGCAGCCGTGCTCATCGGCGAGGGGGAAGCATTCTACAAGGGTAAGCGCATGAGCGGCGCCAGGGCAATGCGTTTGGCGGGACTTGAGCCGGTTGTGCTCGAAGCCAAAGAGGGCCTTGCCCTGAACAACGGTACACAGGCCATGACCGCGGTGGGGGCGCTGGCCGTTTGTGATGCCCGCCGCATTGCAGACCTCGCCGATATCGCGGCAGCGATGAGCCTCGAGGCGGTGAAAGGGAAGAGCACCCCATTTGCGGAAAAAGTGCTTGCCACCCGTCCTCATCCGGGGCAGGCGCGCTCTGCGCAGAACATCCGGACGATGATTGCGGGAAGCCGTCTGGTGGACCGTGTCGATCATGACACACGGCACAAGGTCCAGGACTCGTACTCCATCCGCTGCGCGCCGCAGGTGCACGGTGCCTCGCGGGATGCCATTGACTACGTCGCCCGTGTTGTAGAAACCGAAATCAACGCCACCACCGACAATCCGTTGATCTTCCCGGATTCCAACGAGGTGTTCAGCGTCGGCAATTTCCACGGACAACCGGTCGCGCTGGCCATGGACTTCCTGGCGCTGGCCGTTGCGGAGCTCGGAAACATCTCTGAACGGCGGACTGCAAAGCTGATGGACCGTGAACACAACTGCGGCCTTCCGGCATTTCTTGCGGTCGACGGCGGGATTGAATCGGGCCTGATGATCGAACAATATACGGCTGCAGCGTTGGTCTCTGAAAACAAGGTCCTAATTCATCCGGCCAGCGGCGACTCCATCCCGACATCGGCCAATCAGGAAGACCATGTCAGCATGGGCACCATCGCCGCCCGGCAAGCGCGTCAGGTGCTGGAGAATGTAGAACGGGTGATAGCGATCGAGCTCCACGGTGCAGTTGAGGCCCTCGGTTACCGTTCGGAGCGTCAGGGGGAGGGAACCCGGAAGGCGTTCAAGATGCTCTCCGAGGTGGTACCTCCTCTCCGCGGGGACCGTCCTCTGTCGAAGGATATTGAAAACCTGGTAGGATTTCTCCGCGAAGACACTCTGCGCACTGTCCTGCATTGAGTACGGGCGGAGGGTCTTGATGCTGCACCCTTCTGGATCCGACACAATCTGCCTCATGTAACCCGGAGTCCACGATGAGCACATGGATGCCTCACGACGATCGCTACGCCACACTTCCATACCGCAGATGCGGGCGAAGCGGACTGCGCCTTCCGCCGATCTCACTCGGGCTCTGGCACAACTTCGGCGGAGTGGACGCCGAAGAGAACGGCCGCGCAATGCTGTGCAAAGCCTTCGATCTCGGCATCACGCATTTCGATCTGGCCAACAACTATGGTCCGCCCCCGGGATCCGCGGAGGAAACATTCGGCAGGATCTTCAGGAAGGACTTCGTACCATACCGCGATGAACTCGTGATCTCCACAAAGGCAGGGTACTGGATGTGGCCCGGGCCGTATGGGGAGTGGGGATCACGCAAGTATCTCATCGCCAGTCTGGACCAGAGTCTGAAGCGTATGGGTCTGGACTACGTCGACATATTCTATTCCCATCGTCCCGATCCCGACACGCCGCTTGAAGAGACCATGGGCGCACTGGATTTCGCCGTTCGTTCGGGACGTGCGCTCTATGCCGGCATCTCTTCGTACAAGCCTGACCAGACCCGGCGCGCAGCAGCACTTCTCCGTCAGATGGGCACGCCGTGCCTCATCCATCAGCCAGTCTATCACATGTTTAACCGCTGGATAGAGGGTGAACTTCTCCAGGTGTTGCAGGAGGAAGGAATGGGGTGCATTGTGTTCTCTCCGCTCGCACAAGGTCTGTTATCAGGCCGGTATCTCGAAGGGATTCCCCAGGACTCACGGGCCGGGAAGCCCCACGGTTTCCTGAGACCCCAGCACGTCACAGAGGAAAAGCTCAACAAGGTACGTTCTCTTCAGTCTGTGGCCCGGCGCCGCAACCAGACGCTTGCGCAGCTCGCGCTGAGCTGGGTGCTGCGGCGTCCCGGCGTGACTTCCGCACTTATCGGTGCAAGCTCCGTCGCGCAGATCGAGGAGAACGTGGCGGCCAGCTACGCCCCACCTCTGTCGGATGACGATCTCCGGGAGATTGACACCATACTGCACTAGGCACGCCACGTTCATTTCGGGACGCTGCTGAAGGTTCTGCCTGAGCTGGTGGCTGGTTCTCGTGCGTTCGCCGATACGCACGCCCCTTTCCCGACGACTGCCAGCTCGCCTTGACCACTTCAATCCATCCATACACATCATCCCACTGATTTTTGCCTTACCGGTTCCTCTCTTACCGGCTTCTCTCTTACCGGCTTCTTTCTCACCGGCTTCTCTCTCACCGGCTTCTGTCTCATTGACTCTCTTGTCATCGGCCCGGCGGAACCAGCCAACGAGACTCCGTGTTGTATCAGGAAAGGAGCGCTGGATATGTGGATGACAGGTATTCTGCTCGCGTTGTTTCTTCTTCACTCAGGCGACGAATCAGGTCGACACATCAGGGTGTATTCGGTCGAAAAGAAAGGATACGTGACGGTGGAAAAGGTCGTGAAGTCGGAGAAGGAATGGCGCGCGCTACTGACACCGGAGCAATACGAGGTGACCAGAAAGCATGGTACCGAGCGGGCCTGTTCAGGGGCATACTGGGCTCATCACGAAGCCGGTGTCTATTCCTGCGTCTGCTGCGGACTGGATCTCTTTGCGTCGAACACGAAATTCGAGTCAGGGACCGGCTGGCCCAGCTTCTTCGGTCCGGTCGCAAAGGAAAACATCTTGAATGTCGTCGACCGGAGCTTCGGGATGGTCCGTACAGAAATCCGCTGTGCGCGCTGTGACGCCCACCTCGGGCACGTGTTTGAGGATGGACCTCCGCCGACAGGGCTCCGCTACTGCCTGAACTCGCTGGCCTTGAAATTCACGCCCCGGTGATTCTGCTGAGTTGATGGCTTCAGGGAAACCATGAGCTCCGGCGAAGTAATGAGAAGGCGCTGCGCCAGGTACAACCTTTTCCGCCGCAAGCCAGTCCACCACAACCTTGTCCGCCGTAAGCCAGTCCATCACAACTTTCTCCGCCGTAACCCAGTCAATCCCAACCTTGCAACTCCTGACCTTTTAATGTATCTTCTGTAAAATCTGCGGCCTTCGTATCTCTCTGCCGGATTGACACTTGCGACGCAAGAAGATACTCTTCACCTCCTCTCTCAATTCGACATTCATCCAGGAAGACATCAGGCTGCTGCAGAAGCACTATGATGTAACTCCTCTGAACACCCTCGGGCCTGGTGCTTTCTTCAAGATTCTTGTCCGCATCCGGTCGCACGATGTCACATTCACCTGGTTTGCCTCCGTCTATGCGTTCCTTACGGTTCTTCTGAGCCGGATCTTCGGCAAAAATGCTCTCATTGTTGCCGGAGGGGCAGATGCAGCAAAGCTCCCGGAGATTCCCTACGGGATCTGGGTGAGTCCGTGGAGGACTCCCCTGGTCAGGTACGCCGTCCGGCATGCCTGGCATGTTCTCGCGGTGGATCCCTCCCTGCAGAGCGGGCTGGCCAGGCTCGCCGGCTATGACGGCCAGAACATTGTCTACGTCCCGACAGGCTACGATCCGGAAAAATGGAAACCCGGGGGTGCGAAAGAACGGTTCGTATTGACCGTCGCAGGTTGTGAGTATCGATGGAGAATGAAGGTCAAGGGAATCGATGTGCTCCTCGACGTTGCGCGCAGCCTTGCTGATGTGCATTTCGTGGTGGTGGGGATGCATGAACTGCTGATTCAGGAAACAAGGGCGACGATTCCGCCGAATGTCGAGCTCATTCCTTTCATCCCACAAAGTACACTGCTCGGCTATTACCAGCGGGCTGCGGTATACTGCCAGCCCTCGTACACGGAGGGTTTGCCGAACAGTCTCTGTGAGGCGATGCTCTGTGAATGCGTTCCGGTGGGTTCGAATGTCGGAGGGATTCCCACGGCGATCGCCGGGATCGGCCATATGGTTCCTTATGGCGATGTCCCGGCATTCGCCAGTGCCATCCGCTTGGCCCTGGACGCTCCCGGCAATACCGGCAGTCGGGCACGGGAGCACATTGCGCAGACATTCACGCTGGAGCGCCGGGAAACAGCGCTTCGGCAGATTGTAGAAGAGGCGACACGATGAGCCGGGGGAGAGTGTGAAACGGCCCCTTCGGAATATGAGCGCGCTCTTCGCCGGCGACGTGGCCAGCCGGGGGATCGGCTTCCTTGTCACCGTGTACCTTGCACGAATCCTGGAACCCGCAGGGTTCGGACTCGTCAGTGTCGGCATGGCCCTCCTCGGGCATTTGCAGTTACTCTCCAGCCCGGGCATTCAACTTGTAGAGACCCGGAACACCGCCCGGGCGGACGGGATGGACGACCGGAGATTTGGTGGTGTTCTCACTCTGCGGTTCGTCCTGTCAATTGTGCTCTTCGCACTAGCACTCCTCGTTCTCTTCGTCAATCCGTATGATCCGGCAGTCCGCAGGGTGATGCTCTGGAGTCTGGCCTCGCTGTTTCCGTTGGCCCTTGCAACG
This sequence comes from Bacteroidota bacterium, assembly GCA_017860635.1. GTDB lineage: Bacteria > Bacteroidota > Ignavibacteria > UBA10030 > UBA6906 > JAGDMK01. Next base: position 61,906 of record JAGDMK010000001.1, read on the forward strand.
GACTGGTACCTTCAGGGAATGGAGCGGATGCCGCCAATCGGTGCAGCCCGGTTTGCCGGCTACTGCGTGTACGGGCTGGCGGCCTGGTTTCTGGTGCGATCACTCGATGATGTTGCCATGGCGCCGGCGGCGTTCTTCCTCGGTGCGATTGTGACGACCGGCATGCTCTGGGGGACAACAGCTTCGCTGCGGCCCGTGCCCCGGTTGAAGTGGGACGTCGGTCTCTGGACGCAGCTCCTGCGGGAGAATCTCCCCGTGGGTATGGCGATGTTCGTCGGCCAGATGGTGATGAACCTCCCTCCGATTGTGATTGCAGCGACGACCGGCACCGCCGACGCAGGGGTGTATAACGCGGCATTGAAACTTGTGTTTCTGCTTCTGATTGCTGACCGTGTTCTCAATGCGATCTTTCTGCCGGCGTTCACGAGAATACGGGAAACGAAGCCTGCGGACCTGGAGAAGATAGTATCCGTCACGGCCAAAATGGTGATCACCGGAGTGATTGTCATTGTGCTGCTGGGCAACCTGCTGTCATCGTGGGGAATCGCCCTTGTGTACGGTCCGGCCTATGGAAGCGCCGATCCTGTGTTCCGCATTCTGCTGCTCTACGTCGGACTCACGCTCATCAATTCTATCGCGACCAACGTGCTCCTTGCTTCGGGATACGAGCGTCTGTACAGCAGCATCCTCATCCGCGGGTCCCTCGTCCTGATTGTTGCGATGCTTATCCTCACGCCGCTGTTTGGCAGCATCGGGACAGCCATAGGGGCGGGTGTGGGTGAGCTGGTGACTGTGCTGCTCATGTCATGGCACGCGAGGAGAAATGGATCATTTCCTCCGGCGGGTGTGTTTGTTCCCCCCCTGATTGCCGGCTGCTGTTCTGGAATTGCGGGGTGGCTGCTCTGGCCGATCCATCCGGTCGTGGCAACGGGTGCAGCAACCGTGGTTCTGGTCGGATTGATGTTCATATTCAGAGTCTTCAAGAGTGAAGACATTGCCTACATGAGGGAGCGACTGGTGTGAAGATCCAGGCCGGCATCACACGGCGTTCCCGGACGTGGGAACAACTGCTGAGAAGGGAGGGGCTGCCCTGGCGCACAGTGCATCTGGCAACGGGAGAGGGGCTTGCGGACTGCAGCGTTCTGATTGTCACGCATCAGCTCGACGCATCCGAATGTGACATCGTGGAAGACTACCTCCGGTCCGGAGGCGCACTCCTCGCCAGCGCCCGGCATGTTGTCGGCGTCGGAGGAACAGGCGTCCGTAGAGAGCCGCTGCACTATCTGGCATCGGACGGTGATGGGGTCTTCACAACCGTGCGGATCGTCGATCTCGGTACTCAGGGCGACATTCCCCGCGAGGCGAATCATCTCCGCACACATCAGCACCACCATGCGGTCTTCGCAGGATCCCTCCTCGGCGGCCCGGCGGTGCTTCTTCCATTTGATGTGCAGCGTGTGCTGGCCGATACGCGCTCGGTGTACAAGGCGTTCTACGTGCACAGGGATCGTCTGCCAACGGAGCGCGTATCGATGGTGTCGCGCGGGGAGGTCTTCCAGCTCTGCCATCACGCGCTGGAGTATCTCCATCACCGCCGGTCGTTGCCCTATGTCCATCTCTGGTACTACCCGGGAACATCGCCCAACGTTCTTGCATTCAGAATTGACACGGATGGTGCTCCCCGTTATGACATAGACGAGCTGTACGATGTATTGAACAATGCCGGCGTCCCAGGGACCTGGTTTCTGGACGTCGCCTCCCACGAGCCATGGCTTCCACATTTTGCCACAATGATGGGCCAGGAGTTTGCGCTCCACTGCTATGAGCACCGGATCGAGCCGGATCCTGACCGGCAGGAAGCTCAGTGGGCACGGGCGCTTGCGATGATGCGACTCGCCGGGCTGGCCCCGCTGGGGATGGCGGTGCCATTCGGGACTTGGACCACTGGACTTGGAGGAGTCATCGACCGGCTCGGGCTGGTGTATTCCTCGGAGTTCTCCTACGCCTACGACACGGTTCCGCTTGTCCCCGAAGATCTCGAGCATGCGTACCGTACGCTCCAGGTCCCTATCCATCCGGTCAGTATTGGTTCTCTCCGCCGCACGGGAGCGACTTCCCAACAGATGATCGAGTACTACCGGTCGACGATTGATGCGCACATGGCCCGGAATATTCCGCTGCTCTTCTACCATCATCCTTCGCACCGCCACTGGGATGTTGTGGATGCACTGCTGGAACACGCTCTTTTGCAGGACGTCCCCGGGGTGCTCATGGGGGACTTTGCGTTCTGGTGGCTCGCCCGTGCAAGACTTAATGTACAGTTCGACATCAGGGAGAGTGTGCTGCAGGTCGTGAATGCTGCTGCGGCGGCCAATGCGCGTGTCGGCATACGCGTATCGCTGTCAGCAACGCAGACACTGCTGCTTCCGTCCAGTGAGACGGTCCTTCTGGATTCGCGGGAGAGCACCGTCCGGAAGATCCCGTATGTTCCGGATGACCTGCGCCGGATCCGTGAGCCTGACCCGCGGCGGATGCTGGGGGATCTCTACACACGAATGCTCAGGAGGCTGAAGTGACCGTTCATGTCGCAGGATTCCACCCCGCGAAAGGGGATCTGTTTCATCTGTATGCGGCAAATATCGGAACGTACCATCTGGCCCGCGAGATACGGGCGCTGGGACTCCCCCTCGTCGTATCACCTATCACCTATAGCTCCCACACACCCGGCTTCATACGGAATGCGCTTAGCGTGACACGGGCAGTGCAGAAGAGAGCCAGAGGGATATGGTCGGACTACGGGCTTTGCGCGGAAATCTGTTCCTGGGCACGGATGGTGCTTCCCAACACGCAGGCGGAAGCCGATCTCCTCATTCAGGGGTATGGCGTCTCCGCAGGGAATGTGCGGGTCATTCCGAATGGCGTCGATGAAGTGTTCACGCGTGCAGATCCGGACCTTTTCGTGAAGACGTACGGACTGCGGAATTTCATTTTGAACGTGGGGCATACGGGACATGAACGGAAGAATGTCCTGCGCATGATCCGGGCACTCGGACCGCTCAACTGCCCGGTCGTGATCATCGGTCGGATCATCAAGAGCTCGTACGGAGATGCGTGTGTCCGGGAGGCGGCCCGCTACAAACACATCCTCCTGCTCGACGGAATTGACCACAGCTCGCCCATGCTTGCCTCCGCATACGCTGCGTGCGATGTGTTTGTGTTGCCGTCACTCTTTGAGACGCCGGGTATCGCCGCACTCGAGGCGGGACTTGCAGGGGCAAAGGTGGTGATCACGCCTCACGGTGGAACACGCGAGTATTTCCGGGACATGGCGGACTATGTCGAGCCGCTGAGCGAGGCGTCGATCAGAAGAGGAGTGGAGAGCGCTCTTGGCAGAAAGAAGGATGAGCGGCTGAAACAGCACATTGCCGCCCACTATCTCTGGCGGCATGTGGCGGAGCAAACGGCGGAAGCGTACAATGAAGTCGCGACGGACGCCTGATTACTGCGGCGAGGATGGCTTCTTGAGCGGCTCCCAGAGAAGCTGAATGGCGCTGCCACTGAGCACGCCGACCTGGACATCATAGCGTTCTTCCCCGATATTCACCGTTCCCCACCCCGGCATCACATAGACTCCCTCCGGTTCGCTCCGCCGGAAATCCAGGACTATACCCCTCCCGAAGTCCACGCTAATCCAGTCTTCCCCCTGGGCGATTGCCTTCCCCGGATCCACTCTGGTGAGGAGCATGTAGCGTCGGCCGTCATTCCTGAATAAACCTGTTGTATCCAGCTGTTCGATCACACGCAACGACCGGAACTGAACGTCCATGCCGATGTGGAAGACACATTCTTCCAGTGGCTGTGTGGTACGAGTTTGCTGCGTGAAAGGAGAGAAGGATACTCCGCATCCCGTGAGCAGCGCGGTTGTCATAAGAAGTGTAAGAAGTGAGAGTCTCATAGGCCCGGCGATTTAGGGGTGATGGATATGGGATCGACCAGCTCAAGATACAAAAAGTCCCCCTTAACCGTTAGTCGGCAGCAAGGAATGTGGTGACCATGTCTGATCACAAAAATGGCGAATATTGACCAGAGGGACCTCCATCGCCCCGACAGATGGCATTTTCCGGCCTGCGGAAGGGGTTTGCCTTTGGCGTGCATTTTGTATTGATTTCTGGGGATTAGCGCGGGGGTTCCATTCGTGCGGAGCGATGGAGATGCACTGGAATGCGTTCTCAAATCATGCCATGGCACACGAGGTGACTGACAGCTCCTCGCGGCGAGGGATGGAGCATTGCATGCGGTGTATGGCACCACTGCTGGTTTTTCCGGTGCTGGTCTGCGGCATTGCCCCGCGTGCGCTACCACAGGAAGTGTCTCTGCCTCCGGACGCCCAGGCACAGCTCCTCATGAACGTGCTCACCTTTGACCGGTCGCAGAGGGAGAAACTCAGCAAGGGCATCAAGGTGGCCGTGCTGTATGAGTCGAGTATCCGTTCTTCCGCGGTCATCGCGAAGGACGTTGCGAAAGCGCTGCCTGGAGCAGCGGAATTAGTTCACAGCCGCGTGCGGGTAGTGAACATGGACATGAATGGGAAAGCGGATCTGGTGACCCGCCTGCGTGATCAGGGAATCCAGATTGCCTATATTGCCCCGCTCCGTGCGTCCGGGATTTCCGCGGTTGCCCAGACCTGTCGAGCGCAACGGATCCTGACATTCACAGGTGTGGCAAAGTATTTGAGTCAGGGTGTGGCAGTCGGCCTCGTACGCCAGGGGGAGAACCCCAGGGTCCTCATTAACCTGCCAGCTTCCCGTGCGGCTGGATCGGTCTTCAGCGCACAGTTGCTACGCGTCGCGCGGGTGGTGGAATGAGCGTGTCCCCTCTTCATAGACTCATGCATCTCCGCATCCGCTGGAAGCTTGCATTGCTCATTGGATTCGTTTTCCTGGTCATTGCCTGCTTCTTCCTGATCTTTATCCCCAATCGAGTCGAGCGGATGGGTGACAGCGCCCTTGCGGCGAAGGCACGTGTCGTTTCCGCCATGACTTCTGCAAATATCACGTCCGCGCTCGTGTTCCAGGATACCGCGCAGATCGCCGAAGAACTCCGCTCGGCGATGTTCAGCCGGGATATCCGGTACGCTGTCGTGGTCGATCTGCAGGGACGCGTCCTCGCTTCAGTGAACTACCCCGAAGCGATGCGCTGTGAGTATGAAGGAACCCCTGAAGCGGGCCGGATTGTCCGCCACGCTGATCTCTGGCAGACTCGCGAACGGATCATTCACCGGAACACAGAATTGGGGGACCTGTTCCTTGGCTTCTCGCGGATTGAGGTCGGATCCGGCAGGGAACAGATCATGAAGGAGACAGCGATTGTCACGCTGATCGTCTTCCTGGTGGGCTTGCTTTCGGTAATCGGCATCAGCGGTGCCGTGACGGCGCACCTGAAATCGGTTGTCGCCTCGGCAAGGGCTGTGACGGCAGGCGACATGAAGAGCAGGGCACCCGAAGGCCACGGTGATGAAGTCGGGGAGCTGGCACGGGCATTTAACAGCATGCTCGACAGGCTGAGCGTGGCCCAGCGGAATCTCGAGGAGGTGAACAAAGACCTCGAATACAGGGTGTCCGTCCGGACCGAGGCATTGCTGAAAGAAATCGGCGAACACCGGAACACGGAAGAGTCGTTGCGGCTGACAGAACAACGCCAGCGCCAGATCATCGACCTCGTGCCGCACTTCATATTTGCCAAGGATGTGGAGGGACGGTTCGTCGTCGCAAATGAGGCGGTGGCGAAGGCCTACGGCACAGCGGTCGAGAAGCTGCTCGGGAAGACCGATGCCGATTTTGCCTCGTCGGAAGAAGAAGTGCGGAAATTCCGTGAGGCTGATATGGAAGTCATTGCCTCCGGAAAAGAGAAACTCATTCCTGAAGAGCAAATCACCACGGCATCAGGAGAAGTGAGGATTCTGCAGACCATCAAAATCCCGTTCACCCTTTCCGGGTCGACCATCGCGTCGGTGCTGGGAGTTTCCACGGACATCACGGCGCTCAAGACTGCCGAGAATGAACTCAAGCTCTCACTCAGGGAGAAGGATGTCCTGCTGAAAGAGATACACCATCGTGTCAAGAACAACCTGCAGATCATCAACAGCCTTCTGAATCTGCAGGTGTCCGATCTGCACGATCCTGTCATCGTGGATGCGCTGAAGGTGAGTCAGAACCGGATCCGGTCCATGGCGCTCGTCCACGAGCGTCTGTACCGGTCGGGGAACCTGGCGGGCATAGATTTTTGCGAGTATCTGGAGCTCGTGGCGGGTCAATTGCTCCGGGCGTACGACCGGCGGGGCGTAACCTGCAAGGTGCTCAGCGACCGGATCATGATCAGTGTGGATGCTGCGATTCCCTGCGGTCTCATTGTGAATGAGCTCCTCACGAATGCCCTCAAACACGCGTTTGTGGGGAGGAGCGAAGGATACATTGAAGTCATCTTCCGGAAGGCAGGTGAGGACCTCGTCGAGTTGACGGTGAGTGACGACGGTGTGGGGTTGCCCCCGTCGATCGATATTCACACCGCAGAATCAATGGGTCTCACACTCGTGGCCAGTCTGGCCCAGCAACTGCAGGCGACGATAGCCATCGACAGGTCAGCCGGCACACGCTTCTGCCTCACCTTCCGCCTCCGGAACGACTGATCCGCCGCCCCTTAACGGAGCACGATCGCCAGCACGGACTTCTGAAGGCGGTCGGAAATCGCCGTAAAGACCTGCTCATCGTTCACGTACTCCGCCTTGCCTTCTTCGACAAACATCTGCGGGTTCTCGTAGACTATCCTGACGAGAGAGGCCTTGTATTTAACAGCCGGAGTCTTTCCATTCCTTGCCAGTTCGCAGACCTGCTCATAGATAGCATCGTTCTGCATTTCCGGCTGCGCGAGCTTCAGGAGTGCCACATCCCGCAGGGTGCATTCCACCACCGCAGGGACGGGGAACCGCAGTGATTCCACGTATGCCCGCTCAAAGCGCGGGATGTTGAACTGGCGGTATGATTCCATCCTGGCACACGTCCTCACCACCTCATCAGCCCTTGCAGGAACGGCTGTGAGGGATACCGCTATCAGCACTGCTGTCATGGCATGCATTGTACCCTCACTGATCTGTTTGTGAAAGACCTCTACATTCTCTAAGACTCTCCCGCGCGACAAATGTTACGCGTCGCCGGCGCTTCTACCTGTCGTTCGTCGTGTCCCCGTGTGGCTTCGTCGCATCAGAATTGTGTGTGTTGTCCTGCCGGCTCTTCAGAAGATCGGGTCGAATGGCTGTTTGACTGCCGCGTTCTGATTTCGTAGATTTTATTTGGATGATTGGCCAGACGTTTCATAGACACACGTCAAAAGGAGTGTGCTACGGTGAAAACAGAACCGAACCATGCCGGGCGGACCACGCTCGGAGCAGTCATTATCCTTTGTGCCCTTGGAGTCATCGCGGGATCATGTGCACGGTGCGACCTTGACTCCGCCGGAAAGACAGAGGAGGGGAAAAACACCATGTTGCGCATCGTTTTGGGTGAAGGAGGCGGTTTTGCCGGAACCTGGGATGGGTATACAATCACGGGAACCGGTGCCGTCTACAAATGGAGCGGGAAAGGAGCGAGAGAAAATGAGGTCGAGATCGGCACCCTGGATGCCGACACGATGTGCACGCTCTGGGATGAGGCAAAGGCCCTGAGGACAGTTCCCCCGACGGACTCTGCCGGATCTCTAGTGCGGTTCCTCAGCCTGACGGTCCAGGACACCACACGTGAATACACCTGGAGACCGCAGCTCGGTCAAAGCCCCTTCAGGCCTCTCTATCAGCACTTCTACGATCACTGTCTCATCGTGGTACAGAAATCATTACTACCGACCACAAAAAACACAGTTCCCTCTGGAAAGTGACAGACCCCATGAGACACTCTCTGATATTGTTATTCGCCCTTGCGGTGCTGCTGGGCGATTCGCTTCAAGCGGGGAACACGAAGATACCGTCTTCATCTTCCACCCCGAATGGCTTCGATCTCAAGAAGGCACGGCATTATGCTCCTTCGGCTGCTCAACACTCCCTGTTTGCGTCCGACGTTGCGAACCTGACCGATCGTATTGCGGCAGCCACGCAGGTGCAGGCAGATGCGCTTCAGAAGCTGACTCCCGCCCAGCGAGTAGCTCTCGAATCGCTGCGGAGCTCGAACCCGGGACGTCTTGCGATTTCCTGGGACGATGTCCATGCCGTTCCGATCTTCGTCCAGGGATTGGCCGGCGCAGCGATGGAAACTGATGGTTCCAGCCTCCCATCCAGAGAACAGGCGCAGCGCGTCGCCTCGGAGTTCCTCCAGGCCAATGCCGGACTGCTTCGGATCCAGGATCCAGCCTCCGAATTCAAGCAAATCGATCTGCAACAGGATGCGCTGGGATTCACGCATATCCGCTATCAGCAGATGTACCGTGGATCGGAAGTCTGGGGACGTGATGTCCGAGTCCATGTAAATAGTCAAGGAAAGGTCGAGAGCTTCAACGGACGGTACATTCCCACGCCGGCCGGGCTGGTGTCTGACATTACGACTGCGGATGCCGCCAGTGCACAGGCGATCGCAGTTGAGCGGTGCGGCCGCGACTGCCGTGTGACCGGAGTACGAAACGTATATCTCCCGGATGATGCCGGACGCCTGACGCTCTGCTGGGTCGTGAGTGTGGCGGGTGGACTCGATCTCCGGAACGATGTCTTTGTCGATGCCGGTACCGGCCAGGTTGCGAAAGTGTACAACAGAGTGGCGATGGATGGTCCCGTGACTGGAAGCGGCATAGACCTTCAGGGTGTTACCCGTTCGCTCGGTGTCTATCAGATCGGAACGCAGTACCTGATGATCGACGCGAGCAAGACCATGTACAATGCTTCTCAGTCGCAGATGCCTGCCGATGGAAAAGGCGTGATCTATGCATTCGATGCCAGGAATGCGGAGCAGAGCATCTACTATATCACATCAACGACTGCTTCATCCTGGAGCAGCCGGCCCGGCGTCTCGGCACTCTACACGGGAGGCAAAATCTATGACTATTACAGGACCGTGCACAACCGGAACGCCATCGACAATCAGGGCGGGACGATGAATTTCATCGTCAACTTCAAATCCAACTACAGCAATGCTTTCTGGAACGGGCAGTACATGGTGTTCGGGAACGGAGATGGCACCACGTTCAGCGATCTGGCCGGTGCCGCCGATGTGGCGGCGCATGAGCTGACGCATGGAGTGACAGAGAACACGGCGAATCTGCTCTATGAAAACCAGTCGGGAGCACTGAACGAGTCGTTCTCCGATGTGTTCGGAACGCTCTTCGAGTTCTGGCTCAAAAGCTCAGGCGGCAACTGGCTCTTGGGTGAAGATGTTTTCACGCCAGGGACACCCGGAGACGCCCTCCGGAGCATGTCCGATCCGGCAGGCCCCGAAGTCCCGCCAGGTTCGCGTCAGCCAACAAAAATGAGTGAGTACAAGAATCTCCCCAACGACAAATCCGGCGATTATGGCGGTGTGCACATCAATAGTGGCATTCCGAACAAGGCTTTCTACCTTTTTGCCACCGCATCGGGGATGACAAAAGAAGAGGCCGGACAGGTGTACTACCGTGTGCTGACCACGTACCTGACAAAGAACTCCCAGTTTGTGGATTGCCGGTTGTCCGTCATTAAAGCGGCAGAGGATCTTTTCGGCGGGGCGGGGAATGCAAAAGCCCTCGCTGCGGCGGCTGCCTTCGATGCGGTCGGAATTACATCGGGTACGGCCACTACGCCGCCGACATCCGATCCCCCTGTCCAGGGCACTCAGTATGTTGCTCTCGTCAATGTCTCCGACGGATATCTGTACCGGTGGACTATGGGAACCACTACCTTCGCCAAGCTTTCAACGATGGCTCTTGCCAGCCGGCCCGCGGTGATGGACAACGGAACCTATCTGTTCTACGTCGATCAGACCAACAATCTCCATGTGGTCGGGTCGGACGGGACGAACGATCAGACCCTTTCAAGCGGCGGCGGTTTCAACAACATTGCCGTGTCACGAAGCGGCCGGTATCTGGCAGCGACAACCACTTTCTCAGAGGCGAAGATCTACGTCTTTGACCTGCAGAACAGCGCCGGCAACAAAGTGCTCCAGCTGTACACGCCGGTGTACCACACCGGAGAATCTTCCGGAAGCATATGGTATCCGGACCGGATTGACTGGACCGCCGATGAGACGCGGATCATGTATGATGCATACAACACCACAGTGCTGACCGGCGGCGACACACTTGGATTCTGGGATATCAATACTGTCCGTTTGGCTGAAGGGACCTGCTCACGGCTCTTTGCCGCCCAGCCCCGTGGCATCAACATCGGGAATGCCGTGTATGCATCCAATACAGACAACCTGATCGCGTTCGACTACATGGACGAGAACAGTCAGGTGAAGGTGCTGGCGGTGAATCTGAATACCGGTGATGCGGGAGTCGTGACGAATAACTATTCCTCGTTGGGCAACCCGTCGTTCTCTGTTGATGACAAGAAGATATACTATCACTACATCAATCAATCCTCGAGCCAGTACCAGGTGTGGGCTGTCGATTTGTTGACCGATGGGATCACCGGTTCAGGCTCCGATGTGAAGCAGCTTGACGGCGGTGTGTATCCCCTGGCATTCGCGGTAGGCACGCGTCCGACGGATGTCCCTGTCTCCGCGGAACTTCCGCAGGGATGTCTGCTCGAGCAGAATTATCCGAATCCCTTCAACCCCGGGACCCGGATTTCCTTCCAGATCCCTGTGGCGGGAAAGGTGACGCTCAAGGTCTACGACATCCTGGGCAGAGAAGTGGCGACGCTGGTGGATGCACAGGTGCCGGCCGGAGTGCACGCGGTTCCGTTCGATGGATCCGGGTTGTCGAGTGGAGTCTATTTGTACCGGCTCGATGCGGGAGGTGTGACTCAGTCACGGCGGATGATTATGGCAAAGTAGGGAGAACAATGTTCCAGTCGACGGGTCCACATCCTCGTGATAAAGTCGCCCTGCGGAGACGGTCAGAGATGATGAGAGGCCGCTGTACAATTGTCGTTGCGTTGATCGTTGCCGGCATGCACCTGCCGCTTTCGGCGCAGACGTTGCGTTCGCAATACCTGGTGAATCCGGATCTTGCGATCGGATACGTGGATAGCTGTGCTCGCTTCTGGTTCAAGGCCTACGACTCTGTCCGGGGCGGCTTCTCCATGAACATTGACCGCACTGGTAACCTGATTACCTCCTGGGGCACAGGCAAAAACACACTCAACCAGTCCCGCGACGCGTACGGCTTTCTCCGTGCGTATATGCTCACCGGGAACGCCCAGTATCTCACGTACGCCCGCCGCGCGTTGGACTTCCTGTACCGGTCAGGATGGGACAGCACGAACGGCGGCTGGTACAACGAGGTGAACAGGGACGGCGTTCCTTCGAATCCGACAGCCAACAAGACCGCCTATTACCAGCACTATGCGCTGCTCGGCATAGCGGCATCCGTTGAGGTGACCGATGACAGCCTCGATCGGGTGATGCTCGCACGAAGCCTTGCTCACAACGAGGCACGTTTCTGGGACGCGCGGCTGCAGGCATTCGGGTACTATGATCAGACTCTCGCCAACGGTACTCAACCGTCGGGCAAAAGCTTCAATGCCACTGTGGATGCGGTAACAACGCACTTGCTCTCGTTGTATCTGATGACGGGGGACTCGGTGTACGCCAGGAGGCTGAGGCAGATTGGGGACAACATGGTGAATCGACTTGCAGCTTCTTCCGCATCGCAGGCGATCGGGTTTGTGGAAGGATTCGATTCCGACTGGAATCCGGATCCTTCCAACACCATGACCATCATGGGACACGTGCTCAAGACCGGCTGGTGTCTTGCACGGCTGTATGTGTTGTTTCAGGATACCTCGTACCTGGGTGCTGCGGACCGGCTGGTCGAGTCGGTTGTCCAGAAGGGGTACGATCGCCAGAACGGCGGTCCGTACAAGGACTACAACCGCGTAACCGGCGAGATGCTGATGTGGGGACAGAAAGACACTGCCAAGGCATGGTGGCAGATGGAGCAGGCTATCACCGCCGGCTTGCTTCTCGACTATTGTGGGCACTACTCCTATGCTTCGATCCCAGTGCTGCAGATGGCCGACGAGACGTTGGAGTTCTTTATGAAATACTTTGTCGACCATGTGTACGGGGAGGTGTATGAGAACCGCACCAAGTACGGGGCGCAGATCTGGGACACAAACAAAGGCAGCAGCGGGAAAGCTGCTTACCATTCCATCGAACTTGGCTACTATGTGTACTTGTACGGCAAGTTGCTTCTGAGGAAGGAGCCGGCGACGCTGCACTATGCCTTCAGTCCAAAGCCGTACGAGCGACAGATTCGCTTGATGCCCATCGTTGGAAAGTACATGATCGCTGGTGTGCTGCTCAACGGAGAGCGTCATTTCTCTTTCGACAAATGGCCCCCCATGCTGAGGATCCCGGCAAATGTGGGTGGGGATTTTGCAGTAACCTTCGAGCCCATTGTCACCTCTGTTGATAGCAGGGCAGTCGCCGGCATGCCGGAGCAACTGCAATTGGAACAGAACTTTCCTAATCCCTTCAATCCATCCACCACCATTCGCTTCTCACTGCCTGTTGCGGGGAGAGCGATTATGACGGTCCACGATATTCTCGGCAGGGAAGTCGCGAGGCTAGTCGATGAAGAAAAGGCAACGGGGACCTACACGGTCAGGTTCAGCGCGGATGGCTTGGCGTCAGGGGTTTACCTGTACCGCCTCCAGGCCGGAGGCGTTCAGATGACGAAGCGGATGCTCTATGTGAGATAAGGTTTGGCGATACGATGTGGCTTGGCGTCGAACGTACGATAGGGCAGTGCCTCAAGCAGCGAAGTTCAGATCATTCGATCCGCACCCCCAGCGAAAAGTGATGCCGGGCTCCGAAGATTCCGAAGGCTTCATATCCGTAATCCACCCTGAGCGGGACTCCTCCCAGTTCTTCGGAAAGCCCGATGCCTCCCGTGAATCCCCTCTCGTCATAATTCATCATGTAGCCCAGCCGCGCCACGATCATGTTCAGATACGCATATTCAGCGCCGAACTTGATCTTCTCCTCAAAATCGCGCGGATGCCGGCTCTCGATCAGCAGGGTAAGGTTCTTTGCTTCGTCGTCATCGAGGAAGAACTGCAGCGGCTGGACAGAGATCCCGAAGTTGACCGCAAACGGCATCGGGAACGCCTCATTTTCGTATTTGATCTCGCGTGAGATATTCTGCAGCGATGCCCCGAACCGGATGCCGTTGTAGAGAAAATCGTAGCATGCCCCCACATCGAGCGCAAAATCCCCGTGGTCGTACGTACGTTCGCTGATGACAAGGTTCGGAGTGGTAATGGACCCGCCGAACGGTCCTACCCATGCTGAGGCCAGGTCCTGCACCGCGTACTTCACCTGGACTCCGTAGCTGAACCGGTTGCTGACCTGTTGTGCGAACGCCACCCCGAGGGCGTAGGCCTTCGGGGAAAACGTTCCGGTCTCCTCGTACCCTGCGGCATTGGTGGACCGCCGCGTACCGTAGAACTCGCCGTAGTCCATCGAGACAAAGCTGACACCCAGAACGCCGAAGCCCCAGAGATCGGCCGTGGCGGCAATGGCGTTGTAGTTGATGTCGGCGATTCCCTGTGTCCGGTGGAGCGCGATGTCGAACTGCGACTGGTTCCAGGCGGTCAGCGCCGGATTCCAGAATAGCCCGCTCGCGTTGGTCGTCGTGGTGATGCCTGTCCCCCCGCGGCCGATGACTTCTGCAGAGACCGGGTTCTCAAGGAACCGGAAGCCCACCTGTGCCTTCTTCGTGATTTGTGAAGCTGCTACAGCCGGAAGCAGTGCTGCCAGCAGCAGTATGGCGACGCATCTGTGCGTTCTCATGGTCGGCCTCAACGTACGATCACGAATTTGACGAACTGGTCTTCCAGCGGATTGCCGTCAAGATCGGCAGATTCCGTCACCGCAAGGATGTAGATGCCGCTTGCCACGTACTGGTTGGTGTCCGTGCGCTGGCCCCACGCATGATCCGCGGTGCCGTAGTGGGGAATAGTCGTCACGAGATCGCCGGTCTCCGTGAAGATCCTCAGCGTGCACTTCACCGGGAGGTTGACGAAGAGGATCTTGTCGGGGGTACCGGTGAATCCCAGCGCACCGGAGGCAACCGTCGCGGGATTGGGCACAACCCTGACTTTCCCGCCTTCGCTCAGGCCCGGCTTGAACGAGGCGGCAGGAAGCTGAGATCGGGTCGCATAGCGAGAGCTCTCCAATGGGGTGCCGGGATTCGGACCGGCCGTGTTTTGCGCGCCATCGTCCACCGCCGTAACGGCGTAGTAATAGTTGACACCACGCTGGATGTCCCGGTCGATATACGACGTGGCATTCCGATCGGTGGTTTCGTGAATCATGACCCACTCCTCGCCCGCGGATTGATCCAGAGGATCGTTCACATAGTATGCGCCCCGCTTGCGGTACACCCGCCAGGCACGCCAGTCATCCACACCGGCCACGGGATCTTTGAAGTAGCCAGCGTCGGGGTACGACCAGGCGACCTCGATTCTGTCCGGCCCCGACGTGACGGCGATATCCGGTGGCGGTGGAGGAGCGGGTACGGGCTGGCTGCGGCTCATCCGGTCCCACGCCCAGTATGCCCGGTCGATGGCCTTCCACAATGAATCCCTGCCCCGCAGGATGTACGCACTCTTCATGGAGTCGGTGACGGGCTGCCCATCCAGCGAGCCGCCGTTGAGCCAGAGTCTCCCGACGGTGTCTGCTTCGCTCTTGCTAATGCTTCCAACCCCCACAGCGTAGACGAATGTGATGGAATCGACGCGGCCCGTGCTCCTGTCTTTGGTCAGACTGTAAGGGCCCGTGGTGACGAACCGCATCGGTCCTTTTTCCGGCGATGTGCTGAAGCCGGCCGTGATCGCGTCGGGTGGAAATTTCCCCCGCGAATCATCGCCGCGGTAGGTCTTCTTCAGATCGATGTCGCGGCGGCCCCAGAGATCCTTGATGATCGTCGCATGGGGCATGGCGTATGGCTGGCTCACGTCGTCGGTCCGGTCCGACGCCGAACGGTCGGCCTGCAGGAGCGCGAAACCCGGTATCTGCGTCGAGTGCAGGTAGCCCGTGACGCGGTCAGGGTCGCCCGTGTCATCGGTTGAGCCGTTGGGGTATGCGCGGCCATTCGGCACCCACGAATCCCAGTAATACGCAACTGCGAGAGAATCGCGCGGCCGGCCTGTCACCAGTTCTGATTTGCGCTTGAACCAGGAATCCAGATCATCTTCGCCTTCATAGGCGAACGTTCCAATGGACGCGCGCTCGCCGGCTTTCGTGGGCCCGAAGCTGAAGGCGAGGGGCCACCAGAAACGGATCGTCTGGTCGGGAAGCGTGTCCTTTGCGACGGAGCTTTCCCTCGGGAGTTTGAGCTCGCCTGTGAACTTGTGCGTGGCCTTCCAGATGAAGTAGTCTCCATGAACGGGATTGCTGAAGGCGAAGATCTCCACGTGCGAGCGGATGCCGAACTGCCCGAGAACATCTTCAAACTCAAGCTTGATGTCGCACGGCAATGAGGGGTCGACGGCCCACCGGTACGGCGGATCCAGCGCAATGCCGTCAACGGTGATGTGGGGAGGGCGGTACCGGCGTGTCTCGAGTGCCCAGTCGGTTTTGCCGTAGTTTGTCAGAGCGTCCCCGCGTGTGAACATGGGGCGCGCCACGCCGTTCTCATCCAGAATCCCGCTGTCGTCAAGTGAGAGCGGGTTGAAGATCTGATAGAGCATGTTCGACTGCCATCTGTCGGCGGGCCAGAAGAACGTCTCGGTGGAAGCCCGGTTGTCTCCCGTCAGGTTCCAGCTGAATTGGGACTGCAGTCCGCCGTCGCCCATCAGGCGGTTCATGGCCAGGGAGATACGGTTGATATCCAGGGACATCGTCCCTGGGTTGTAGTTGCGTTGCTGTGCGGAGCAGAGCGTGCACCCGATGATTCCGGCTGCAACCACGCGAATCACATTCGAGGTGTTCATTCGTCGGTCCTGGTGAAGGATGAGCTGAACGGAGAATGCACAGAGTTCTCAAAGATTCAGGCGGAGGCCGAGGACATATCTCCGCGGATTAAGGAATATCGGCGCCTGCCACCAGCCGATCTTGATATGCCCGTCATCAGACTTCCAGTCGCCCCATTTGTCCGATCCCCCCTTGTCCGGTGTCTTCAACGACTGTTTGTAATCGCTGTACTGGGCCTCCGTCATGTTCCCGGGAACGAGCCACTTGTTGTTTGTGAGATTCTTGATTGTCAGCACGAGTTCCAGTGTGCCCACCCCTATGTCGATCATCTTCGATCCGCGGAAGTCGATGTTCCAGTAGTCCACGATGTCGACGTACTGCCAGAGCTTCACGTCCGGCTCGGACGGGTTCATCAGGATGCGTCCGCCATCGCGCCACTCGAAGAGGAAATTCGCGAAGAACCCACCCAGCCAGTTCCCTCCCAGCCAATCCGATCCGAAATCCATCGGTGTGTGAAGGCTGAGGTTGGCATTGGCACGGGGACGGGGCTCAGTGACGCTGATGTTGGGCGAGCGCAGCTCGCTGTCTTTCGCCTTCAGGCGGTTTTCATACACGCGCGCCAGTCCGGACTGACCCGAGCTCTGAACCATGTAATCGTACATCAGGTTGAATGTCACAAAGCGTCCCATTGGCCGCTCGAGACGCAACTCCACGCCGCGGATGTCGCGGTACGCGTCAGCATAGTACCGGCTGACGATATTGTCCTCGTAGTAGTTGATGTAACTCCTGGTGAGCGGTTCTCCCTGCACATCCTTGTAGTAGGCAACGACATTGACGATGAAGTCGTTGAGGATCATCTGCTCGTAGCCGAACTCGTACGACACTGTGCGCGCCATATCCAGATCCGGCGTCGGGACGGCGACAGATCCCAGGTTGAGCTGGGTGTTGTACAGGAATGATACTGCGGGGCGCTGGTAGAAGTGTCCGTAGTTGAAATACATCTTGCTCGCTTCGGTGATCGGGAAGGCGACACCGAGACGGGGCGAGAAGTACACCTGTACCCGGTTCTCCGTGGTGGGCCACCCGGGAGGATCTGCCATAAGATCGCGGAAGGCGAGCCAGCGCTCATAGGTGCCGGCGCCCCCGGGGAGGTTGCTGTAGATGTCCGCATACAGTTTTCTGTACTCTTCGGAAAGCGGAAACTCAGTCTGGTACCCCTTCTTCATCGGGTTCAGGTAGTCCACTCGGAGCCCTGCGTTCAGTGTCATACCCTCAAACTCGAGCTTGTCCTGCGCATACAATCCAATTTCCAGCGGCGTTGCGTCGTAGTACTCCCACGTGTCGGGGGTATACGAAAGCTGGGATTGGAACCAGGTGCCCGTGTAGACGAAGAGGTCCTGAAGCCGGACGGAGATGCCCGCCTCAAGCTGGTGGTGGCGTCCGAGCTGGGCAGTGATGTCTCCCTTCAACTGGTAGACCCATGAATACGAGGAATCGATCCGCTGCGGTCCGCCGAAGAGTGCAAATGTCCCCAGGCCATCGAACCCGTAATTCGTAGATGCGTTCGGGCTGCCGTAGGTCGGGACGTAGAATCTGTAGGTTTTTCCGGTGTAGGTGGGGATTGTGCTTGCGCTCGTGTAATATACATACTGGTCGGCGCGGCTGGTATCCATTGCGAACGGCGAGAGCATCTGGTCAGTGTAGCCGATCTGCAGGTCGACAGTATAGAAGGACTTCTCAGAGAGCGTATGGGTGAACTTCGCACCGGAGATCATGTAGCGTTGATCGAAGAACTGGAGCCGGCTCTTGTTGAAGATCTGATTGAGGCTGCTTCCTCCGATGAGCCGCGCCTGAGCAGCCACGGAGCTCTCTGTGCTGTTCAGGAATCCGAAGCTGGATGCCTGGTCGACGAGGGCTCCGCCATAGCTGGAAGCCCTCCCCGCGCTTGCCGTCTGCACTTTAGCATAGAGGCCGTTTACGGCAAGACGCATCGTGCTCGAGAGGGACGTCGTCAGCTTGAGCTGGGAGTTCCAGTCGATATAGTCGTCGCGGGGCCCGACCGGAAAAGCCATCCGTGAGTTCTCGTATTTGAATCCCAGCAGGAAAGTCGTCCGGCTGGCAAAGTCCCCGAAGAAGGGGAGTGATTCACCCGGCACCGGGCCGGTCAGGCTTCCCTCGATGTAGATGTCGGGTTTGGTAGCAACTTCGTACTGAGGATGTTGTTGCTTCCAGAGATCGAGTCTCTGCAGCGAATCCAGGGGCCGGAGATCCGCAGGGAACCGGATAAGCGGAGCGGCCCACCCTCTGAATGACCGGAACTCGTTGGGGACAACGGTGTCAGCGGTGCCCACGCCGCGCATCGCATACTCTCCTGCGTAGACCCGGTAAATCCATGAGTCGCTGTCCCAGGGACTCTGACCGAAGAAGCGGGCCTGGTGCGCGGGTGCTACGTCGGCCTTCACCGAAAAAGTGTACCGTTCGCGGTGGCCTTCTTTGGTAACGACGTTGAGAAGCCCGGACCGCACGTTTCCGTACTTGGCCTCGAAGCCTCCAGTCAGCACCTGGATCTCCTGGACGCTTGTGGAATTCAGCGCCAGGTATGAGTTGTCGGAACGGGGATCCTGGAGGGAAATGCCGTCTACACGGACGTCAGTCTCACGCACGGCACCTCCGCGAATGCTGAGTCCATTGCCGTCAGCCGTGCTGACGAGCTCGACGCCCTTGATCTTTCCTGCAAACTCATCCAGCCTCAGCACAGGCATTTGTTCGATCCGGGTTGTGCTGATGATCTCCTGGGTGGTGGAGACATCCGGCCGGACGAGGTCGCGCTGTGCGGTGATCTCAAGTCCCTCGAGCTCGACATCAGTTGATGCCAGCCTGAAGTTGACGGTGATTGTGCGGTCGCTTTCCACCCTGACGAATTTCTGAATATCGGGAGTGTACCCGATAAGTGTCGCCCGCATGGTGTAGACGCCCGGGGGAACATCCAGGACGAAGTAGTACCCTTCGGGGTCCGCCGCGGCGCCCAGCGGCCGGTCCAGGGGGACTTCCTGTCCGCCGGTGAGAACGATGTGGGTGACGACGACGTTTGCTCCCGCGAGCGGCTCGCCGGCTTGACGGGCAGTCACCTTCCCTGCGATCTTGCTGTTGCCGGAGAGTGCTGTTACCGGTGAGAGCAGGCTGCAGGCAAGAGCTCCGAACAAAAGTGCGCACAGTGCAGTGTTGCTGAAGTGGCGATCCATAGGATGCCCCTCCGAGTGTGAGAAGTGGAGAAGTTCAGAAGGATTCGGGCTGGAGAACGGGACGTTGCATGGGATTCTGTGTTGAACTTAACGGTTGGTTACCGGATAGTCAAGGGGGGAACCAGTGTTTCTGCAGACCTGTTTCTGCGGACTTGTTTCTGCGGACCAGGTTTTTACGGACAACTGTTTTGGCAGGCAACAGCTACCTCGGCGTACGCTTCCTGTTGATGATTGTGCTGCGTACGGTTTAGGGTCCGACCTCCCGGACATCGTCACATCGGAATCAGGGTGTCAGAGCCGTCCATGGCTTTTCAGAAGAGCGACCAATTTCTCGACAGAGATCGCTTCAACGAATGATCCTTGGTACCCCCGTGTATCAGTTGCTTTGAGCAGGGAGTTGTAAATGGCTTCTTCAGTTGCTTCGACGGTTGCTTGGAAGAGGGGAGAGAGCCGCTCGTCGCGGACCGTCGCATATCGAAGGAGGGTGTCTGCTGCCTGCTTCGCGGTCGAGAATGCGATTGCATAGTCACCGCTCCCATGGGACATCGCTGATCCGGTTCTTCCCAGGGCGAGGGTCGCCCGTTTGGCAAGGCGTGCGAGTTGATTGGAACTCAGAGGTGCATCTGTGGCGACGATGATCATGCAGGAGCCATCAGCCGTCTCCTTCTTGTAGCTGTACTGTCCCAACTCTCTCCCGACCGGGACACCGGCCACATCCAGGATCCCTCCGAAATTCGTCTGCACCAGCACCCCGATCGTGAATCCTCCGAGTCCTGCAGGGAGGTGCCTCGAGCTCGTGCCGATGCCTCCCTTCCAGCCAAAACAGACCGTACCGGTTCCGGCGCCGACGCATCCTTCTTCGACAGGACCTGTTTTTGCAGCCCGGATTGCCTCGATCGCATGCTCCCGCCTCACATGCTGTCCGCGAATATCATTCAGCGTGCCGTCGTTTGTTTCGCCTACCATCGGATTGATGGAACGGACGTTCTCGTTCCCTGGCAGCGACAACATGTAATCAACAACACCATTTGCTGCATTCCAGACGCTCAGAGTGTTTGTGAGTACGATAGGCGTCTCAATCTGGCCGAGTTCCTGGACCTGCGTAGCGCCGACGAGTTTGCCGAACCCGTTGCCGACGTAGACAGCAGCGGCAACCTTGTTCTGGAACAGATTTCCATCGTGAGGGAGGATGGCCGTCACGCCGGTCCGGATGCTGTCTCCGACTGCGAGGGTCATATGGCCGACCCGAACACCGGCGACATCAGTAATCGCGTTGAGGGGACCTGGCTTGAAGATTCCGACCTTGACGCCAAGATCTCGCAAACGGGGTCGCGTGGAGGCGTCTGCGGAGGGTGTGCTGATGATTGTGATCAGAAGACAAAACAGCAGGGGATACCGTTTCATCGAAAGCGAGCTCCTCTTCAGAAGTTCGGACTCTACAAAAAAGGCCGGGAGTGCATCCCGGCCTCGAACTCCGATCAATAGTAGACTCGTCAGAGCTTACCCTTCTCCGCCGCATCCTTTAGATCATCGTTTGCAAAAATCGCAACTTCAACGCGACGGTTCTGCTGCCGGCCTTCGGCGGAGCTGTTGGGGGCGATGGGCTGATTCTCACCATATCCTACTGTCTGGAATCGTGAAGCCACCACGCCGAGAGATGTGGCCAGACCTGTGACCGAAGCTGCGCGGCGTTCTGACAACTTCTGATTCATCTCTGTCGCACCAACAGAATCCGTGTGACCCTCTATTAGTATATTGGTGTCATCGTATTTCTGCAGAATGGTGGCGAGTTTGGAGATATTCGTTTTTGCAGTCGGTGTGAGTTCTGCCGAGCCGGTAGCGAAGAGGATGCCAGAATCGAACGTGATCTTGATGCCTTCTCCAACGCGTTCGACCCTGGCTCCTTCGATGTCTTTCTGGATTTCGGCTGCCTGGTCGTCCATGTATTTACCGATCAGCACGCCTGCTGCGCCGCCGATTGCAGCACCGATGATCGCACCGAGTGCAGTATTACCCGCCTGGTTTCCGATGACCCCACCGATGACGCCGCCTGCGGTAGCGCCAACAGCTCCGCCCTTTACCGTGTTGCTTGCGGAACAGCCGGAGAAAATAATTGCCGCGGATAGAATAGCAATGAAGCTTGCTTGAAGAATCGGATTTTTCATTTTGTTACTCCTTTCTATGTCGCCCTGCTCAGCATAGCGACACACACCTTGACATGACAGCATGCTGTACGCGGCAACAGCCGTTCGACCCGGTCTTATGGGACACTGCGATGGGCGGCCGTTCCCGGTTAACACTACAAAGAAGTGTATTTTTGGGATCACACTCAAGGCCTTTATGAAGATGCCGAATGCGGCAGGCTTGGCCAATGGCCTCTGTCGAGCCCGCAAGATTGGCTTGAAACATGGACGATTCTTGCGGAGATCTGGGGAGCGATTGGTGCCCGGAGTGTTGCCAAATTGAACCTTGAACACTCGAACGGGAAGTCGTAGCAGGGAGGATTTGATCCCCTGTTCAGATGGACCTGAGTTGCTGAAGGATGGGGTGCGCGACAACTGCGAGACCCTTTTTGCAGCGAAAGGGCGTGTCGACGAAGAGATGGATGCATCACAGCCCCGCGAAATGCCGGGGCTGTGATGCAGTAGTGTGTCACGGTCGTTGTGTCTTACTCGCGACTGCATAAAAGATAACAAGCGCAATTCCGCCGAAGAGGGCGATCAGCGCCGGAAATATGCCGTCGTCGAAGTGGTACCATTCGGAGAGGGCCATGCCCACCAGGACAGCCAGCCCTATGGCCACGAAGACAAAACCCCACATGAGCGATCTCAGAGGATTGCGGTACCTTTTCTCGCCTGCCAATTCACCTCTGAGGTCTTGTATCGTCATCCCCTTTTCGATCAAGCTCATCCGCTCCTTGTGGCGGGCGATTATGAATCCTCCTACAATGATAACGATAGAGGTAAAGACAAAAATCGTAATGATGACCGGTGCCAACGTCTCCATGGAGGTCCCTTTGATTTGTGCTTGCTGTGCGACTGTTTCCTGACCCTTTAGACTTCATTCCCGGGCAAATTGTTTCACCCGGAAGCTCTTTATCTGCAACAATTCCTCTGTTTGGGAGTCTAAAGGAGTACAAATGGATGCAGAACATGAGACCATAAGGCGCATCGTCGGGGGAGATTCGCGGCAATATGGCGTGCTTGTCGATCGGTATAAAGACAGGGCGTTCGCGCTCGCGTCCCGTTTGCTCGGAAGCAGGGAGGAGGCTGAGGAAGCCGTCCAGGATGCCTTCGTGAAGGCATTTCACCGGCTGGCTGACTTTCGGGGCGACTCTCGGTTTGGCACATGGTACTACCGGATTCTGTACAACATCTGCATGACCCGTGTTTCCAGGCGGCCGGCAGGTTCCCTCTCTCTCGACGACATGACTTCGACTGAGGGAGAGCTCGCCGTGGAGTCGAATGAGCCGGACAGCCTCGAAGTGATATCCTCGAACGAGCGCCGGGAAATACTCGGTGAGGAACTGCAGAAGCTGCCGCAGAAGTTCCAGGCCGTGCTCACGCTGTTCTACATACAAGAACAGCGCTACGAAGAGATAGCGGCCATATTGGAGATTCCACTCAACACCGTGAAGAGCCATCTGTTCCGGGCGAGGGGGCTTCTGCGCAAGCGCATACAGGACAGGTACAACGAAGGAATGAGGGCGGCATGACAGACCACATCTTGCGGGAAACCCTTCAGCTCGTGGCTGATGGCGAGCTCGCGGAAGAGGCAGCACGATCTGTGAGACTTCACCTGAAGACATGCGAATCGTGCCGGAAGGTGTACCAGAGTCTGGCGCAATTCGACCGTCTCATGCGCTTCGTGCCGGTGCGTTCTTTGCCGCGGGACTTCACAGCGGGTGTGCTTTCGAGGCTTGGGATACAGCCGCGCCCGCCGTTCCTCTTCCGGGTGCTTGAGCACTTTGCGTC
>JAGDMK010000145.1 GCA_017860635.1 Bacteroidota bacterium
ACGGGTCTGCGGCTGGATGATGCGCACCGCGAGCTGGATTGTGAATCGTGCCACGCGGAAAAGAATTTCGCGAAGCCGCCTTCCTGCGCCGGATGCCATGACGACAAGTCCTATCCCAAGGAACGGCCAGGGACACTCGTCCGTACCTCAACACGCTGACACAGAGAGATGCGATTTCTGCAGCACATAGGATTCAAGCTCATCCTGGTGGTCGGTATCACCGCGATCCTGATCATCAGCGTGTTTGCCTACTTCAACATCCAATCGCTCGGCAACAGCCTGCAGGGCGAAGTGGAACGGCATGCAAACCAGCTGAGCGAGACAGTCAAGTACAGCACCCGCCATGATATGCTGCTGAATCAGCGCGACCGGATCCATCAGGCCATCACCGCGATGGGCAAGCAGCCGACCATCGGCAGGATCCGCGTGCTGAACAAGACCGGTGAGATCATCTACTCCTCCGACGACCGCGAGATCGGCACGTCGGTCGACAAGAACGCCGAGAGCTGCTATGCCTGCCACTCCGCAGGGAGACCTCTCGAGCGACTGCCCATTGCCGAGCGGACGCGCGTTTTCCAGACGCATCCGGACTCAAGTCGCCTGCTCGGGATCATCAATCCCATTTACAACGAGCAGGCGTGCTGGTCGGCTGCCTGTCACGTGCATCCGCAGCAGCAGACGGTGCTCGGCGTGCTCGATGTCACCCTGCCGCTCGACGAAGTGGACCGCACGACCCGCAACAGCCGGCTCAAAATGCTCCTGTTCGCACTCAGTGCGGTTCTCGCGCTCAGCATCATCATCGGATTCTTCGTCGAGCGGTGGGTGGATACGCCCGTCAAGGATCTGCTGAAGGCGACACAGCAGGTTGCCGACGGCAATCTCGCGCACCGGATCAAATCGAGCCGGCAGGACGAGCTTGGCAAGCTTGCGCGGTCCTTCGACAATATGACGGACAAGATGTCCGAGGCCAGACTGCAGCTCTTTCAATCCGATAAACTCGCCTCTCTCGGGCGTCTCGCGGCTGGAGTGGCCCACGAAATCAACAACCCGCTCACGGGTGTGCTGACCTACAGCAGCTTCCTTCTGAAACGCACGGCCAACCAGCCGGAGATGCAGGAAGACCTCAAGGTGATCGTGCGGGAGACATTGCGGTCCCGGGAGATCGTCAAGAGCCTTCTGGATTTCGCCAGGCAATCTGTTCCGAAGAAGAACGAGACCGACCTTCATGACATTATCGATCGCGCGGTGACCGTAGTGCAGAATCAGCTTTCACTGAGACATGTGGAGCTGGTCAAGAACCTGGACCCGGCACTCCCCCGGATGACGCTGGATGCCAACCAGATGCAGCAGGTGTTCATCAATCTGATCGTCAACGGGATGGATGCGATGAGCCCCGGCGGCGGGCGGATCACCATCGGCACTTCCCAGATAACCCTCTCGCCGGTGGGAATGGCACAGATCAAGAAAGCCACCTGTCCGAAGCGCCATTCGCTCATCGACCAGACGATGCGTATCGAAGGACTTTCATCCGTTCGCGTGAAAATGCGGGCTGCCAGCGAAGAGGGATTCCTCTATCTGGATCCGCTCTATGGACGGCACAGGGACCAGACAAGCTTTCCTGTCGCGGCTGGAGCCCTTCGGGCCATCTCCTGCCCGGAATGTGCCGCCTCGCTCCATGAACCGGATCTCGTCTGCCCGCTGTGCGGCGCTCCGGCGTTCTTCGTCGAGGTCCCGACGCAGGGGAAGTGGCAATCCTGCACACGCCAGGGATGCGATTGGCAGCGATGGGACGCCATGGACACCGGAGGCCTGCGCGAGTATGCGGAGATAACGGTCAGCGATACTGGCTGCGGCATTCCGGCCGAAGACCTGCCCCGCATCTTTGAACCGTTCTTCTCGACCAAGGGACAGAAAGGAACCGGACTGGGGCTGTCAGTCATCTGGGGGATCATTGACAACCACAACGGCACCATCAAAGTGGAGAGTGAAGTCAACCGGGGAACAACATTCCGCATCCGTTTGCCACTGCACCAGCCCCGGTAACATGCGATGAGCCAGACTGCTGACATATTCGTGGTCGATGATGAGCAGGTTATCCTGGATGCCGTGACAAAGATCTGCTCCGCAGAAGGATACCGCGTCGTGTCCACCGCGGATGCCAGAGAAGCGGAGCGGTTGATCGGAAGCGGCGCATTCACCATGATGCTCTGTGACATCATGATGCCTCAGATGGATGGTTTTCAGCTCCTCGAGGTAGTGCGGCACCGCGCGCCGCTGATGCCGGTCGTCATGGCAACAGGCTTCTCCACGGTGGAGAATGCGGTCCGTTCGCTCCGCGAAGGTGCAATCGATTTTGTGCCGAAACCGTTTACCAGCGATGAGCTCCTGTCGGCCGTCGGCCGCGCACTTCGACTCCGCGCACTCCGCCAGGGCGCGCACATAACAGGTTCGGGAGTGGTGGATGCATCGCTGCTCATCGTCCCCTGCCCCCCGAAATTCCATCGCCTGGGGTACGCCAGCTGGGTGTTGATCCAGGAAGGTGGAACAGCATTGGTTGGCATCACCCATCTGTTCACGAAGGTCGTGGAGGTGATGGAAGCAGTGGATCTGCTGGGAGTGAACGAAGAGCTCGTGCAGGGGACAGCCTGCGCACAGATACGGACGGCCGACGGGCTTGTGCATCCTGTCCTGGCCCCCGTCAGCGGACGAATCGTCGAGAGCAACCAGTCGCTCATCGCCTCACCTGCCTCGATCGAAAAGGATCCGTACTTCGACGGGTGGTTCTACAGGCTCATTCCGTCAGATGTTGAGTATGAAGTGCCGCAGCTGACATCCTGCAGCAGCGGCGATCTGTACTGATCATTCAAGGAGAACACTCCATGCTACTGTTCGTCATCGCCGTCATCGTGTTTATCATCGCCGACATCCTCATCCGGTTGATCTCGCGGCGCATCCAGGAGAACAAGGTCCGCAAGGAGCGGGAATCCGCTCTCGCGGAAAGCGTGCAGCTTGACTTCACCCGCGAAGCGAAGAGTCTGAAGCGAGCCGAGGTGGAGCATCCCAAGGCGCGCATCCTGTGCGTGGATGATGAGGAGGTGATCCTGGACAGTTTCCGGAAGATCCTCGTGCTGGACGGGTACTCCGTGGACACGGTGCAGACCGGCCAGGAAGCGCTGGGCCTGCTGCAGACCCACCACTACGACTTTGTGTTTACCGACCTGAAAATGCCCGCCATGAGCGGCGTCGAGGTGACCAAGTCGGTCAAGCACGTCCGCCCCGACATCGACGTGGTGATCATCACAGGGTTCGCCACTGTCGAAACCGCCGTGGAGTGCATGAAGTACGGCGCCATGGACTACGTGCAGAAGCCCTTCACCGAGGATGAGCTGCTGGCGTTCGTGAAGAAAGCCCTCATCAAACGCCAGGACCGGATCCAGAAACAGTTGAAGCCCAGAGTGCACATCACGCATGTCTCCGCCGTCAGCCAGACCGGTTCAGCCGAATTCGCCATCCCGGGAGGCGTCTTTATATCGGAAAGCCACTGCTGGGCCGCGATGTTCGAAGACGGGTCCGTCCGTGTCGGCATCGATGATTTCGCCAACAAACTGCTCGGCAGGATTGACGCGCTGGAGCTGCCGAACCTCGGCATGACCGTCAACCGGGGCCAGCCCCTTTTCACGGTGTCACAGAAGGGCCGGCACATTCCATTCCTTTCTCCGGTCAGCGGGAAAGTGATCGACACCAACACGGGACTTGCCAAACACGTCGATGAGCTGGAGCATTCCCCGTACGCGGACAACTGGATCTGCGTCATCGACGCCGATAAACTGGATGCGGAGATCCCGTCGTTGAAGATCGGCAATGCCGCCGTCGCGTTCTATCAGGAAGAGCTGGAGAACTTCAAGACCATGACAAAGAAGATGTCGCGCCGGTCACCCGACGGCACGACCTCGCAGGTCAGCGAGGAGATGTATACGGGCGAAATGCAGGACCTCGACGACCGGGATTTCGATACCCTCGTGGCAGCGTTCTTCCGCCATTAGGTGCCGGGCAACGGTCCAGTGAAGTACTTCACTTATCGACTCATTTGACCAGAGGTACGCTATGTCAGAATACGTCAACACACTTCTTGCGCACGTGAAAGCAAAGAATCCAAGCGAGCCGGAATTCCACCAGGCCGTGGAGGAGGTCGCGCAATCCCTTGAACTGGTGCTCGAGCGTCACCCGGAATACCGGAGTGCCCGGATCCTGGAGCGGATGGTGGAACCGGAACGCGTGGTCATGTTCCGCGTCCCCTGGATGGATGACCAGGGTGAAATCCACATCAACCGCGGCTACCGTATCCAGATGAATAGTGCCATCGGCCCGTACAAAGGCGGACTCCGCTTCCATCCGTCTGTCACGCTTGGCATCCTGAAATTCCTCGCCTTCGAACAGGTCTTCAAGAACAGCCTGACATCACTCCCCATGGGCGGCGGCAAGGGCGGGTCCGACTTCGACCCGAAGGGAAAAAGCGACAATGAAGTGATGCGGTTCTGCCAGAGCTTCATGACGGAACTCTTCCGCCACATCGGACCCGATACTGACGTTCCCGCGGGTGATATCGGCGTAGGGGCCAGGGAAATCGGCTACCTGTTCGGACAGTACAAGCGCCTGACGCGGGAGTTCAGCGGCGTCCTGACCGGCAAGGGTTTGAACTGGGGCGGGTCGCTGGTCCGCCCCGAGGCAACCGGGTACGGCGTGGTCTACTTTGCAGAAGAAATGCTGAAGACAAAAGGGACCACGTTCCAGGGAAAAACCGTCGCCGTTTCCGGCTTCGGCAATGTCGCCTGGGGCGCGGTGGATAAGGTGACGGAGCTCGGCGGCAAGGTGGTGACGATCTCCGGACCCGATGGCTTCGTCCACGATAAGGACGGGATTCAGGGTGAGAAGATCCGATATATGCTGGAGATGCGCGCGAGCACGCGCGACCGGGTGCAGGATTATGCCGAGAAGTTCAACGTGCCGTTCTACGCAGGCAAGAGACCGTGGAGCGTGAAGGTGGACGTCGCTCTGCCGTGCGCAACGCAGAACGAATTGAACGGAGACAATGCCCGGGAGCTGGTGCAGAACGGATGCATGTGCGTGTGCGAAGGCGCCAACATGCCGACCAACCTCGAAGGGGTGAAGGTGTTCCTGGATTCCCACATCCTCTACTCACCCGGCAAGGCGTCGAACGCAGGCGGGGTGGCCACATCCGGACTCGAGATGACCCAGAACAGCATGCGGCTTCCCTGGCCACGGGAGGAAGTGGATCAGCGCCTTCACCAGATCATGAAGAGCATCCACAAGGTTTGCCTGGAAACGGCGGAGAAATACGGACACCCGGGGAACTATGTTATCGGGGCCAACATCGCCGGCTTCCTGAAGGTCGCTGATGCGATGATGGATCAGGGACTCGTATAGTCTGTCACTGCAGTGATGCAGGGGTGGCATACGCCACCCGTGGGCCGCGTGCACTGTCACGGCCTGCGGGTGGCGGTGTCTTTTCAAACCCCCCACTCGGCGCCAAACCACCGATAGCCTTCTCCACGAACCTCCTTCGTTCCCTCACCGCCAGCCCAGCGCGCGCCGAGCTCGCTGATGAACACCCGCTCCTGGATGGCAATCTCCATGTATGCATCCAGGCCCCTGATCCGCCGGAACGTTCCTTTCGCGTTGGGAGGATGCATCTCCCAGTCTTCCTGCTCGAGAACCGCATCATCGGGAACCACGGCGATCGAGGGGCAGCTCTCATGCATAAGGTTGATCGCGAGCGTCTGCGCGCGCGCCAGAGCAGGCGGGCAGATGATCTCCGCTTCGCCGCGGAGTGCGTCGACGAAATTCCTGAACCCGTTGTATCGCCACTGCGGATGGATGCGGTTGTCGAATGTCTCGGACGTGCCATCCGCATACCGGATCACGGCCATCGCCTCATCCATTTGCCAGTACGCCCTCCCGCGATCGCCGGTGATCGTCAGGCGCGGACCACACGGAGTGACGTTCGCGTGCGTGAGGATCCAGTGCATCCGCACCCCGTCCTCTGTCGTCAACAGCACTTCCGACGTGTCAGCGCTCTCGATGGCATTGGCACGGCAGAGGTGCGCGTGCAGCGTCACGGGGGTCGCCGCCTGGCGTTCACGTTGCGAGCCAACGTACAGGAGATTGAGGACGTAATGCGCAAGCGCGTTGTTCGCCGGGCTGTCCAGAATCCAGTCATTGCCGATCCGCAGTTTTCCGGTCCATTCGTTTCTGCTGAAATACTGCCGGCTCCGGGGCCAGCCGCAGAGCAGCGTGGCCGTGCGTATCGTGCCGAGCCGCCCGCTGACCACTCTCTGCTTCAGCTGCTGGATGGAGTTGCTGTGCATATGTTGATAACCGATGGTCACCTTCCGGCCGGTGCGGGCTTGTGCGGCAATCAATGCATCCACATCCTGGACTGTTGCGGCAACCGGCTTTTCGCAATAGACATGAAGCCCGGCATCGAGCGCAGCGACGCTTACCGGCACGTGCTGATGAATGCCGATCGGAACGGTCAGGGCATCCACCGTCGGAACCCCCTCTCTCAAGAACTGCTCGGTGGAGTCGTAGAGGCGGACACCTTCCTGCTCGAGCGTGTGCGCGAGCTCGGGCCGGGTCTTGCGGTCGACGGGAAGAGCGACAACGGCGACAAGCCGGGCCTTGCCCTCACGCGCGAGCACACGCACGGCATCAATGTGGACTAAGCCGTATCCGCCGAGTCCGATGACCGCAAAACGCACAGGATTCATTGCTGGGACCATTCGTTCTGATAAATGGGGGGGTGCCGCAGATCAGTCCGTCCGGGACGGGGTCTCACAAGGAGTCCGGGGAACGAATATCTGCGGCCGGGCGTCTCCGGGTGCCGGAACGACGTCCGTTTTCATAAGGTACGAATAACGAAGAGAAAAGGAAGTGGGAATCAGCGGCAGAAATTTGTATCTTTACTGAAACGCATCCATGATCACTCCCAACACCTGCCATGTCTGAAAATCCGCTCGATCCCATTCTCGCCATCCAGAGTATGCTCGCCCCCGCACTGGGCATTTCGGCGGTCGGATTGCTCCTGCTCGGCCTGAACAATCGCTACTCCATTATCATCAATCGCATCCGGCTCCTGAACGAGGAGCGGCGCAAGTACCTTCGCTACCTCCAGCAGCACGATTCCCTGGAGTACGCTGACAACATCCGCTTCATGAGCGTCACCAATCAGAGCAACGAGCTACTCATCCGGAGCCGGCTCGTCCGGAATGCGATTCTCTCTTTGCAGTCTGCAATTGCCCTGTTCGTCCTGGCGTCGGTCACAATCGGCGTGAATCTGTTCGTCGCGGCACCCGCGATGAAGATCATCCCTCTGTGGATCTTCGTGCTGGCGATGGTCGGTGTTTTTCTGGGCGTCATTTACGCAGCGCGCGAAGTCTACCGTTCGTACAGGATCGTATTGCTGGAAGCGAAAGCGGACGACTGACCGGTGCTTCGTCCGGTGTACAGTCGCCCGCTTTGTACCTGAAAACCAGATCGAATCTCTCCACGGCGCGGACACTCTGGCAGTCGAACGGCCGCCTTAGCCGCCGAAGACCTCTTCGTAGTCCTTGATCGCTGCCCTGACCACCTCGTGTGCATGCTCCGCACCGTATACGCTCTCGATGGAGACATGCGTCGTGGGTGATCCGGGAATGAGTTTGTACGTCGCGAAATAGTGACGCAGACGTTCGATCAGGATCTCCGGAAGATCGGAGATATCCCGCACGTTCCCCCAGAACGCATCGTTCTCGAGAACGGCGATAATCTTGTCATCCGCCTCGTCTTTGTCGACCATCAGAATTCCCCCCACCACTCTGGCGTTCATGATGACTTCCGAACGGCTGATGGGCCGCTCGCTCAGAACGCAGATATCCAGAGGATCCCCATCGCCGTGCCTGCCGCTGGCCGAGAGTGTGCCGACACGCGTGGCGCAATA
>JAGDMK010000146.1 GCA_017860635.1 Bacteroidota bacterium
TGGCCAGCGCACCCATCTTCAAAGGCATAGCGGAGAAGATCTTCACCATGGCCGCACGGTTCCATGATAAGCCCGTGCAGGCAATCGCACACAAAACGCAGCGCACAGTGCCTGATGTGCTGAATTTAAAAGTCGAGGATGCCGTCGCCATGCTGGAAGCCAGCGGGTTCGAGGCGGACGTAGAAGGCGACGGGACGGTTGTCGTCGGGCAGTCACCTGCTCCCGGCTCGGTGGTTGCACGCGATGCAAACATTCAACTCAAGATCCGGAACGGAATCGAGAAAGTATCGGGCGGTATTGCGCTCGTTCCGGACATCCGCGGTCTCACCATCCGCCGCGCAATCAACAGTCTGGCTACACAGCGTCTGGATGCAGTCGTCATCGGAACAGGAACAGTGATCGGACAATCACCGTCGCCGGGAGAGCGCCTCCGCCAGGGGGCAAGCGTAACCCTGCGCTGCGAACCGCGTCGCACAACAGCAATACAGTCATAGGAACAGACGACAATGGTCCTGAGCCGGTTGCTGGATGGTGTGCACGTGTCGAAGCTCTTCATGCTGCAGTATGGCGCTATGGCGCAGACGCAGGATGTCGAGGTGCATGAGATCCGGTATGATTCACGCCTGGTGACGCATGGAGATCTCTTTGTCGCCATTCCCGGGACCGCAGTGAATGGCGCCCGGTACATTGAAGAAGCAATACAGCGCGGTGCGATCGCGGTGGTGACACAGGATGATACAGCGCTGCCAGAGGCGTTGTTTCTCCATACGCGCGTGATGAAGATCGTTGTCCCCGATGCACGCGTAGCGCTTGCACAGCTGGCAACGAACTACTACGAGCACCCGTCGTCACAGATGCGTGTTATCGGCGTCACGGGAACAAACGGCAAAACCACCACGACATACCTGATCAAGGCCGCACTCGAAGCGCGCGGCGAACGGGTCGGGCTGATCGGCACGATTGCCGTTGACCGTGGAGGAGAGCTCCTCCCTGCAACCCACACAACGCCGGAATCGCTCGAGCTGCAGTCGTTGCTCCGCTCCATGGTGCAACGGGGCTGCACGTATGCGGTGATGGAGGTGTCCTCCCACGCCCTGTCGATGGAACGGGTGCACGGAGTGCGGTTTGCGGCAGGTGTGTTTACGAATCTGACACAGGATCATCTGGACTATCACGGTTCCATGGATGCGTATCTTGCGGCGAAAAGACGCCTGTTCGAGATGCTACCCGCCGATGCGGTAGCCGTTCTGAATGGCGATGATCCGGCATCAGCGGATCTGCGTGCAGCCACGAAGGCCCGCTGCCGTACATACGGACTGATATCGCCGGCCGACGTTATGGGGCGGGATATCACGATGGACATGCACGGTATGTCATTTTCCACCGCGTGGAATGGGCAGACCGTCAGGCTCTCTTCACCGCTGACAGGGGCTTTCAATGCGGCGAACATCCTCGCAGCGTTCACCGTGGCGTGCGAGCTGGGCCTTCCTCCGGAGACCGCGGCAAAGGGGCTCGCTTCGCTTCAGGCTGTGCGGGGCAGGTTCGAACAGCTGGTGTCCCCGACCGGATGGACGGCCGTCATCGATTATGCGCACACACCAGATGCGCTGGAGCGCGTGCTGACAGCAATCCGCGAGCTGTTGCCCTCACCGGACAGCAAGATCATCACGGTCTTTGGATGCGGCGGAAACCGTGACAAGGACAAGCGCCCCAAGATGGGGAGAATCGCCTCGGCCCTCAGCACGATCACCGTTCTCACATCCGACAATCCCCGGCAGGAAGACCCGAACATCATCCTGTCGCAGATCCAGGCGGGTGTACTTCCGGGAAAAACGGTCTACACCGAAGCCGACAGGCGCCAGGCCATTATCAAGGGACTTCTGCTGGCCGAGTCGGGTGACATCGTGCTCATCGCCGGAAAAGGGCATGAGGATTATCAGGTTGTCGGCACGACAAAATCACATCTCGATGACCGGGAAGAGGTCGAGATGTTCATCAGGAATATGAAATGAAGCTGACGCAAACAGACCTGCGATCGGTTCCCCACCGGGTTTTCCATCTCCCGAACGGGAAAGGACGCTGGTCTGCGTCAGGCGTTTCAACGGATTCCCGGACCGTGCAGCCCGGACAACTCTTTGTCGCACTCCGCGGCGACAGGTTTGATGGCCACCGGTATGTCGCCGATGTCCTTGCCCGCGGTGCAGCCGGCGTGGTGGTGGACGCGCAGGGAGCGAACGCAGTCCCGGCAGGCGCCGCCATGCTCGTTGTGGAAAACACGTACGCGGCGCTCAGCATGCTTGCGGGTATCTACCGCCGGAAAACCGAAATCCCGGTGATCGCTGTCGGCGGAAGCAACGGCAAGACCACAACCAAGGACATGATCAACCGGGTTCTCTCCACAATCTGCAACGTCCTGAGCACGGAGGGGAACAACAACAACCATGTGGGAGTCCCCCAGACGCTCTTCCGCCTGACGGCGCACCATGACATTGCGGTGGTGGAAGTGGGCACAAACCATCCCGGCGAAATTGCTGCGCTTCGGGATATCGTTCAACCGACACATGTATTGCTGACCAACATTGGCAGAGAGCACCTGGAGTTCTTTGGCGATGTGGAGGGTGTAGCCCGGGAGGAGACCTCGCTCTGGCAGACGATTCCGGGAAGGAAACCGGCTGTGGCGTTCGTCAATGCGGATGATCCATATCTTGTGCGTGCTGCGCGGGGAATGCGCAAGTCCGTGCGGTTTGGGATGCGTGCGCGGAACGTGGATGTGCGCGGATCACGGATCAGCCTCATGCCGGATGGAAGCGTACAGTTCCGGTTCGCCGGAAAGAAGATGAAATCCCCGCTCGATGTCCGGCTGAGTGTTCCGGGCACCCATGCGGCCGTTAATGCACTCGCTGCTGCTGCCGTCGGGCTCACATTCCGCGTCGCGCCGCAGCATATAAAAGAGGCCCTGGAAGGATTTTCCGCGAGCAGCAAACGGATGGAGGTGGTGAACGCCGGGGGTGTCATCATTCTGAATGACACCTACAACGCCAACCCGGATTCAACAGTTGCTGCACTCGAGACACTGGCTGCCTACCCCGCAACCGGGAAGCGGATCGCCGTCCTTGCGGACATGCTTGAATTGGGATCTGCTTCGGCAACAGAACATGAGCGGGTGGGCGAGGCCATCAGGACACTGAAGCCTGACTATCTGCTGACATACGGAACGCTGGCTCGCGGGATTTCCCGCGCGTCCGGTCTCCCTACGGCTGTGCATTATGATCAGAAAAACATCCTTGCCGAGTACCTCCTTGAACTGGTAGCACCCGGGGATGTGGTGTTGGTCAAAGGTTCCCGCGGGATGAAAATGGAAGATGTGGTGCTCTTCGTTGCAGAGCGCCGTGCTGCTGAGGCGACCGGGTGAATCACGCGGGCCGGGGATTGTTGGGGCCGGATCGGCGGAACATGCAACTGAAAATCATATGCTGACATTCCTCTTCGACTTGATAGAACGGCTGTATCACCCGCCCGGATTCGGTGTGGTGCGCTTCCTCACATTCAGGGCGGCGGCAGCGGCCGTCACGGCGCTGTTGATGGCGTTCTGGCTCGGGCCGAAGATCATCCGTTTGCTGCGCGCACATCAGATCGGCGAAGCCGCAAAAGTTGAAGCGCCCAAAACACACCTCACCAAAGCCGGTACGCCGACCATGGGCGGACTGATTGTGCTCGCCAGCATTCTGGTGCCAACGCTGCTCTGGGGAAACCTCCGGAATGTGTATGTGCTGCTCATCCTGTTCGTGACGATCACGCTCGGCGCCGTCGGATTTCTGGATGACTATCTCAAGGTGATCAAGAAGAAGCCCAAGGGACTCATCGGCCGCTACAAGATCGTAGGGCAGATCTTTGTCGGCCTTGTCGTCGGCGGGATCATCTACTTCTTCCCTCATTGGATCGATTCTGAACTCTGGATGGTGAGCACATCCACCACCGTTCCGTTCTTCAAGAACCTGGAACTGAACGTCGGCATTTTCTACATCCCGATGGTCATCTTCATTATCACCGCCACGTCCAATGCCGTCAACCTGACGGATGGTCTTGATGGACTGGCGATCGGGACGGTTGCGATCGTTGCGCTGACCCTGGCCGTGATCAGCTACATCTCGGGCAACGCAGTGCTCTCGGAATATCTCACCATCCCGTTTCTGAGGGGAAATGGTGAGCTGGTCGTGTTCTGTGCGGCGATGGCCGGTGCAGCCCTCGGGTTTCTCTGGTTCAACGCATATCCTGCGCAGGTGTTTATGGGAGATACCGGTTCGCTGGCGCTTGGCGGAGCAATCGGGGCGCTCTGTGTGCTCATCAAGAAAGAGCTCCTCCTCCCCACGCTCGGCGGCGTCTTTTTAGCGGAGACGATTTCTGTCATCATTCAGCGGTTCTATTTCAAGTATACCCGGCGGAAGTACGGCGAAGGACGGCGCGTCTTCCGGATGGCGCCACTGCATCATCACTTTGAACTGCTCGGCTGGCCCGAGCCGAAGATTGTCACGCGGTTTTACATCGTCGCGATTCTGCTGATGATTCTCAGTCTGGCCACATTCAAGGTACGCTAGGAAACGTGGACCTCGAACGCATACGGCAGACACGGTTCAGCGTTATCGGCGCTGCACGCAGCGGCATCGCGGTGGCGCGCCTGCTTGCCGGTGCAGGTGCCAGGGTGTTTGTGAGTGATGCCGCGCCCGCTGCAACGATGGGCGCTGCGCTGGCTGCGCTCGAACAGGCCCAGATTCCCTGTGAGTTCGGCGGACACACACCGCGGGCGATCGACGCAGATGTCCTTGTGCTGAGTCCGGGCGTGCCATCGACTGCTCCCATTGTGCGCCAGGCGGTGGACCGGGGTATGAAGGTCGTGAGCGAACTTGAAACCGCAAGCTGGTTAAACCGGGGGACACTGGTTGCGATCACGGGGACCAATGGAAAGACCACCACAACCACGCTGGCAGGGCGGATGTTTGAAGATGCCCATCGCCCCTGCGTTGTTGCGGGAAACATCGGAACTGCGTTTTCCGAAGTGGTGTCGGTTGTCGGACGGGATTCCACGGCAATCCTGGAAGTGAGCAGTTTCCAGCTGGACCATGTGCAGACCTTCCGGCCCAGGGTTGCAGTGATCCTGAATATTACGCCGGATCATCTCGACCGGTACGATCACTCGATGGATCTGTACGTGCGCTCGAAGTCCAGGGTGTTTGCGCGTCAGGGAGAGGGCGATATGCTGGTGTACAATTATGATGATGAAATGACGCGGAGCGCCGTCGAGCATCATGTTCCTGCGGGCGTTACACTGCTGCCGTTCAGCGTGAGCACGACTCCGGCCACGGGGGCATGCGTGGAAAACGGCATGCTGGTCACGCAGGTGTCGGGCAGCCGGACACCGGTGATCCCGGTGCAGGACATCAGCATCCGGGGCACGCACAATCTCTATAACGCCATGGCGGCAACGCTGACGGCGCAGGCGCTCGGGATCGGGCCGGCGTCACTTCGTGCGACGCTCAGGAATTTCAAGGGCGTGGAGCATCGGCTGGAGTTCGTGCAGGAGGTAAACGGAATTACCTACATCAATGATTCCAAAGCCACAAATGTCGACAGCGTCTGGTATGCACTGCAGAGCTACTCGGCTCCGCTCATCGTACTCATCGGCGGGCGCGACAAGGGGAACGACTATGTGCGGCTTGCGGACCTGGTCCGCCGGCACGTGAAAGCCGTCGTGGCCATTGGCGAATCAGCAGAGAAAGTGGATGCCGCATTCCGGGACATCGTCCCGGTGGCTACGGCGGGGACGATGGCAGAGGCGGTATCCAAAGCGACGGCTCTTGCAACGCGGGGAGACATCGTGCTGCTCTCTCCCGCGTGCGCGTCGTTCGACTGGTTTCAGAATTATGAACACCGCGGCCGTGTCTTCAAGGATCTGGTGCGGCAACTTCCCGGAGCAGCCGCATGATCATCAGTAAGACACGGAAGAACCACATCGACATGGCCACGCTGATCGTGGTGCTGGTACTGATGGTGTTCAGTGTCGGCGTGGTATACAGCGCAAGCTCAACCTGGGCGCAGGAGCATGTTGGCGAGAGCGGACGTCTTCTCGGCAACCATGCGCTGAAAGTACTCATCGGATTCTTCGTGCTGTTCACGACCATGCAGGTGGACTACAAGATCCTGAAGAAGATCTCCAAGCCGGTGTTACTGGTTGTGATTGTCCTGCTGGTTCTGACGCTGGTGCTGGGTGTTGTCTCAAAGGGAGCAGCGCGGTGGATTCAGTACGGGTTCATCGGTTTTCAGCCGGCGGAGTTTGCGCGTCTGGCGCTCCTCATGCACCTGGCCGCACTCATTGTCCGCAAGCAGGAACTCGTGCGGGATTTCTCGACAGGGTTTGTGCCGTTGTTGTTCTGGATTGCCGTTGTCGCAGGGCTTGTGCTGCTGCAGCCGGCGTTCAGCACCGGAGCCATGCTCGTTGTGGTCAGCTTCATCGTGCTGTTCATCGGCGGTGTCCGGTGGAAACACCTCCTCCTGACACTGTCTACGGTCATCCCGGTTCTTCTTGCGTACATGGTGAGCGCGGAATACCGGATGCGGCGCGTGATGAGTTTCGTGGACAGCGTTGTGGGTGGAAACGACCGGATGAATCACCAGGTCTGGCAGGGAATTCTGGGATTTGCCAACGGCGGCCTCCTCGGCCTCGGGCCAGGGGGAAGCAAGCAACGGGAGTTGTATCTTCCCGAATCGTTCGGCGATTTTGTCTTCTCCATCATCGGTGAAGAATACGGTCTGATCGGCACGCTTGCGGTGCTGACGCTCTTCGTGATCTTTCTCTTTCGAGGTCTGGCGATTGCACGTCATGCCCGCGACGATTTCGGCCGGCTCCTGGCGATCGGCATTACGACGTCGGTCACCCTGTATGCCTTTGTGAATGCCGGCGTGACACTGGGGATTCTGCCGACCACGGGCCTGCCGCTTCCGTTTATCAGCTATGGCGGCTCGTCAATGCTTGTCTCGTGTATCATGGTCGGGATCCTCCTGAATATTTCGGCACAAACGGATATGCATCCGCGGCTTGCTGCAGAGGTGGGCGATGTGCGTCCGCTCAGCCCGCGCCAGCAGCCGGATCCGGTTGTCGGGAAGGTCTACTGAGCGATGGCTCCACGTGTGCTCTTGGCCGGCGGGGGGACTGGCGGGCACCTGTATCCCGCAATTGCCATTGCGGATGCCGTACGCACGATCGCTCCGGATGCGGCAATACTGTTCATTGGCACAAAGGACAAAATCGAGGCTCAGGTCGTCCCGAAGTGCGGGTATGCCTTTGCGACCATTTGGATCAGCGGTGTGCGGCGGTCTCTTTCGCTTTCCACACTGCTGGTCCCGGTGAAACTGATCACCGCGCTTGTGCAGTCGTTCAAGCATATTCGACGGTTCCGCCCGGACGTGGTGGTTGGCACGGGAGGATATGTGTGCGGGCCGCCGGCGTTCGTTGCGAATCTGCTGGGCATACCGGTGGTACTGCAGGAGCAGAACAGCTACCCGGGTGTCACCACGCGGCTGCTTGCACACCGCGTCCGGCAGGTTTATCTGACATTTGAGCGATCGCAGCGCTTTCTGCGCCGGCAGGATAACACGAAGGTCAGCGGAAACCCGGTGCGCAGCGCTGTCGGGACCGTCTCGCGGGAAGAGGGAGCGCAACGTCTGGGTATCGACCCGTCACGCAAGACGATGATCGTTGTCGGCGGGAGCCAGGGGGCGGCCTCCATCAATACGGCAGTGCTCAGTGCGGTCCGCGATCTGAGTGCACTCGGCGTCCAGATTATCTGGCTGACGGGCAAGGGAGATGCCGGGCGCATCCGCTCCGCAGTGGAGGCGCAGACGGGGCTCTCACCGATCGTGGTGCTGCCATACCTGGAGCGGATGGAAGACGCGTATGCAGCGGCTGATCT
>JAGDMK010000024.1 GCA_017860635.1 Bacteroidota bacterium
ACGTGTGCTCCCGCCTCCGCAATCACCTCGTCCCCTGCGTGCGTGTGTGTTTTGATGCAGACCTGGTTTCCCATGGTGCCGCTCGGGACGAAGAGCGCTGCTTCCTTGCCGAGCATGCCGGCAACGCGCTCCTGCAGGCGGTTCACCGTGGGGTCTTCTCCAAACACATCGTCGCCGAGCTCTGCCGCCGCCATTGCCTGCCGCATCGCCGGTGACGGGAGCGTGAGTGTATCGCTTCGAAGGTCTATCATGCCGTCATCTCAGTTTTCGTTTGCGTTTGAGGAATGCCTGAACGAACCCTGCCAGCGCCAGCGCAAGCGCAAGCCAGAGCGTGGATTCGCCCAGCATATCGCCATGGGCCGTGTACCAGCTCAGCGCATTCCGCCTCTCAATGCGTCTGCTGAGCACTCGCTGCGTGAACAGTTCTGTCTTGTCGTGCGCGCGGCCCCACGGGTCGATGTAGCTGGATATTCCCCCTACCGCGCATCTCGCGATCCATCGCCTGTTCTCCACCGCCCGCAGCACGGCAATCTGCTGATGCTGAAATGCACCGGACATCTTCCCCCACCAGCTGTCGATCGTGATCAGGGCGATGAACTCCGCTCCCTTCCGCACGAATCCTGCCACGAAACCGGGGTATGTGCTTTCATAGCAGATAATGGAGGAGAACCGGGTTCCCGTGCGCGTATCTTCAAAGACTGTCGTGTCCGGACCGATCTGCCAGCCGCCGATGCCCACGTCCCACCGGAGGAAATCCACGAACGAAAAGACGTCCGCATATGGCACCCGCTCTGCAAACGGGACCATCTTCATCTTCCCGTACCATGCCGGGTTCGGCGTGCCCTGTTCTATGTATGCCGCCGCGTTGAACCAGTCGTATCGCTGCCCCGTCCGCTTGTCCCGTCTGGCGCTGTGCGGTGCGGCTGAGGGATCTTCATAGACGATTCTGTGCGGGAGCCCCGTCAGCAATCCGATATGCCACGTGCCGAGCCGCTGCTGAAGAGATGTCAGGAGCTCCCGGTTCTGTGACCCAAGGACATCAAAGGGGAACGCGGTCTCGGGCCAGAGCACGATATCCGGCCGGGGCGCGTTCGCGCTGTCCAGCAGCTCCCCGGTGAGCCGCATGTACAGCGTGTACGTCTCGACTCCGTTCGCCGTCCATTTGTCCCAGGGATCCACGTTCGACTGGA
Organism: Bacteroidota bacterium; assembly: GCA_017860635.1. Lineage (GTDB taxonomy): Bacteria > Bacteroidota > Ignavibacteria > UBA10030 > UBA6906 > JAGDMK01. Next base: position 1,191 of record JAGDMK010000024.1, read on the forward strand.
TGATGCCAACTGTCACGGGCCGTGCGGGGAATGCAGCGGGATCAAGGGGATGTTCCGCGCTCGGATCGGCTGGTGACGGCATGTGTCGGGGATCCGGGGCGGCCGTACGTGTCGACGCCAGAACCGGCCGGAGGACTCTGCGAGGAAGTGCGGATTCGGATGAGGCCGGAGCAGGAGCGCGTTGAGTAATCCCGGACTCGGGCGACAGGGCGGCAGGTTTGTGTGAACGAACCACAGACTCCGACATTGTCGCCTCAGGTCCGCCTGGAGCAACCGCAGACTCCGACGATCCCGCCGTGTATCCGCCTGGAGCGAGGGCAGACTCGGACTCTTGCAGGGCGGGCGCAGCCCCCGGTGCCATTTCCACATCGGCTGAACGAGGCAGAACCAGCAGTCCATGCACCTCCGGCGCGATGTAGACCACGACAAGCGAAGCAAAGAGCAATCGCGTTGCGGTCTCGCGGAGCTCTTCTCTTCCCCGTGCTAGCCGGAGGCACAGGAGATACGCGAGAGCATTCATTACCAGGATCCAGAACGACAGCCCCCAGACCCCTGTGTATTCGATGAACTGGATCCGCGCGAGATCATACGTCTGGCTATTCCCCAGCGTGAGCCAGGGAAACGACCATTCGCTGAGCGAATGACTGTATTCATATCCCACCCAGAGCACGGGCAGCACCAGCACGGCGAGAGGTTCAGAGAAATGCCTGCGTATCAGCAGGTACACACCCAGCGGCAGGAAGTAGAACAGCGGATGGACGAGGATCGTGATGCTCCCTGCGATCATCATGTACGGATCGTTCGCGTGCACAAATCCGCCGGTCCAGTTGACGGTGATCGCATGGAAGACGAACATCGCCACGTAGACGTACCAGAGAGCGCGCTTGATGCGCGTTATGCCGTGGAATGCCGCCAGGAGCGGAACGAGCGCAAAGCATGCGAGAATCCCGAGCTCGAATGGAGGAAACGAAAATCCCAGCATCGCACCGGAGAGAATGGCGAGAGAGAGCCTCAGGAGGCGTGTGCTGCGGAGTTCGGGCTCAGCCATCGGGGGTCTCCTTCTCCGGTTCAAGGAGCAGCCATGACGCGAACGAGCGGCCTGCCAGACTCCAGAGCCAGATGATAAGCCCGGCAACGGCCATCCCTATGATGGCACCCCCGAGAATATCTGACGGGTAGTGCACGCCTACGGTCACCCTCGACAGTGCAACGAGGCCGGCCCAGGCGAAGAACGCCCAGGCCCAGCGCCTGTAGAAAAACGTGAAGAGCGTGGCCACGGCGAAGTTGTTGACTGCGTGCGAGGAGGGAAACGACTTCCCTCCTCCGCAATGCACGAGGAGATGCACATTCTGCACAACCTGCACGCCGTTCACCGTGTGGCATGGGCGCGGCCTCTCAAGCAGCGGCTTAATCCCGAAGCTGCTCAACTGGTCCGCGCAGACAAGCACAACCACCACAAGCAATGCCGCAGTCCTCCCCCGCTTCCCCCCTTTGACCATCAGCAGGAGCCAGACGACCACCAGCAGAATCCGCACAGGCAGGTAGCGGTCGTAGTCCGTGATGTACGGCCACAGGAAATCCCCGACCGGATTCGCGAGTCCGGAGTTCAGGAACGAGAACATCGCGACATCCACGGTATAGAGAAACTCGATCATGCTTTCTTGCCGGGATTCGATCGTTTGGAGAAGATCACCTTTGCCACCCAGAGCAGGACGAACACCACCACGACTGCCGTCACCACCTGGCTGTACGTGCTGAGGTAGAAGCCGATCTTGTCCCAGTTCCGGCCAAGGTAGAGCCCCATGGTGATGAGAATCGCATTCCAGATGAGCGCGCTCACGAAGCAGAGCACGGTCGTGAGCGGGAGTTTGAGTTCTGACATTCCCGCAAAGAACGACACCACCGCCCGCGTACCCGTGAGGAATCTGTTGATGACGATAATTGCGTAGCCGTATTTCGCAAACCAGCGCTCGACCTTGTGCACCGATTCCACAGGGAGGAATTTGATCTTCCCCTCTTCAAGGATATGATCGCCGAACCACTCCCCGATCTTGTACATGATCACAAAACCGATCACGCTTCCTGCTGTCGCACTCAGGAGAGTCTGCACGAACCCTATCTGTCCCAGCCCCACCAGCGTTCCGGCGGCAACGATCATCATGTCGCTTGGAGCGGGAGGAAGGATGTTCTCGAGAAGGGCAAGCCCGAAGACGAGTCCGTACACCGCAAGCGGGTCGACCGTACTGAGGAACTCAAAGATCTCTTGCACGGACTCAGGTTCCGGGTGGGTTGAGGGTGATCATCTGCGGACGATAGTGGCCACGGCGTGAGCGGCAGCGCCTTCCCCCCTCCCGACGAATCCCATCTCTTCGCCGGTGGTGGCCTTGAGAGAAATGCGTTCCGGTTGAACGCCGAGTGCCCCCGCGATGTTCTCCCGCATCTGATCCACGTATGGCAGGATCTTCGGCTGTTCCAGGATCAGCGTGGCATCCACATTGACCAGCGCGAAGCCCTGGCCGTCCAGAAGTCCGGCGACGTGGTTCAGCAGGACCAGGCTGGAGATGTCGCGGTACCGGGGATCGGTGTTCGGGAAATGCTTCCCTATATCGCCCAGCGCCGCAGCCCCCAGCAGTGCATCGGTGATCGCGTGCACAAGCACGTCGGCATCGGAATGGCCGTCCAGCCCCTTCGGAAAGGGGATGTCGACGCCGCCCAGGACCAGCTTCCGTCCCGGTTTCAGGCGGTGGACATCGTAGCCGAAGCCGGTTCGCGGCAGGGAATCGTCAGCGGATTTCAAAGGCCCTCGTTTCGCTTTGCGGCGGGAGCCACTCGATGTGCAGGTCGCTCACATGCGCAGACCGGGGTCCCACCTTCAGATGTTTGATCAGTTCTTCCACGAGCGAGCGATCCCCTTCCGCCACCACTTCCACCGAGCCGTTGAACAGGTTCCGGACGTACCCCCTCAGGCCCATTCCCTGCGCGTGACGTGCCACGAACCAGCGGAAGCCAACGCCCTGCACAAGACCTTCCACAACGATATGCGCGCGCGTTTCCATGCTGCCCGATCAATGCAAAATACGCCCGGAACCCGCGAAAGTCAAGAAGTGCCCCCCAGTGACCGGTTGAGGAGCGGAATCCCTTCGCTCAGTTCTGAGAGGAGCACGCCCGCGATGATCAGCGCTCCGCCGAGGATTCCGAGCGGACCCAGGATTTCCCCCAGGATGAGATACGAGAGGAACGACGCAATGACCGGCTCTATTGAAAAGATCACCACGGCCCGAGTCGGAGTTGTATCCTTCTGGTAGCGCGTCTGGACATAGGTCGTCAGCAGCGTTGCCAGGAATGTCAGATACAGCAGTGAGCCCACCGAATGCGCATTCAGGACAAAATATGTCTCCTCAAAAGCAGCGGTGGTCGCCACCGCGAAGACCGCTGTGGAGATCATCTGGACGAAGAGGAGCTGGAGCGCCGTCATGTCATGTGCGATCACGTCCAGGTACACGATGTACACGGCGAACAGCACCGCGCAGACGAGCGTCAGGGCATCGCCGGCGTTCAACGCCGATCCCTCGGGAGAGGTCAGGAGATAGAGTCCCAACACCACGACAAGCACGCCGAGAACGTTCCCGAACCTCGGGGCGCGGCGTTCGATAATAACCTGAAGCAGCGGCACAAACAACACCATCAGCCCCGTGATGAAGGCCGACTTGGACGCCGTGGTGATGGTCAGGCCGATATTCTGCGCAACGAACCCGATAAACAGGAAGAGCGACAGGATCGATCCCTTGGTGATCGCTCCCGCGGGGAGAGGGAAGATTTTCCGGCGAAAGAAGAGGAGCAGGAACACCGAGGCAATGCAGAACCGGATCGCGATCAGGAGGATCGGCGAAACATGCTCCATCGCGATCTTCACAATCGGGAATGTGCCACCCCAGATCGATGTCATGGCGAGCAGAGAGAGCTCTGCCCGCGTCTTCTGTGTCACGTCAGGCTACGGGTTCGGGTTGGAGTTGTTCGTATGTCTGGAATAACTTGCCCCAGTGCGTGTTCACCCGCCACTGCTCGAAGACCCTCCGGTCTTTCACGGGCCACCGGTAATAGTCGTGGTAGGCCTCCGAGGCGAAGATGAACGTGTGCACCATGGGTGTACGGAAGAAGAAGTTCTGGGCGAACTTCAGCGGACCAAACCAGGCGAGGTTTCCGAACATGCTTGCGCCGTTGTTGCCCACGTGGAATCCCCACGACTCCCTGCTGATGTCCGCACCCACCACCTCGATCTCGCGCACATCGCCCACACCGAGGCCGTCGCCGTGCGCAACGCGGATGTACTCGAGGGACATCGGATCGAATCCCATCATCTTCGCTGCGACTGCATCGATTGCCACCTGATCGGCGCTCGCGAGGATGTAGTCCTTCACAACCGGGAACATCGTGCGCGGACCCGGTCCGTTCCCCACCGTTGTCCCGTCCATGAATGCGAAGATGCCCGTATGGATCTCCTTCTGTATCGCAAGCAGGTCCACAAGTGTCCGGTGGATCCAGGAGTGCGTGTAATGGCGCTTCGTGTTCAGGAGCCCGCCGAACGCATTTTTCATTGCGCCGGTGGTCGTGGTGTAGATGTGGCACTTCACTGTCGGAAGATGTACGATATTCTTGCCGGCAAAGTAGTCGGGTATCGTGATTCCTTCCGGATAGATCATGTCCAGCACGTGCATCTTCTTTTTGGGCCGGTAGGCGACCCACTTCATATCCGACTCGCGGAAGTTGAAGAGCACGGGGATGTCATATTTGCGGAAGATCGGGACGTAGCGGTTCAGGTCCTCGCCCTTGAACGCATCCGTCACCACGGTCTTGTTCTGGACTGCGGTGATGGTGTTCAGACCAGCCTTCTTCAGCGCCTGGATGGTCCCTTCCAGCTGCCATGGAGTCGTGTTGGCAGCGGGGAACGGAAAATGCCAGGAGATATTGTCTTTCAGGATCGTCGTTGCGCTTGAATCCAGCGCGGCTGACATCCCGGCAAGTTCAGAGAGCCGGACATAGTCCTCAAGGACCGTCTCCGGGGTCGTTTTGAGCACTGCTACTCTTGATTTAGTCATTGGATCCTCAACCGTAAGAAACGTTCATACGCATGTTTCAATCGCCGGCGTCATCTCTCAGCAAGATCGGCCCTCGCGGCGTTCGGTCCCCCATCGCTGCTGCACTGCCACCCGCAGCCGGGAGGGGATCTCACATGTTTCTCAAATCCTGTGCCAGCCCACCGATTTCCGCCCTCGCGGAACAGGCCTCTTGACGCAGCCTGATACCACTTTTCATCGCCTTATCACTGGTCACCCTGGTTCCGCAGCTGACAGACTGGTTACTGTTGTACACGTTCAATCTCTTTGAACACCCTGTCTGTTCGGGGTTGTGCCGGCCCATTCCTTTTGGACATCCGGTCTGTTCGGGGTTGTGCCAGCTCATTGCTTCTGGACACCCGGTCTGTGTAGGGTTGTGCCAGCTCATTCGTTCTGGACACCCAGTCTGTTCAGGGTTATGTCAGCTCATTCCTTCTGGACACCCGGCCTGTTCAGGGTTGTGCCGGCTCATTCCTTCTGGGCACCCGGTCTGTTCAGGGTTGTGCCAGCTCGTTCCTTTTGGACACCCCGCCTGTTCCGGAACGCCGGCCGGGGATGCACCTTGCCGTCTTCTGAAACCCTCTCGTTTCCTGATGCGTCACCGCATGCCCGGCCACGGGCATCCCTCAAAACACCACCGCCTCCTCATACACTCCGAACACATCCGCAAGTGCGGAGCACATCTCGCCCAGTGTCGCGTAGCCGCGGGCGCAGTCGAGCAGAGGGGGCATGAGGTTGGCGCCACTGGAGGCCGCCTGCTTCAGGGCCACAAGTGAGCGCTCCACAAGTTTCGCATCCCGCGTCGCGCGCAACTCCGCGATCCTTTTGCGCTGCTTGATCTCCACTTCCGGGGAGATCGTGAGGATGGGGATGGTCACCGGCTCATCGGCTTCGACGAAGCGGTTCACTCCCACAATTGTCTTCTCGTGTGAATCCAGTGCCCGCTGGTAGCGGTATGCAGCATCCGCGATCTCCCGCTGGAAGAATCCCTTTTCGATCGCCGGGATGACGCCGCCGAGGGCGTCGATGCGCGTGAAGTACTCCTCAGCTCCCCTTTCCATCCGATCGGTGAGGGCTTCCACGAAGTAGCTCCCGCCCAGCGGATCCGCGGTGTTCGTCACGCCGGTCTCGTGCGCGATGATCTGTTGCGTGCGGAGCGCGATCTTCACCGCCCTCTCGCTCGGAAGGGCGAGCGTCTCATCCATCGAATTCGTGTGGAGCGATTGTGTCCCTCCCAGCACGCCGGCCAGCGCCTGGAACGCAGTGCGCACGATGTTGTTCTCCGGCTGCTGCGCCGTCAGCGTGCAGCCGGCTGTCTGCGTGTGGAACCGGAGCTTCATGGAGCGCGGGTCTTTCGCCCCGTATCGATCCTTCATCCTCTTGGCGTAGATCCGGCGCGCGGCACGGAACTTCGCTATCTCTTCGAAGAAGTCGAGATGCGAATTGAAGAAGAACGACAACCGGGGTGCGAACGAATCCACATTCATCCCGCGCTCCAGGCACGCCTCGACGTACGCGAATCCGTCGGCCAGCGTGAACGCAAGTTCCTGAATCGCCGTGGATCCCGCTTCGCGGATGTGATAACCGCTTACGGAGACCGGGTTCCATTGCGGCATCTCCAGGGTGCAGTATTCGATCATGTCCGTCACGATGCGCATGGATGGGCGGGGCGGATAGATCCATTCTTTCTGCGCGATGTACTCTTTCAGGATGTCTGTTTGAATCGTGCCGCGCAGATTGGAAGGATGCGCACCCTGTTCTTCCGCAACGGCGATATAGAGCGCCAGCGCCATGGCCGCGGGGGCATTGATCGTCATAGACGTGGAGACGTCTTTGAGCGTGATCCCCTTGAACAGCATCTCCATGTCGGCGAGAGAACTGACGGACACGCCGCAGATTCCCACCTCCCCTTCGGAGAGAGGATCGTCCGGGTCGCGTCCCATAAGTGTCGGGAGGTCAAACGCAACCGAGAGCCCGGTCTGCCCGTGGCTCAGCAGGTAGTGGTAGCGTTCGTTGGTATCCTCCGGTGCTCCGAATCCTGCGAACTGCCGCATCGTCCAGAGGCGCCCCCGGTACATTGTCTCGTGGATGCCCCGCGTGTACGGATACTGGCCGGGATGCCCGATGGCAGTCTCGTAGTTGCTCTGTGCCACATCGTCAGGCGTGTACAGCGGCGCAATGGGCTCACCGCTCACAGTCGTAAACGACGTCCTCTTCATCCACCCCTCTTCATCGTTCGTGCACAGTATACTGACTTCGGGCCTGAATTGCAGCGCGGCTCTGCCGCCCTGCGGACACAAGCTTTCGAACACCTTCCCCGCATTCAGCCGAATCCTGACCCCGCCGCCTCACCTTCGCCCAAACCGCCTGTCCAGCTCTTCCGTGGATATCCGCAGCACAACCGGGCGTCCGTGCGGACAGACATACGGCATGTGTGTTGCGAAGAGTTGGTCGATCAACGAGCGCATCTCCTGCTCCGTGAGCGGGTCGCCCGCCTTGATTGCGGACTTGCAGGAGTATGCCTTTGCCATGTTGTCCCGCACGTCAGTGGACGCGTGCTGCTGATACTCCTTGTACTGCTCCATCATCTCGTGCAGAATACTCTGCTCGTGTCCCGGCTTCACATCCTGCGGCACACCTTCAATCAGCACAGTGTTCTTTCCGAACGGCTTCACGTCGAATCCGAGCTGGTCGAAGTACGGCATCAATTCCTCAAACAACGCGGCATCGCCCGGAGCAAGTTCCACGGTGCAAGGGAACAGAAGCTGTTGCGACGTGCGCAACCCCCGGTCAAGGCGTTCCAGTGCCCGCTCGTACAGGATCCGTTCATGCGCCACGTGCTGATCCACGATCATCAGTCCGTTCCGGATCTGCGACAGGATGTAGCGGTTATGGAGCTGCCAGAGGAGTTGCGGGGTTCCTCCATCCTGCTGGTCCCCTGTCGCTGGCCGCGCCAGCTGCACAATCGGGAGTGTCCCAGAGAAAGTATCAGTTTGAGCGGGTCCGGTTCCGGACGGCCCAGGCGGAGGCATGCCAAAGAGGAGATCGGCCTGACTCACTCCGGATGCAGATTGTCCGGGCAGCGGTGTCCCGAAAAGCAGGTCGGCCTGACTCACTCCGGATCCGCTCTGCGGGGGGAGGATTTCGCCCGTCACAGGATCCACACGGCCCCGCTCCGGAAATTCCCACGCACCTGTCCCTCCTCCTCGCCCGGAGAGCCAATCGTGCTGCCGCGTACCGAACCGGAGCCCGATATCCTCTCCCTGCATACCTTCGCCTTCGGTGGTCAGCGCAGGCACTGCTCCTGCACTGGCCAGCGCCTTGCGCGCAAGTGAGGCGACAAACCTGTGCACCCCCTGCTCATCGTCAAACTTCGCTTCCATCTTCGAAGGATGGACATTCACGTCGATGCGGCGGGGATCAATCTGCAGAAACAGGAGAAAAAACGGGAAACTCCCCTTGATCAGCAGATGCTCATAGGCCGTATGGACGGCATGACTGATGCTCTTGCTGACGATGTAGCGCCGGTTCAGAAAGAGGTACTGACCGGATCTGGATTTCTGGCCGAACTGCGGCTTACCGATATATCCCGTCACGGACAGAAACTCGGTCTCTTCCGCAACGGGTATCATCGACTCCGCAGCGCGCTGCCCGAAGAGATCCAGCAGGCGCTGTTCAATAGTAGATGGCTTCAGCTTCAGGACCGTTTCCCCATCGCTGACAAACTCCAGGGAAAGCTCGGGGTGGGCAATCGCAGTCCGTTGTATCACATCGTAGATGTGGCGGAACTCCGTGTTCGTAGTCTTCAGGAACTTGCGCCGTGCGGGGACATTGAAGAACAGGTTTTGCACGGTCACCGTGGTTCCCCGCGGACGCGCATCGCGGGAGATCTCCGGATTTCCTCCCCCGGCGAGCTTCACCACCACGGCCATCTCCTCATCTTTGCGCCGGGTCTTCATCGTCACCTGCGCCACAGCGGCGATCGATGCCAGCGCCTCGCCGCGGAATCCGTAGGTCCGGATCTCTTCAAGATCTTCATAGGTCGAGATCTTGCTCGTTGCATGCCGGAGGAACGAAAGCACCGCATCCTGTTCATCCATGCCGTAACCGTCATCCACGACCTGGATGAGATCCTTCCCTCCCGCTTTGATGATGACCTGCAGTGACGTCGTCCCCGCATCGAGGGAATTCTCGATCAGCTCCTTCACAACGGATTCGGGACGCTGGATGACTTCCCCGGCGGCAATTTTGTTTGCAAGGTGTTCGGGGAGGACCGCCACCCGGCGGTATGGAGAGGGGTCGGGCATCATGCCTGGAACATCGCCTCGGCGAAGTCGGCAGGGCTGAACGGCTGCAGGTCGTCGAGCTTCTCGCCGACACCGATATACCGGACAGGGATTTTCATCTCGCGTGCGATGGCCAGCACGATGCCGCCTTTGGCCGTGCCATCCAGCTTCGTCAGCACAAGTCCGGTGACGCCAACTGCCGTACTGAACTGCTTCGCCTGCTGGAGTCCGTTCTGTCCGGTCGATGCATCGATGATCAGCAGCACCTCGTGCGGGGCCGACGAGAACTGCTTCTGAATCACACGGCCGATTTTCTTCAACTCTTCCATCAGGTTCACGCGCGTGTGGATGCGTCCAGCAGTGTCGATGATCACCACATCGCTCTTCCTCGACACGGCCGCCTTCACCGCATCGAACGCAACGGCTGCGGGATCCGCTCCGTGCTTCTGTTGGACGATCTCCGCTCCTGCGCGTTGAGCCCAGATCTCCAGTTGCTCGCCTGCTGCTGCCCTGAACGTGTCGGCCGCTGCGATGAGCACCTTGTTCCCCGCAGCCGTGTACCGGTGCGCAAGCTTCCCGATCGTCGTGGTTTTTCCCACCCCGTTGATGCCGACCACCAGGATGACATACGGACGCTCAGCCGGGAGCGTGAACGGCGGCTCGGCGTTCTTGCCATCCGTTGACAGAAGCTGGGACGCGACTTCCTGCTGGAGCAGTGGGAGGATGCCGGAAGCGTCTTCAGGCGGCGTCTCCTTGATCCGCCTCCGCAGTCCATTCATGATTTCCGCTGAAGTCCCCGCACCGACATCTGCGGCGATCAGGGATTCCTCGAGGCGTTCAAACAGTTCCTCATCGATCTTGGGGGCACCCGTCAGGATGCGCGTGACCGTCCCGATAAGCCCTTCGCGCGTCTTGGACAGCCCCTCTTTCAGTTTTCCGAGGCCCAGCTTGTCAAGAAAACCCATAGAGTGCTACTTCTCCTTGCTCACGACAGCGACAAAGCGTTTCACATACAGGACTGTCGAGAGCAGCACCATCGCCACGCTCATCCAGATCCCTACGGGGACGATCCACATGTTTTCGTCGATCAGCGCCAGCAGCATCGTCATGCTGATCACGCCGACGGCCCATTTGCCCGCCATATTCGACGGGAGCACCTCTCCGGTGCGCTTCTTCAGATAGAGTCCCCCGGCCAGGATGAGCAGGTCGCGGGCGACAAGCACGATGACAAACCAGAGCGGGATAATGCCGAGCCAGAGGAGGATGATCGCGATCGTCGCGACCGCAACCTTGTCGGCAAGCGGATCCAGGATTCTCCCCCACTCAGATTCTGCGTGGAGATACCGTGCAAGGTCCCCGTCGAGCTTGTCCGTGAGCATGGCCAGCAGCGCAATTCCGATCCCCCACCATCTGGCATTCGGAATATCCGAAGTCAGCACGAGCGCGAACGGCACAACCAGAACCATGCGCAGGGCGCTCAGGAAGTTGGGAATTGTGAATAACTTACCCTTCATGCGTGCTGTTCTCGTGATCCGGTGCGGCGTTTCCACGGAGACCATTGCCGGGGTGCCGGGTCATGCTGCTTGTGCGGAGTCACCGCTTGTACGTGCGGTTCTCGTGTTCCGGTCTGGCGTTCACACGGAGACCACTGCCCGTTGTGCCGGGTCATCCTGCTTGTGCAGGGTCACCCCTCGTGTTCTTCCTTCGACTGCATCGGATCCACCGCAGTGGGATACTTCCCGCTGAAGCATGCCGTGCAGTAGTTCTCCCCTGCCTCGTGCGGAGCCGCGCTGAGGAGTTCCTCGATAGTCATGTAGCCCAGACTGTCCACGCCGAGTTCCTCCGCAATCGCCTGGATGTCGCCGTTCTTTTGGAAGGCGATCAATTCCTGTTGCGTCGGGAAATCCATGCCGTAGTGGCAGGGGTACATGATCGGTGGTGCGGTCACGCGGAAATGGACTTCCTTCGGTTCGGCCTGCTTCACGAGCTGCACGAGCTGCTTGGACGTAGTGCCCCGCACGATCGAATCATCCACAATCACCACCACGCGGTCCTTCAGCACGCCCTTCACGATGTTGAACTTCGTCTTTACCTTGTTCCGCCGCAGCTCCTGTCCCGGCTCTATGAATGTGCGGCCGATATAGTGGCTGCGGATCAAGCCGATCTCCAGTTTTGCCGCGCCGCCCATCTTGTTCGTCTGCTGGACGAATCCCATCGTTGCCGTGTTGCTGGAGTCGGGCACATTGATGACGATCTGTTTTGTAACCTCGTCTTTCGGCTTCACGGGTTGTGCGATCGCGAGCGTTTTGCCGAGCTTCCGCCGCACCTTGTCCACGCTGTGCCCGAAGATCTGACTGTCGGGGCGCGAGAAGTAGATGAACTCGAAGATGCAGTGGTGGGGTTGTGCCGGTTGCCCGTCGATGCGTATCGACCGGGGTGCGCCGGCGGCCAGGGCGGCATCATCGATCACCACGATCTCGCCAGGCTGCACATCGCGCACATATTCGGCGTCGATGATATCGAACGCCACCGTTTCAGAGGCGACCACGAACGCGCCATCTTTCTTCCCGATAGCCAGGGGGCGGAACCCGTGGTGGTCGCGTGCGGCGATCAGGGCCGTATCCGTGAGGATCACGAGGGAAAATGCTCCCTTCACCTGAGCGATCGCATCCCGGATCTGGTCCAGCTGGTCTTTCTTCGGGCTTCGTGCGATCAGGTGAAGGATCACTTCCGTATCGGATGTGGTCTGGAATATCGTCCCTGAATCCTGCAGCCGCTGCCGTATCTCGCGGAAGTTGGTCAGGTTGCCGTTGTGGCCGATGGCAAGGTTTCCCGATTTGTACAGGACGGTGAACGGCTGCACATTTGCCCTGTTGTTCGCGGAGCCTGCCGTTGAGTAGCGGTTGTGCCCGATGGCTGAGTGTCCGCGCAGCGTGTCGGTCAGGACGCGGCCGTCGGAGTAGACATCGTTCACCAATCCGAAGTCCTTGTGGACGTGAAACCGGTGCCGTTGCCGCGATTGATCAAACTCGCACGTCACGATCCCCGAGCCTTCCTGGCCGCGATGCTGTTGCGCCAGGAGTCCGTAGTAGGTGAGATGCGCGGCTGCAGTGTGGCCGAACACGCCGAACACGGCGCAGTGGCAGCGCGGCTTGTCAATCGGGGGGGTGCTCATGCTCTCTCCTCAGGTGAAAAAGCATGCGGGCTCCCGGTTGTCCGGCAGCCCGCACATATGCTTATCGTTGCAGTATGCGCGCAGCGCGCAAACCTTACTTCACTCCCACTGCGATCCAGTTACCCCACACGGAACCAACCCGGCCATCGCCCCAGGTCTTCACGCGGAGTGTGAAACCGGCCTTCGTGATCTTGGTCGCGGTCACCTGCACGCGGACCGTATTGTCGGTTCCGGCGGTGGCATCATAACCGGCAAGCGAGACGACGACTTTGGGTGGGACGCTGAATCCTTTGTCGAACTGAATGACGTCTATGAATGTCCGGTCGCCCTTGCCGCCCTGCAGCGAGTAGCCTTCGCTGGTCGGCGTGGCCGCAAATTCGCCAACCTCAATAACCTGCGCGAATGCCGCGGTGGTGAGGAGCAGTAATCCAACGAGCGCGAGAATTGATCTGATTTTCATGATTCCTCCCATGAGGTGATTGGTGAAAGGCAGATGCTTCATTATGGATATGTAATATACACAAACTCCGGAAAAGAGCAATATCCTCACCTTGCTTCCCGAAAAGGATTTCAGTATTCTTTCTCAACACCTTCCCATCGGGCAACTCTTCGCAATCAGCAGGCAAGCGTGATTGATGTTGTGCTTCTGATCCTCGGCATCGGGTACGCCGTGAGCATCATCGGAATGGCGGTGATCGCCTTTGCCGTTCGCTATTCACAAAACACCGCCTACCGCCCCAGAGTTTCCGTCATCGTCGCCGCCCGCAACGAAGAAGCCAACATCGGCCGTTGCCTGGATTCATTCACCCGCCTGACCTATCCGCGCGAACTCCTCGATGTCATCGTCATCAACGACCGTTCCACGGATGCGACGCCTGCTATCATCAGTGAATTCGCCGGACGCCATCCTTTCATCCGGCTCTTGAACGCAGCTCCCGGTGAGGGGCACCTCGTCGGGAAGACCAATGCTGTCACGCAGGGAATCGAGGCCTCGACGGGCGAAGTCCTGTTCATGACAGACGCCGACTGCTCGGTGCCACCCGGATGGATTGAACAGGCCGTCAAGTACTACACCAGCCCGTCCATCGGGCTCGTCCCCGGTTTTACGGACATCCGCCACCGGAATATGTTTGAGGCCATGCAGGCCATGGACTGGTTTGCCCTGTTCACAGTGGCCTCGGCGACCACTGCCATCCGGTTCCCGGTCACCGCGGTGGGCACGAACTTCACCGTCCGGCGGGCGGCCTACGAGGCCACTGGCGGGTACCGAAAGATCCCGTTCAGCGTGACTGAGGATTATGCACTGTTTCACGCAGTCACGGGGAGCACGGACTTCACGGCGCGGTATCCGATGGATCCCGGAACCCTTGTCCAGAGCGAGCCCTGTCCCACTTGGGCGGACCTTTTCAAGCAGCGGAAGCGGTGGTTTTCGGGGGGGAAAGGGATGGACGCCAAGAGCATCCTGATCTTCGCGTGGGCGTGGTTTCTGAACCTTCTGATCATCGTGGGTCTGATAGCAGGCTGGCCGGGGGCCGTCACGGCTCTGATCCTGAAGGCCGGGGCGGATTTTGTGCTCACGCTCCCCGCCGTGGCCCGGTTCAGACGATGGGAGATTCTCCCCGCATTCCCCTTGTACGAGCTGTACTTCTATTTCTACGTCTTCCTCCTGCCTCCCATCGTGCTCACTGGGAGCAAAGTAGTCTGGAAGGATCGGGTTCACAGCTGACCTGATGACTGTCTCGCCCCTGGCTTTGGCTGCACCGACACCCCTTCGAAGACTCCTCGAGGACAAATTCACTCCCCGACTCGACCCTTCACATTGTGCCTGGTGACGCATACCCCTTCATACACCCTTTTTCACTCCATCGGCCCTATTTCCCTCCTCTCGATCCGAGCCTGCTTCAACGGTCACTCGCTGCAAAATCTCCCAAGCCGTGAACACTGTAAACCCCATTCGCCTATCCGCAAGTGCGTCCATCTCCGGGGTCTCGAGGCCGATGTGAAAGACGAGGAGCCTGACCGGCCCCGGTTGCACAGCCTGATCATTGTGCAACGAGTCTTTCATCCGGAAAGGGAAAGAGAGCAAACACGATGCACACTGAGAAACCGTTGAATCGGCGCACCAGAAAGTCAGCCTCCACAGAAGACTTATTGCTCAAAGGTAACGCGCTTTTGTCAAAAAGGGAAGGTGGAGAGACTGCCGCCGGGGGCTGCGTGCGAAGAGGTCGTGGAAGACCAACCCTCCCATGCAGGTGACGTGCAATCAGGGATGGCGCAGACTGGCGATTTCCAGGAGAAGACACTCACACGGCGCGCATCAATGATCCGGGGACGGGCATGCGAAAGGATTTCATGCCCGCCCCCGTGCATTCAATTCTCACTCTGCCGCTCACGTCCGAGAGCAATTGTTATGATGCTACAAGATCGTCTTTGCTTTGTTCCGGGCAATCGCAAGGTCCAGGCTGTTCGTATTCCATTTCATCACCTTCTCGGCAAAGGCCTTGGCGTTATTCTTGTCGCCCTTCTTGAAGTATGAGAGAGCCTGATAGGAGAGGACCGTGGGATCAGAAGGGACGTCTGCGAATTTGGCGAGGGCCTCGTCATAGCGTCCCTCCATCATCGCCAGGTGACCTTCTTCGAACGCAAGCGCATTCTTCTCATTGGGATTGCCCCGGCGTGTAACGGCCTCTGCGAACAAACCCAGGTACTCCTTTGCCTTGTCGAACTTCTTCGCATCAGCGTATGCTCCCGCCAGCCAGAAGTTCGACCAATGGAGTGTGTTCTCGCGAGTCGATGCTTCGAGTGGCGCCGCCTTGGCCAGGACGATTGCCTCATCGTATTTCTTAAGTGCCTCGGGCCCCTTGCCGAACGTCGAGAGAAGCCATCCCTGCGAAGCGAGGCAGCTTATCACGGTCGAGGACTCGTTGTTCCTTTTTCCGAACGCAGCACAGTCGTCAAAGGCCTTCATGGCCTCAGGGAGTTTCGCTTCGTGAACGAATGCAATGGCCTTTGCGTAGTAGCCGGTCAACTGGTCGTCCATCTGCGTCCCCTTGTCGATCAGCTGCTGATACGCCTCCCGCGCTTTGTCGGGGTTTCCCATGAAGAGATAGCAGTCACCGAGTCCATTCATTGACGTTACGAAGGATGGGTCCGTTTCCAGCACCTTTTTGTATTGTGCGATTGACTCGTCGTATCGCCCCCGCATGCGGAGGAATTCGGCATACGAGTCCAGCGGATTCGGCCTCCCGGGCATGAGGCGGATATAGTCCTTGAATGCCTTCTCGGCGGCCTCGAAGTTGCCGAGTTCGACATTGTCGTATCCCAATTGGTTGTACGGAGCAGCGAAGTTCGGATCGAGGGCAATCGCTTCTTCATAGTACTTCACGGCCGTCTTGTAGTCGCCGTAGGCGCGATAGTACAATCCCATCTGGTACTTCAAGCGCTTGTCTTTTGGGAACATCGCAAAGAGACTGTCAAGGTAGGCTTTGCCAAGTGCAGTTTGTCCGCTGGCATTGGCAACACTCCGTAGTATCAGCAGTCGTTCTCCCGGACTCACCTTGTCAATCAGTGATTTTGCTCTTTCTCTGTTTGCGTGGACGGCTTCTGTCGCCCCTCCTGCACCGGCTCGCGCAAGGTACGCGCGCGCGAAATCGGGATCTTTCGCAATGGCCTGGTCGAACAATTTTGCCGCTTCCGCTGTTTCTAGATTCTCGGCCTTATCACGTCCCTGGATGAAGAGCTGGCGTGCCTCATCCGACGACGTCGTAATGGGAATCTCCGTGGGAGGAGGGGGTGGGGCACAGGATGTCAGCAGCAGTGCGCAGACAAGTGACACCAGTGCGAAACAGGAGATGCATCTGACGGCATTCATAGCGGCCTCCATGATGGTGGGAGTGGTGGAGAGAATCTGGAGGTGTGATGGGAAAGGCTGTACACCGCCGGCATACGCACGGCAACAGAAGGAGAGATGAGACGCGTGACAAAGAGGGAGAACCGTGGGAACCGCTCTGCGCTCTCAGGTCTTCGTGAGCCGTGGCACCCGGGAGCAGGCTGCCTGGCCATCGAGTAGACCTCCAAAGGCAACGCACGAACTTAGTAGGTCTGCGCGACAAAGTCAACAACAATGAACGGCAACAGGAATCCCCTCGGCACACCGGCTTCTCGGTTTACCAGAGCCCTCTGCTTCTGCTCGGCGATACCGCCTCCCGTGAGAAGCTGGCCGTCTCTATCCTGCACCCTCCCATTTCACTCGACCGCCTGTCCTATTATAGACCAAACGCTATAGTGGAGTATCGACCCAGATCCTCCTCGGGTCACCCGCCGCTCGCCGACAGCGCTTCACACCAGGATCCTTTGCATCCTCCCCCGCGCCACCGGACGCGCGAGAGCACACTTTGTCATATCGTCAAAGCTTCGTTCAGCACCAGCTCCATGTATGTGACACCGGGGAGCGGATTGAACGTATAGGGTGCTATCTCTTTGAAGCCCAGTTGTCGATAGAGACGCTGAGCATCAACCATCGTCGGAAGCGTGTCAAGGCGAATGCGGCTGAACCCTGCCTCGATTGCACGCCTGATTGCCAGTTCGGTCAACGACCGGCCAACGCCATGACTTCTTGCCTGAGGTCGGACATAAAGCCGTTTGAGTTCGGCAACACCGGCAGTACCCAGCGGGCGGAGCGCAACGCAACCGGCCGGTTCACCCTCCACAATCGCCAGGAACAAACCGCCATGCGGCGGCACATAGTTCCCCGGAAGCGAGCTGAGTTCATCTGCGAAACCCTGAAAACAGAGATCGACTCCGATGGAGGCCGCGTATTCCTTGAAGAGAACACGCGTCTGTTCTATGGCGTCCGGCGACGTGGCCTCTATGAGTTCAGTCATGCGCTTTTCGATTCCATCAATTCATTGTGGACCGCATCCCTGCGGCTTGCGGTAACCGGGGTCCACGAATCCCCGTTGGCAGTGCTGTCATTGACCTGAATGCGGCAAACCATCCGGCGAAGAATCTGGAGATGACTGATTTTGTGCCTACCCGGCTGTTAACATGACCCTTCAGCTCGATCCAATTCGAGCAACTTAGATTAGGTGCACCACCAAAAACACATAACCTCTCCATCCTTTCGGACAAAGAGGTCGTTATCACAAGCGCACACGCCTCAAGCCGAGAGCGTGGTTCGTCGGAGAATGCTAAGAAACGCCGCCAGCGGTGTCAAATGGAAATTGACAGCGTCAGCTGAGTGACAGGGGAGCGTCAGACTTGTAACAGACACTCGTCAGTCACCTGACAGACGAGCAACACACCCGTCAAGCTTAGTTCTTGACTTCCACCCCGCCGGCGACAATGACTCCCCGCACGATCAGCCTCTTTGTCCCCCCGTTCGCAGGATGACGCGTCTTGTCCTCCACTCCCCCCAGGAAGGGAGACACCTCAATCACGACGTCCCATTCTTCGGGAACGCACAGCTCCACTCCCCCGGCAATGCAGGAGACCCGAATCGTCGCCTGGGCAGCCTGCATAGCTGCGGCGTGAAGGTCGATCTCGCATCCCCCCATGATGACTGACAGCTCCGCCCCACGGAAATCCCTTGTCGTGCTTTGCCGCTTGAAGCCACCCATGAATGCCGTGCCGCTGAAGAAGTTGTCCTGCGAGACGGTCCCGGACCTCTCTTCCTTCGCACTCTTGCCGGCAAACACCTGCCAGATCATGGAGGCGCCGATCAAGACAAGGAGCAGAGGCCACAACGACCAGAGATTCACCGAAACAACATCGAGCTTGTCGAGAAGCAAGAGGAGGCCGACGAGTGTCACCACCAGCGCGAAAACCTTGGCTCCGGGTTCGAAGAGCTTCGCCAGACCGAACACGATGAGCAGGATGGGCCAGTACCTGAAGATGTTCCCGATATCGGTGTAGCCAAGGTTCTCCAGAAGCAGCCCGAGTCCCAGGAGCAGGATCACCCCCCCGATGACCGCCTGGATGGTGACAAAGCCAGTTCGCGACGAGGTCATACCGAATTCTCCCGTGATAGTGCATTGATAGACAGCGTGGTTGGTCTCGGAACTCCCGTGCAGAGTCCCGTGCCAATGCGTAGGGCGCTGTATAAAGATACGAGGGTGCCTCGGTATTGTCAATCGATCATCGTCTCCTTGATCTGCCCCCTCATAGCGATCCATTTCGCACATTGGAAAAGGATCGAAGGAGGGCAAGATGCAGGGCAAGAAATGCACAACAGAGCAGATTGTGGCGAAACAGGGTTTGCTTCGTGCCTTTCGACTCGGACTACGTAATCTTCCAGAAATCTAGCGCGCCATCGTCCAGCTGGACTTCCGCGTCGGAAGGCTGAACCTCCTGCATCATTTCATCGCGCTCGTAGAGTTGGCCGGGGCCGTTCCGGCCATAGTAGACCCCCACATTGCCCTTGTCGAAATCGGAATAGGCCGTGTCTGTGTCGTTGTCGACAGGCTCCATGCGGACCACAGTGTCGCCCTTCCAGGTGGCTCGATACCGCCATTGCCTGAACCCCGGG
>JAGDMK010000358.1 GCA_017860635.1 Bacteroidota bacterium
GATCGGCTGCCTGTCGGGACCCGGTTACCTCTATCCCAAAGCCGTGCCAAAGAAGTATCTCAAACCGCTCATTGCCATGGCATGGGATCAGATGAAGACTCTGGACCTGAAGGTCTTCGAGACAATGGACTGGTCTGAGGGTTCGGAAGTGGAAGGGAATACCGATCTGCCCCAGAGCATCATTGATATGTACTACGACGGCATGCCGGGAGCCATTGGTTTCGTGAACGGCTATGGAGCCGGGTACACGTTTACCGTGCGTGACGGACGGCCGTTCATATCCTATGACTACTACCTTTCTCCGCACCGTCCCGAAGCCGATGCGGTTGCCGATCTCCAGGAACTTGCGGTCCTTAATGCAAAGCGCCCGTACTTCCTCCTGGTGCACGTCCGGGAGTACAGCGACGTGAAGAGGGTGAAAGGCATTCTGGACAAACTCGGACCCGAGTTTGAGGTGGTCCCGCTGGATGTCTTCCTGACAATGGCGGGGACACAGCCGACGTTTGAGAAGCGCGTCCTGCCCGAAAAGCGATGAATTGATACTCATGGAGGATTCCGTTGACTTCACGTGAACGCGTCCTTGCCGCCCTGAATCATCAGACCCCGGACCGTGTCCCGGTGGATTTCTCGGGACACCGTTCATCCGGCATTCATGCCATTGCCTATGCACGGCTCCGGAAGCATCTCGGACTGTCTGAACGTCCGCTCCGCGTGTACGACGTGATACAGCAGATGGCGGTGGTGGATGAAGATGTTCTGGACATCTTCGATGTCGATACCATCGAACTGGGCAGGGCGTTTGCCACCGAAGACCGGTACTGGCATGACTGGGTGCTCCCTGATGGCACGCCATGTCAGGTTCCAATCTGGATCACTCCGGAACGGGACGGGACGCGCTGGGTGTTGCGCTCCAGCACCGGCCGGGTCCTTGCACAGATGCCTGACGGGGCGCTCTACTTCGAACAGACCTACTACCCCTTCCTGGACGGAGTCGAGAAATTTGACGCGCTGGCGGAGGCATTCGCCGAGTCGATGTGGACAGCATATGCGTCACCTCCGGGTCCGATTGCAGACGGTCCCGAAGGAACGAACGTCTTCATTGAAGGAGCGAAAGCTCTCCGCAGAAGCACGGACCGTGCGATTCTCGGACTCTTTGGCGGGAATCTTCTGGAGGTCGGACAGTTTCTCTACAGAAACGACGGGTTCTTCATGCTCCTTGCAGGCGAGCCGGATCGTGCGCATGAATTCCTCGACCACGTGGTGGAGTACCACCTGCGCAATCTGGAGAGCTACCTCGGCAAGGTAGGACCGTACATCGACATCATTTCATTCGGTGATGACCTGGGGATGCAGACCGGACCGCAGATTTCGCCTGCAATGTACCGGGAGTTCTTCAAGCCCCGCCATGCACGAATGTGGAAGCGGGCAAAGGAGCTCGCCAACGTGAAAGTAATGCTGCATTGCTGCGGCGGCGTAAGGGAACTGCTGCAGGATCTTATCGAGGCTGGGCTTGATGCGATCAATCCGGTGCAGATTTCGTGCAGAGGGATGGAGGCCACAGATCTGAAGCGGGACTTCGGGGATCGGCTTACATTCTGGGGAGGGGGATGCGACACACGGGAGATTCTATCCAGGGGGACGCCGGAGCTTGTCCGGCAGCACGTGCACGATCAGGTCCGCGCCCTGCATCACAACGGCGGGTTTGTCTTCCAGCAGGTGCACAACATCCTGGCCGATGTCCCCCCGGCGAACATTGTCGCCATGTTTGAGGCGGTTCGCACGGCCGACGGTCGCCAGACCCTTCCAACTACATGATTCTACACAACAATGGGCATCCGCCTGAGGCGGACGCGTTCCAACTATGAATGCCACCCCTGAGTGTTCAAAGGTTTTGTTGGAACGGCACGAGCTCGTTCGCAGGCTTCACACAACCATTTCCTCTTGCGCGGCTATGACCGTACGCGCATCAGGTGCCGCTGCTGTCCGGAGATACTCCATCGCCGCCAGGGCAGAGACCGTCCCGTCTGCCACCGCCGTGGTGATTTGACGGAACCGCTTGGTCGTAGCATCCCCGGCGGCGAAGACGCCCGGAACATTGGTCTCAAGCAAACTGCTGACCACGATCTCACCGCTGTCCGTAAGCGCAACTTTGCCTCGCAAGGATTCTGTGTTCGGCATGTACCCAATGAACACGAACACCCCATCGATCGGCGTTTCTGTCAACTGCTGTGTGGGAATATGCTCGATGCGAACCCGTTCGAGCGCTTCGTCGCCAATGAACTCGGCGATCCGGGATTCCATGACGAACCGGATTTTCGGGTTGGCCTGTGCCTCTTCGATGGCGTGAGGGAATGCCTGGAAATGATCGAACTGGTGGACGATGGTGACCGAGCGCGCATATTTCGTCAGCGAGACCGCTTCTTCAAGCGCCGAATTCCCTCCCCCGACAACGATGATGTCTTTATCCTGAAAAAAGTCCCCGTCGCAGGTTGCGCAGTATGATATCCCCTTGCCCTTCAGACGGTCTTCGCCGGGAACGCCCAGCGTGCGGGACCGGCCGCCGGGAGCAAGGATGATCGTCCGTGCACCATACCGGTCCTTGCCGTTCACTTCTACGCTCTTCATCTCGCCGTCGAGGTCAAGCTCCGTTATCTTGACATTCGTGCGGATCGTACAGCCAAAGTGCTTTGCCTGATTGCGCATGATGGTGGCAAGCTGGTATCCGGAAATGCTCTCGACGCCGGGGTAATTGGCGATCTCGTGGGTGAGCACCATCTGCCCGCCTGCCGTTCCATCATTGAGGATCAGCGTCCGCGCCTTCGCCCGCGCGAGATACATCCCCGCCGTCAATCCGGCCGGCCCGGCACCGATGACTATGGCATCAAAGATGTTTGTGTCCATGCTGCTTGACAGAAAAGTGTTGATCCAGGATCCCGGTGACCTGATCGCGCGTCTGGATACTGCTCGTGGCCTTGACAACCTTGCCGTTCTTGAAGTACACGGTGAACGGCAGGCCGCGGAAGCTGCTGCATTCCGGCAGAGTGCGGATCAGATGACCGATCGGACCGTCGAATTCCATGTCCCGGAAGGCAACATTCCCATATTCCCCCTCCAGTTCTTCCATCACCCCGTACACCGGTATGCACATCGGACCCATCCTTCCGCAGCACACCATCACCTGTTCGTTGTTCTTGAGTGTATCACGGAACTCCTGCTCCGTGGTTATGTGCTTCAGGTTCGTCTGGAGCATGGGCATCCTTTACGCTGATTGTTAAGAGATAGATGTTGTAAGGGTATGATGCAGAGAGATTGGAAAGCGGGTCAGCCCGCCGGGCCGTTTTTCATATCACCGGCTGTTTCGGAACCGCATCCGCCAGATCAGGATCAGGAGGAGAACCGCCCCGCAGAGCGCGATAACTCCTCCTGCGGCCCGCACGGCAAACCGGTTGGGAGATCCCAAAAGATCGGCAGGATTGACTGACGGCTCAGGCCCGAATCTCCCGGCAGGGCCTCTGTAGGTGGCAGGGATGACGGGCAGACCGCCCGCTGTATCCGGCGGAAACGATCGTATGTATCCGGCAAGGGCAACCCATTCCTTGAGCTCCTGAATGCCGGGCCGCAGCGTATCGGCATCCACAATCAGCTCCGAGAAATGCGCAATCGGGGTCCCGTCCGCCCTGCGCGGCTGCACACGCAGCAGATCCCAGCTCATGTCCTCCATGCTGGACATCATGAAGCCGGTGTAAAGGTTCACACAAATCCGGTAGAGACTGTCCGGTTCAATTGGACGCAGTCGGTTCCATGAATCCACCAGTTCCGCCCGGGTTATGCGATTGAGCGGAAGGCGATACGGGTTGAATGCATACCGGACGCCGCTGAACTGCAGATGCGCATCTCCCTTCCATGTCGCCAGCGTCGGATCGATTTCCAGAAGCAGGAGCAGATCTTCGCCGGTCACGTACGGCGCTATCAGCGGATATCCGGGGGTTCCGTCAGGCCCCCGGCCCAGAGACAGCACCGAAAACACCTCGGCTACAGTCACGGGCCCCTTGTCGAACGAACTGCGGATCATCCCCAGCGGTTCGATAACAACGTCGATGGGCACATAGCGACTCCCCTCCGCCTTATGCACTGCGTCCCTGAACGCGTCAGTAATGAGATTGCCGAGTCCCAGCTCTCCCGGATGCCTGTAGCCGTACGCCACCGACTCAAACGCGTATCCGGTCGTGGCAATCTCCTGATCGCTTGAGAACCCCAATGGACGGAGAAACGTGGAATCAATCATGCGGCGGAATTGTTCGGCCCGCCCGGCAATCACTGTGTCTTCCGGGACTGCGGCATCAATCGGAACCAGACGGTATCCCTTCACACTGACGGCACCTTTCCCCGCAACATTCAGTTCAAGAACACCCAGGTTTGAACAGTATGCTCCGCTGGAGACAATGCTCGTGGTGCCGACTTGCAGGGGTTGCGAAAGCGTGGTGTGCGTGTGGCCGCTGACGATGACATCGATGCCGGGAACATCCTTCGCGAGTTCTTCATCTTCGGAATCGGAATGATCTGCATGCGTTCCTACATGAGAGAGGCAAATGATGAGATCGACCTGCTCTTTTTCGCGCAGTGTTGCCACCACGTGCCGTGCGGCAGGGATGATCTCCCCGTGTAATCACCTTGTACGTGCCGACACCGTACGTGTCAAATGCCGCGCGGAGCCGGTCCGTCCGCGGATGGCCCGGGGGGAGTGTCAGGTTCGAGATCACAAGTGGAAGCGTGGGATCCCCCGAGGTGCGAGCGGCGTCCAGGGCACGGGCAAGGCCGTCGAGTCCGAAATCGAAATCGTGATTCCCGAAAGTTCCCGCATCATATCCCATAATCCCCATGAGGCGCAGTTCCACCGCCTCATGTATGAACACCGTATGGAACAACGTGCCCATACTGAAATCACCGGCATCGACCAGCACCGTCACACTTGTGTCACGGTCCCGCTCTGCCTGGATGGCAGTACACAGACGCGCGTACCCGCCACGGGAACGGACCGAACCATCATCCGCCACGGCCGCCTGCGGAAGAACTGAGGAATGCAGATCATGGGTGAAGAGAAGTTTGAAGGCTGTGCTCTGTGGAGCGGCGGCGGAGACAGCGGGAAACACTGCTGCCAGGATCATCAGCACTGCAGATGCTCCTCGACGCCCATGGAGTGTCGAAGGTGGATCGCGATGTATCTCCGGCACCGCAGACACTTCACGCTTCCCCCTCAGCGCACCAAGAATCCCTCTCTGCGGTATCAGCGGAAAGAGTCCTGACCGGATCCTGCTATGCAGTCCCACGAGAGGGTCCTCTTCCCTGGAGATCCTGTTGCTTCGTTATCATGGAACCTGGTCTTGTGGTGGCCTGTCGCCTCCCCATTGCCAGAGGGGGAAAATCGATGGCACCGCCGTAATCACCCCACCGAAGCCCACATACCGGCGGGTCACCATGTTTGAGGGATTGACATACAGGGCCCGGAGTTTCTTTTCGTCGATGTACACTCCTGCCTTGCGTGCAAGTTCGCCGACCGCGTTCTGAACTGCTTTGTTCTGACGTTCGGCACGGACGAGCCGC
>JAGDMK010000025.1 GCA_017860635.1 Bacteroidota bacterium
TGACGTCAAGGACCATGTCGCCCATACGATCCGTCTGGATGCGACGGAAGAGCGGGCCTTGCGCGGACTTGGCTTGCAGGAGATGGATGGTGTCGTCGTTGCCATCGGGGATGATTTCGAGGCCACATTGCTCACGGTCTCGCAGCTGCAAAAACTCGGCATCCACCGCATCATCGTCCGTGCGACAACACCCGTGCATGAACGCATTCTGGACCATCTGGGCATCACGGAGATTATCTTGCCATCAGTCGAGACGGCCGAGCGGCTGTCCAACAGTCTGATGATGGAAGGCGTTGTGAACTCCCTTGCGCTGGGATCGGACTACACGATCATGGAAGTAAACGCCCCGGAGTGGATGCTTGGCATCTCTTTGCAGGAGTTGCGGATCCGGGAGAAGTTTGAGGTGAGCCTGGTCACGATAAAGCGCGATGAAACCCGCCGTGGACCGCTCGGATTCGGCCGACGAACCGCGCGGACGGTCATCGGCGTTCCGCTGCCCACCACGGTAGTGGAACGCGGCGACACGCTTGTACTCTTTGGCACCGAAAAGCAGATTCAGAAGATGCTCAACGGGTAGCGACGGAAGGCGCTTCTGCGCTGTACACTATCCTCCCTGCCACGACGGTCATTGCTACGCGCGCACCGGACAGTTGATCATCCGGAACGGTCATGATGTCCTTGCTCAGGATGGTCAGGTCTGCATGCTTCCCGCGCACGATCGTTCCGGCCACTCTCTCACTGAATCCCGCATACGCAGCCCATTGCGTGAACCCCATCAGCGCTTCTTTTCTCGTCATCCTCTGTTCCGGATGCCATCCGCCTTCAGGGCGGCCGGTTCCATCCTGCCGGGTCACCGCGGCAGCAAACCCGAGGAGGGGTGACGGAAGTTCCACCGGGAAGTCCGAGCCTGCGGGGATGACGCTCCCCGCATCCAGGAGGGATCGCCATGCATATGCGTACCGCGCCCGCTTCTCACCCAGACGAGCCGTTGCCCAGGGCATGTCCGATGTACAGTGGCCCGGCTGCATGGATGGAATGACACCGAGCCTGGCAAAGCGGGGCACATCCGCGGGATCGAGCACCTGGGCATGCTCGATGCGCAACCGCAAATCCTGCTTGTCGAAGCCGGACGATCCGAGAACGGCCGCGTAGGTGTCGAGCGTCATTGCGTTGCCCCTGTCACCAATCGCATGCGTACACACCTGGAACCCCGCGCGCACCGCTTCGAGGACCGCAGCCTTCATCGCACTGGAAGACGTCATGGTGATGCCCCGGTTCCCCGGATCGTCGGCGTACGGCTCGATCATCGCCGCACCACGGGATCCCAGCGCACCATCGGCGTAGAGTTTTAGTGCCCGGACGGTCAGACGATCATCTCCGAACCCGAGCAACGGACCGGCAGCACGCATGGCATCCCAGGTCGGACCGGGTCCATCGATCGCAGCGTAAACGCGAAACGGGAACTCCCCATTCCGGATGAGTTCCTTGTAGATATCCACAAGTTCCGCATCGACCCCCATGTCGTGAACGCCGGTCAATCCAACGCTCAGACATGCGTCCACGCCCAGACGGACAGCGCGCATGCGCTCGTCCCGTGTCGGTCTTGGCATCACCTTCCGCACCGCATCGATAGCATTGTCGATCAACACGCCGGTCGGATCGCCATCCCGGGTGCGCAGGATCTTGCCGCCCGGAGGATCCGGGGTCTTCCGGGTAATCCCAGCCAGGGCGAGCGCCTTCCCGTTCACCCAGGCAGCATGCCCATCGATGCGGACCAGGAAGATCGGAACCGTTGTGCTTACCGCATCGAGATCCGCGCGTGCGGGGAACTGTTGTCCCGCCCACCGGTTCTGGTCCCACCCCCTCCCCCTGACCCAGGATCGCCCTTCGGTGACGCGGATATCCTCGGCAATACGTCGTTGAACCTCATCGATTGAAGAAACCCCCGAGAGATCCACGGTCATCAGCGCAATGCCAAGACCTTCAAGATGCGCATGGGCATCGACGAAGCCCGGATAGACCGGCTTGCCCCCCAGCTCGATCACCGAGTCAGCATCGAACTGCTTCAGTATTTCCTCCGTGGTGCCCACTCCGACGATTGTCCCCTGACTGACCGCAATGGCTTCAGCGGCCGTTTCCGAGGAATCTAGAGTGTACACAACCCCGTGGAGGAGAACCATGTCGGCATGATCCGGGCGACCCAGGAACCAGAGAAGCGACAGGGCGATACATGCGATAAGAACACCTACGGCGAGTTTGCGCATGGGAGACCTTCACTGAAGCGTACGACAAGCGAAACGCTGAGACGGAAGCGGAAAGACCGACAACTCAATGCATCCAAATCATTTCTGCGGCTGGGCACAGAACCGGCGACTCACGTTACCAAGAACGCAGGAAGATTGCAAGTCAGGCATGTTTTGGCTACGTTATCCGACCACCATCCCCTTCCGGGGATCAGCAAGAGCCCACGTCCGAGGTCACTCCATGTCATCATCGTACCCCGATATCCCGCGTAAAGATTTCGCTGTCTTTGTGCGCGTCGTGCGCCGTCTCCGCCGCGATTGTCCGTGGGACCGGAAGCAAACGCACAAATCCCTCCGTCACTCGCTCATCGAGGAGACCTATGAAGTAATAGAGGCGCTGGATGCCGGCGACACGGACGAACTCGCGAACGAGCTCGGCGATCTGCTGCTCCACGTCGTTCTGCAGGCAACGATTGCCGAACAGGCCGGGGAGTTTTCGCTGCGGGATGTCATGACACGCGAAACTGCGAAACTGGTACGCCGGCATCCGCATGTCTTCGGAACGACAACCGCCCGGAGTGCCGACGAGGTGAAGCAGAACTGGGAACGTCTGAAAATGAAGGAAGGGCGGACCTCGGTACTGGAAGGGGTTCCCCGCAGCATGCCGGCGTTGATCAGGGCCTTGCGCGTTCAACAGAGGGCGGCCAGAGTGGGCTTCGACTGGGAGAATGAGGACCAGGTCTGGAAGAAAGTGCGCGAAGAGCTGGAGGAGGTCCGCGAGGCGCTCAAGGGAGGGAAACAGATCCGCCGTGAAGAAGAGTTCGGCGACCTGCTTTTCGCGCTCGTCAACTACGCACGGTTTCTCCGCATTAATCCGGAGAACGCCCTGCGCGGAACCATCGACACGTTCACGAGGCGGTTTCAGTATATCGAACAGGAACTGGCCAAACGGGGGAAGACCGCCCACGAGAGCACGCTGGAAGAAATGGACGCGTTGTGGGAGAAAGCAAAAGAGAAGAAGCGACGTGTTGCGCGGACTGTAAAGACTTCCAGGGGATCCGGGCGCTCGGCACGCAGCGGCCAGCGATCACGCACCAGCCGCCAAACGCGCTTGCGCTGATCAGCGCGAGCCGGTCGCGTCAGAGGGTCCCGTGGCGCCTCATTTCCCACCGGGAGGCGCGCCGGATGACGCCTCGTCCCCGGCCTGCGGCGCGCCGTTGTGGAACTTCTCATACGCATCAATGATGTCCTTCACCAGCCGGTGCCGCACCACATCCTGCTTATCAAAGTACACAAACGCAATCCCTTCAACATCGCGCAGCACCTCCTGAATCTGGACAAGCCCCGAGCTCTGCTTGCTGGGGAGGTCGATCTGCGTCACGTCCCCTGTCACG
Source organism: Bacteroidota bacterium (assembly GCA_017860635.1). Taxonomy (GTDB): domain Bacteria; phylum Bacteroidota; class Ignavibacteria; order UBA10030; family UBA6906; genus JAGDMK01. The sequence goes on from JAGDMK010000025.1 coordinate 3,638, forward strand.
ATCGCGCGTGAATTCGGTCCAAGGCGGGTCAGAAACATCTTCATCTGCATCGCCGAAGAGTTCTGTGCTTCATCCAGGATGACGAACGCATTGTTCAGCGTGCGACCGCGCATGTACGCCAGCGGGGCGATCTCGATGACCCGCTTCTCGATGTACCCGCGAAGTTTCTCCGCGGGGATCATGTCATCGAGCGCATCGTACAGCGGCCTGAGGTACGGGTCGATCTTCTCTTTCAGATCCCCGGGAAGGAACCCAAGACTCTCCCCCGCCTCCACCGCCGGGCGGGTCAGGACGATCTTTGTGATCTCGTTGTTCTTCAGACTCGCCACAGCGAATGCGACGGCCAGATAGGTCTTGCCTGTTCCTGCCGGACCGATGGCAAACACGATATCGTTCGACCGGATCCGGTGCAGATACTCCCGCTGGCCAGGTGTCTTCGCGCGAATGATCTGGTTCTTCGTGAACAGGATCACGTTGTCCAGCTCATCCGTGGTAAGACCGGAGGCAAGCGTTTTGGGAACAGCGGGTTCGCCGTTTGCGGTCACCAGATCAATGACGGTCTCCACATCGCTGGTGGTCAGAGAACCGTTCTTCTTGAGGAGGAACAGCAGCTCTTTGAAGATCCGTTCCAGCTGATCCACTTCGTTCGCCGCGCCGCGCAGGGTGATCATGTCGCCCCTGACGACAACTGTCGCGTCGAAGCACCGCTCAATGATCTCCAGGTTGGAGTCATTCAGGCCGAGCAGACCGAATGTGTCGGCGCCTTCAATTTTGATCTTCTTCTCAGTCACGGTGTGCGTCCCCTGCACAAAAGACAGAAACCCCCTTCCCTGTGGAGTGCACAGGAAAGGGGGTTCGATGAGACCAACGAACTCATGTACAGCTACTTCGCCGGAGCGGCAGCCGGAGCGGGTTCAGCGGCGGCCGCGGCTTTCCTCGAATAGTATCTCTTCGCGGCGGACTTCTCCTCGGACGTCATTTCCTTCCCCTGCGGGATGGTCAGTTTCTGTCCGGTATGAATGACATCAGGATCCTTTATCTGATCCCGGTTGCCCTGCCAAATGCGCGGCCAGAGCCATGCATTGTCATAGATGTCCGGCTTCTTGGAGATATTCCAGAGGCAATCCCGGTCCCGTGACCATGTACCGACCGTATAGACCTTCACCTGCTTCGCAAGTGTGTCTTTCAGGCTCTTCACTTTGTTGTCGACCTCGGTGAGGCGATCCCAGAAATCGGGGATCAGGGAGAGTTTGTTCCCCCACAGCTCTTTTGACTTTGCTTCGAGCTCGGCAACTTCACCGCTGCGCGCCATCAGGTCGGCGTCGGAAAGCCGCATGAGCTCTCCTGCCTTTGCCTCGGCTGCCGCGAGCTCATCGTTGAACGCTGCGGCCTTCTCACGATCCGAGCCGACGAGCGCATAGAGTTCATCGAGGCATTTTTCGCAATCGGTATCAAGTTTTGTGGACATGGTGTTCGCATCGCTGACGGCGCCCTGCAGAGTCTTCAATTTTCCCTGGAGGTCATCACGCATCTGCGTGTATTTGGTCACTTCCTGCTGCCACTGATCCTTGGTCATTTCTTCCTGGGCATTCGCCAGTCCGACCGACAGGGTGAGCACGGCAGCAAGCGCATAGATCACAAAGCTGTTCACTTTCATTGTCAGAAGCTCCTTGCTATGAGTGTCACTTCGCCAGCCGTTGCTTCACGATCTGCTGATCGGCGTTGCATTTCTGTAGTTTTGCATTCTTTTCCGCAATGATGCGATCCAACTCGACCTTCTTCCCTTCTATCTCCTTGATCTCCTTCTCGAGCTGGGTCACTTCATCCTTCAACGTCTGGAGCTGCTTCAGTTGGGCTTCGTCGGGCCCCGAAGAGCATCCAAACAGCAGGAGCGACCCGGAGAAGAGAAGCGTCACCCCAATGGTCGTGACCTTTCTGTTGAGTTTGTACATGTGAACCCTCCTGAGATATGAACTAAACTATGGGGTACGTGATTAGGCTAAGCAGGGCATTCGAGTATAACAAAAAAAAGAACCTTTGTCAAATGATTATTTGGCCTTGGATTGCGGTGATTATTTCAACGACAGCTCCGCCGCGGCTCAGAAGCTCGCGGCAGTGAGGACGCGGAGCATCGTGGACAGGCTTACAGGAGACCACGCTCGGCGTGACTTGTGTACTGCTCGCCGGCGACGATCAGATGATCATGCAGAGGAATCCCTATGATTTTGCCTGCTTCCGCAAGTTGGCGTGTAATGTCGATGTCTTCAGTGCTCGGTTCTGGATTTCCGCTGGGGTGATTGTGGACCACAATGATCGCCGCGGCCCCGTTATCGATAGCTACCTTGTACACCTCCCGGGGGTGCACCAGACTGGCATTGAGAGTCCCGATCGACAGCTCGACATCGATTTTCAGGGCATTCTTGGCGTCCATGACGAGGACATAGAACACCTCCGTCGTACGGTCGCGCAGGAGCGGGACCATGCGCCGGGCGACATCCTGAGGCGAACGGAAGACGGGCCGCTCGTGTTCGTGCTCTGCCTGGGCCCGCCGGCCGATTTCGAATGCGGCCAGCAGCTCCATGGCTTTCGCCGGACCGATCCCGCGCTGCCGCATGAGCTCGCCGGGCGTGCGCGTGCCGATCTTCCGGAGGCTCCGCTCCCGCACAAGGATGGATCGTGCCAGATCCAGAGCGGTGGATTCGCGGCTGCCTGTCCGGAGCACCAGAGCCAGGAGTTCAGCGTCGGAAAGCGTGTGGATGCCTTGTCTCAGAAGCTTTTCCCGTGGCCGATCGTCTTTCGGCCACGATGGAATGGGGGCCCTATTCCGTCTGGATCTCATCAACCCGGAGGACATTCCTCCCGTCAAACTGCAGTATGGAAAGCCAGACATTCACCCGCCTCTGGGAGAATCCTACCTTTGAGTGCAGGCCCTGGAACTCACGGACCTCCGCGAGAGCTCGTCCGAATCCCTGCCGGGTCGTTGCACCGCCCCGTATCGTCTGCAGGACAAGCTCTGCGGTGTCGTACCCGTACAGAGTATGCTTGGCAGGACGTTTCTTGTATTTGGACTGGAACGCAGTCAGCCATCCCCGGTATGAGGACAAGGCCGTGTCGGCATGCGCATCAGATTCAAAGAACACACCCGTGCAGTACCGGCGACTGGCATCCAACTCGGGGAGATTGTTCCACTCCCCTGAACCGAGCAACTGCGTGTGTAGGTTGAAATAGGTGACCTGCGAGGAGACGATGCCGATCTCTCCAGGTGCGCTGATGGGGATATACAATCCGTCGATGGTCGTGACGGGAATGTCAAGGCTGTCAGCAAGCGATTCATCGTACACCACGTCAATGCCGATAGAGTCCAGCTTTGCGGCAGCATCAGATCCGATGAGGGAGATCGCGCTGACCGACGCCCCCTTGTGCATGAGCGAATCCAGCCTGTGCACCGGCACGCCGAGACCCGCGAGCTTCATCAACTCGCCGAGTTTCTTTTTTCCGCCGAACGAGATCATCGGGTCAGCGCCGATACGCAGCCCCGCACGGCGGATGTTGCCCAGCTGCCTCTTGAGGTCAGCAGATCCGCGCTCATACCATTCCGTGGAGACGACGCGTGCCCCGAGGCGGTGGACCTCATCACTGAAGGCTTCGGCGAGGAACTTGCCGTAGGAGTCAGACGGAGCGAGAATGGCGAGACGGGAACATTTCCGGCGCTTGACTGCGAATTGCGCCATCGCCCGGCCTCGCATCTCATAATCCGGATTTGCCTGAAAGATCACACTCCCCAGTGCTGCTATCCCGTTTGCGTTTGCCGTCGGAGTGATCAGCGGAAGGTTCAACTCCGCAGCCGCGCGTGCGGCCGCTACCGCCGAACTCGAGAAGACGGGCCCGATGACAGCCACCACCCGATCGTCCGCCGCAAGTTCCCGCACCACACGATCTGCCACGAGGGGATCCCGTTCCGTATCACGTGTCACCTGAACAACGCTGATGCGGTGATAGGGATCCGCCATGTACCGTTCAACGGCGAAACTGACGCCCTCGAGTACCTCCTGGGCGATCTCTTTCGCGGCCGTGGGTGCTCCGTTCCGCATCAACGGAAGCACCACACCCAGCCTCACGTCACTCTGTTTGGTGAGCCTGTTGAGCAGAGCGGTGACGCGCGGATGCGTCCGCTCCGCTGGATACATTTGGAGCAGCGTATCAAGCGCGAGGCGGGAGCGAAGAGTGTTTTCCCCTGCGGCTTCGTTCTCGGCAATCTTCAACCAGAGAAAGGCCTGACATTCCTGGTCAGAGGTTGTCGGGATGAGACTTCGCAGATGTGCCGGAGTGAATGCCGTCGAGGCGAGCGTATCGATTGCTTCCACAATCTCCGCCGCCAGGCGCGGCGGCTCCGGACGCACCATGGTCTCCCAGGCACGGATCATCTCCGTCATCGCATCGTCCTGCCGTCCGATGCGCCGGTAGATGTTGCCGAGCACGACATGAGCGTCCGAGGTGTACCGGCTCCGGGGATAATCGGTGAGAATCGTCCGCACGGCCCGGGCACTTTCGAGATTTTCGCCAAGCTGGAAGAGCGCCTTCCCTCTCATGATGATCGCGGCAGTGATCCGCTTGTTGCCGGGGTAGGACGTGGTCAATGTCCCGAATGTTTCCGCCGCTTCCCTGAACTGCCCACTTTGATACTGAACGACCCCGGTGGAAAAGAGATCGCCGATTTCCCGGTCGCCGGGGGTTGATACCTGCGCGAGCGAAGAGAACCAGCCGACAAGGAAGGCGAGGAGAAGGAGACTCAATCGTTCAGCGAGCCGCAACTCCCGCATGCGCGCGTGCAGCCGTCCATCCATGGCACGCTGGTGGCCCGGGTGGAGACGCAACGCGGTGTCAAACGCTGCCAGGGCGTGTTCCATGTCACCTTTCTGCAAAGAGAGTTCTCCCATGATGACCGACGTCTCAGCTGACTGTGGATCCAGATCGAGGGCACGGCGCAGGCACACTTCGGCCTCATTGAGCCGCCGCAGGCGGAGCAGCACTTCACCGCACAAGTGCCATGCACGCGCGTCCAGCGGATCAAGGTTCACGGCCATCTGGAATGCGTCGAGTGCCTCCATCAGGTTCCGGTTCTGCAGGTAGGCCTGACCCAGGAGCTGGTGGGTCCAGCCGTTGTACGGACTGATGCGCAGTGCGCGTTTCAGCTCGGCCGCTGCTTCTCCCGGCCGGCGTGTTGCCAGCAGGATTTCCCCCAGGACCTCCCGCGCCTGCGGGAGGCGTGATTCCAGGGTCAGCGCCTTCCGAATCTCCGCCTCAGCCCCCGCCATCTTGCCCAGGTGCATGAGCGCCACTGCTGCCCGCAGGTGCACCTGCGGAAGCCTTTTTGTCAGTAGCGGGGCAAGACACTCCAGTGCCCCACTGTAGTCGCTTCGCCTGAGCAGGTGATCACTGAGCACTGTCAGACAGTGCGTGCTGTCGGAGCATGTCCGCGCCCCCCGGCGGAGAATGCGCTCGGCTTCCTCCGCGTGTCCTTCATCCAGAAAGATCGCCGCCAGCCGGAGGTACGGTTCCTCCAGATCCGGAGCCGCCTTCATCAGCCGCCAGTAGACCTGTCCGGCGTGGAGTACCTTCCCTTCTTCCTCATAACGCCGTGCTGCGTCGAGCAACTCATGTATGCCAAGACAGGCCACGGGACGCCCCCTCAGAAATCCTTTCGCAGGGCCCGAAGGCCCAGTTGATGAGACAAAACGGTTACCGCACCTGCGATAAGGACGATTCCTCCGAGTGCCAGGGTCATAGGAAGGTCAGAGGAGCGCTGCCCCAGCAATCCTGCTATAAACGAGGCGGGCAACGCAACGATGCCGGCAACGACCAGGAGGATAACCAGGCTACCCAGAAAGGTCACCGATGCGCCCTGGGAGGAAGCAACTTTCACCGGATTCTTCTCATTCAGCGTGGCATAGTACGCACCGGAGCCAAGATTCAGGCTCACAAGAGCCACCACGAGCCCGGCCATGCCTGTGGCGGCCAGAATCAATAGAGACGAGTGCCCGCGCATGGCAGGGACCGACAGCACGATCATCAGCTCAGCGGGCACAATGACAGAGGCAAGCGCCACGGCAAACTTCATCCAGTAGAGCCGCGACAGTGTGATCGGCGCCGTCCGCACCGCCCAGAACGCATCGCCTTCGAGGCTCACTGTGGGAAAGACAAATCGCAGGATGACGGAACTCACAAGAAAACCAATGAAGATGAAGACGATGACGAACGACAGCACGAGCGATGCCGGCTGGTTGACCGTCACATCCATGGAACGGATCGAAGCGACAACGGCGCACGCAAGAAAAAACATGATGAGGGTATGCAACCGTTGCGACGGATCGCGCATGAAGAGCCAGAAATCGCGTTTGACCACGGCTTCAAGATGAGGGCGATATCCCCAGAACCGACCGAATTCCATGATGGCGGGGCGGAGCCACCCGTTTGCTGCTGTCCGGTGCATGCGCATCTCTGTCGCCGCCAGCCACGAAGCATAGTACCATCGCCGTCCAACCAGCGCCGCAACCACGGCGAGCACAACAAGCAGGAGGAACAGAAGCCCGGCGTACCCCCATGCTTCCGCCACACGGTGGCGGACCAGCGCGTTCAGAAGCTCCGCCAGCCAGTCGCTGGGGAACCAATAGAGGACATCACTCCCGGCGGCGGCACCCTCCCCGGCAGCCGCATCGACCCCGGCTGCGCCGCGGAAAAATGTCGCGGAACGGATGACCGCCGTCGGGTCCATGGTCCGCATCAGCAGAGAGGTCACGACGACATAAATCGGAATGGCAATGCTCATCATCCAGCGAACGCCGATACGTGCGGCCCCGAGAATCAGAAGGGCGAGGGCAATCACCGCCAGCATTCCCGCAATCAGGACAAAGGGAACGAAGGCCGCGAACATGATGAAGAGATAGCTCCAGAAGTCCAGATGGAACACCGAACCGTACGCAAGGACGCCCGCCAGGCCCAGGAGCATCAGAGTGGAGCCGCTGGTGATCACATTTTCCACCATACGCACACCGAACACGGCCGAATGCGGAACCGGGAGTGAGAACAGAAACGGAATATCCTCAGCCGTATACAGCGTGGCGTAACTCACCAGGAGGCTGATCATATTCACTGAGAGGAAGAAGCTGAACATCACGAAGGAGAGGAGACGGTGGACGGTGTAGAGATCGATATGAACCTGGTGCACAAGATAGGCCAGGAACATGCGCACGATCACGAATGTCCCGACCGCAACGCCGCCGAAGATCAGGACAGAGGAGATGTTCTTACTCAGCGACTGCCATCGCGTATCCGTGATGCCTTTCATCAGCATCGCGGCACGGACACTCAGAAGGAGGAAGAATTCCCGCATGGCGGTTATCGCGTGACTTCAAGAAACGTCTGTTCGAGCTGGCCGTGATCACCCCACGAAGCCTTGAGCATTTCCTCATAGATGATGCGACCTTTCTTGATGATGACGATCCGGTCGCAGAGTTCTTCAACCGCTCGGAGGAGGTGTGTCGACATGAACACCGTCAATCCTTTTTTCGTCAGCTGCTTGAGCGTGGTCTTGACCAGCCATGCGCTGCGGGGATCAAGGCCGAGGAGTGGTTCGTCGATGATCAGCGCAGGCGGGTCGTGTATCAGTGCCGCGGCCAGTGCCACTCTCTGCCGCATCCCCTGAGAATACTCCTCCGCGGGGTTGTTCAGGAAGGGTTCCATCTCAAACAGCTGAGCATAGTGATCGATGCGCTGCTTCAGAACCCGGCCGTCCTCTTTGTACAGTCCTCCCACGAAGTAGAGGAATTCCCTTCCGGTCAGGCGGTCATACAGATGCGGCTGATCCGGCACATAACCGAAGCTCCGCTTTGCCTCGACGGGATGCGTCTGGATGTCGTAACCATTGATCGTACACGATCCCGAGGTCGGCCGGTACAGGCCGGTCATCATCTTGATTGTGGTCGTCTTGCCTGCACCATTCGGGCCGAGGAATCCAAAGAACTCACCCGGAGCGATCTTCAGCGAAATGGCGTCCACTGCGACAAATGAGCCGAAATGCTTTGAAACATTCTGAAGTTCGATCACGCGTGATTCCTGCCTTGCTGAAGTGGACTAATTAGTTCAAAAAAAGGGCAAGAATCAATCAGGACCGGGCGTCTATGGTTGACCATACTACACCTTTCGTGAGCGTTTTCCGAGTGCTGCGGTGATCTCCTTGCGCAGCCGTCTGAGGATTGCCAAATCCTCCTCGATCAGCGAGAGCATGGCCCGTCGTTGCTGCCTGGTCTTGCTCCCGCGGAGGACGCGCTGGCGTGTGAAGTGATCCATGAGGGTGAGTGCCACCATGGATTCTGCAACAGGGACGATGCGGGGACAGATGCATGGATCATGCCTTCCCTGAACGGAGATGCGCGCCGGACGGCCGTCGACCGTGGTTGTGTCCTGCATCTTCCGGATGGAAGAGGTCGGCTTGACAGCGATCCGCATGATGAGATCCTCGCCGGTGGAGATTCCTCCTGCCATCCCGCCGGCATTGTTTGTCCGGCTCCGGACGCGCCGCGCGGACGCATCAAAATAAAGGGGATCATTGTTCTCGCTTCCCCTGAGCCGCGCCCCTGCGAAGCCGTTCCCGAACTCCACACCTTTCACCGCTCCAACGGACATGAGCGCATGCGCGAGATCGGCTCCCAGCTTGTCGAACACCGGTTCGCCCAGTCCCACAGGCATGTTGCGCACACGGATCTCGACGATGCCGCCCACGGAGTCGCCTTCGTCGCGGGCTCGCATGATTGCGCCCGCCATTTCTTCAGCGGCGCGACTGTCCGCGCAGCGCAGCGGATTTTGTTCAATGACAGATTCGTCAAACTCCCGCGCCGCAATCCCCGCGACTTCCACCGTGTACCCGATGATGTCGATTCCACGTGCGGCAAGGAAGCTCTTTGCAAGCGCGCCGGCCGCCACCCGCGCCACCGTCTCGCGTCCGGACGATCTCCCCCCTCCACGGTAGTCCGCAATGCCGTACTTGGCCAGGTAGGTATGGCCTGCGTGACCCGGACGGAACATCGCCTTGATCTTCTCGTACGCCATCGGACGCTGGTCTGTGTTGCGGATGATCATACAGATCGGCATGCCGGTGGTTTTTCCTTCGAACAAACCGCTGAGCACCTCCACCCTGTCCGGTTCCCTGCGTGGCGTCGTGAGCGTACTCTGTCCCGGGCGGCGCCGGTCGAGTTCCTTCTGGATCGCCGCGACATCAAAGCGCATCCCCGGCCGTACGCCGTCGAGAACCACGCCCAGTGCGGGCCCGTGGCTTTCGCCGAATGTCGTGATGCGCACATGTGTTCCAAATGAATTGCCGGCCATGGTGGATGCGAATCCGTTCAGGTGGATGATTGATGAGTGGACAGGCGGGCGAGCTCATCCCAAAACCGCGGATAGGATTTCGCCACACAGTCAGGAGTTTCCACAAGGATGCCGGGGACACGAAGTCCGATCACTGCAAACATCATTGCCAGCCGGTGGTCTTCATGCGGATCGAGCTGTGCTCCGTGCAGGGGAACGGGATGGATTTCAAGTCCGTCCTCTGCCACCCGGATGTCCGCACCCATCTGCGTGAGCTGTTCCGCAAGCGTCCCGAGACGATCAGATTCTTTGAACCGGAGGTGTGCGACGTTGCGGATCCGCGTCGGGCTGTCTGCAAAGAGAGCCACAGCCACGAGCGCCGGCACGGCATCGGGCATGGCATTCATGTCGGCGTCGATTCCTCGCAGCGCTTCCTGCCGCTCAACCGCAACCTGCATCCCATCCCGCTGCACGCGGCACCCCATGCGTTGCAGGACTTCGAGGAATCCCGCATCACCCTGCATGGAGTCCGGCGCCAGGTGCGGCACGGCAACAGGTCCGCCACACAGCGCGGCGGCGGCGAATGGGTACGTTGCACTGGATGCATCGGCCTCGATCTGGTATGCCGCTGCCCGGTACCGGGCACCGGCAGAGATCTCGAACCGGGAATCCCGGACACGCACACCGACGCCAAATGAATTCATCACGCGAATCGTCATCGTTACGTAGGGTGCGGACGGGAGGCTCCCCGGCACGTCGAGCATGAGCTCTCGCTCCAAACCGGGCGACGCCAGCAGGAGGGAGGAGACAAATTGAGAACTCTGCTCACCGCTCACACTCGCCGCACCGCCGCGGAAGGTTCCGCCGTGAACGACGTACCGTGATGCATGCGGCTGGAATTCAACATGCACACCCAGACCGGTCAGCGCGTCGATGAGCGGAGTGATTGGCCGGAGGGCCATGCGCGGAGATCCCTCAAACACGGTCGTGCCCGTTGCCCGGGCCGCAACAGACAACAGAAAGCGCAATGTCGTCCCTGCATTGCCGACAGGGATGGGATACTTCGGCGCGTAGAGCCGCCCACCCGTGCCGTGAACAGTCAGGCCGTCTCCGGAACGCACAGCCAGCACACCCATCTGATTCAACCCATTGATCATCATGCCGGTATCGGTGCTGTCCGATGAGTTCTGGATGACTGACTTGCCCTCCGCAAGCGCCGCACAGACCAGAGCCCGGTTCGTGATGCTCTTCGATCCCGGCACGTGCATGACTCCTTCGAGGCGGTCAACCGGCACTATGATTCGTGGGGAGGACATCTCCGTTCAGGTGCGGACCTTTCCGGTTCCGGGAGCGAGAGCGGCGGACGCGATCTCGAAGCGACGGCGGACCTGTGCAGCGCTCACGCGGATTCCGGTCAGGAGGCGTATCTGCTCGACCGCCTGTTGTGCATACATTTCCACGCCGGTGATCACGACAAGCCCCCTGTCCCGCCCCATTGTCAGAAAACGGGTCATGGATGGATTGTAGATTGCATCGAAGACCAGACGGACTGTGGGGGGAATTGCGTCCACCGGAGTGTTCTGGATATCCGGCCACATGCCGACCGGCGTTGCGTTGATGAGAATCTCAGGGTTGAGGTCATGGAGTTCAAGGAGCGGAGCCCACCCAACGCCGAGCTCTCCGGCCAGCGTCCGGGCGTGCGTGTCTGACCTGTTGACGATCACCACAGACGCACCCCGGTGTTTCGCCTCCGCTGCGATTGCACGCGCGGCCCCTCCCGCACCCACAATCACCAGCTTCTTCCCTGCCACCTTCATTCTCCGCTCGATAGCCACGAGAGCACCTTTGGCATCGGTGTTCGCGCCATGCCATCCAGTGCGCCTGTGCACCAGAGTGTTCACAGCGCCGATCGCCGCAGCCTCAGGCGAGCAGGAGGCACAATACCGGACCATCTCCTGTTTATGGGGAAGCGTGACGCTGCATCCCGACACCATGGGGCTGACATCCTTCATGAACCGCGCGGTGTCGACAACGGGAAACCGCACGTACACGCCGTCAAACCCCGCCGAGCGGTATAACGGATTGTGGATGTAGACGCCCTTGCTCTGTCCGACCGGATTCCCCACGAGTCCGAACACCTTTGTACGCCGTGTGCGCTCGTGCGCATGGTATATCGTATGCAGGATCCGGGCGGGCACTTGCCCGGGGGCAGATGGTTCTCCCTCTTCGGGAGCGGCATATGTTGCCCATCCGCCGAGCATTTTGTAGAGGACACGGCTGGCCTCGCCTGCCGTCCCCATGGCCAGCGCGATGGCGTGCTGCTTGTCCTTGCGGGCCAACTGCAGAAACATCCTGACCAGCGACAGTTGCCAGGCATCGTCGGCCATGAACGATAATTTCACAACATCAGCGCGCACCGCGCGAAGCGCTCTGTACGTCCGGGGAATATCGGGAGGTTGCTGATCGAAACAATGTCTCGAGACAATCAGCCTGGTACGCACATGGTGCGATGTGAGCAATGCACGGAAGTCCCGGATAGCATCGAGTTCTATGTCGACAAATGCCGCACCGGCCTTCGCGGCATCACAGAGGCGGTCAAGGCGTCCACGCTCATCACCTGCATACGTTCCTCCCTCACGCACCGGCCTGCAGGTCGCGATCCAGGGCTTACGACAGCCGCGGATCAAGTCCCCCACTGGACTGTCAGCAATCCGATCCAACCGGAATTCAACCATCTGTGCATAACGGGATGAGAGCCGGAGCTGTCTTCGGGCGTCCTCTGGAGTCGGTCCGGTGATGGCCACGATGATCATGTGAGCACAGAACGGATGAGCAGAGGAGGGACAGGCACATCGATGGCGGACTTCCCCATACTGCGCGGGAGGACGAACAACTGCGCTCCGGCACTTCTTTTCTTGTCCAGAGCGAGGGCCGAAAGGAGCCGTTTCATGTCGAGTCGCGCGGGAAGGCGCGCGGGCAGTCCCACCGCATCCATCACACGCTTCATGCGGAGAAGATCGCGCACATCGAGAAGACCCAGCGTAACGGCGAGCTTCCCTTCGAGGATCATGCCGATGGCGACGGCCTCCCCGTGCCTGAGCTGGAACGAAGTCGCCGCTTCAATCGCATGGCCCAGCGTGTGGCCGAGATTCAGCACCTTGCGCAAGCCTGATTCCCGTTCGTCCCGGGCCACGACCGCAGCCTTGAGACCGACGGACGTGGCGATCACTTTCGAAAGAAGGCGCACATGCGCAGGCGTGATGTCATGCGCTTTTCGTTCCAGGAGAGAGAAGAATTTCGCATCCAGGGCGACAGCGATCTTCAGGACCTCCGCCATGCCGTTCCGGAATTCGGCCCTATTCCCACTTTGCCGCCGACGCTGCTGTCCACCTGAGCCAGAAGTGTCGTGGGCACCTGAACGAAAGGAACGCCACGGAGGACCGTTGCCGCCGTAAAGCCTGCGAGGTCACCGACCACTCCTCCCCCGAGCGCAACCACCACACTTCCTCGCCGGACGTTGTTCTCAAGGAGGGCTGTGATGACGGCATAGTAGACGTCAATGGACTTGGACTTCTCTCCGGCGGGGATGTCGATCAGCAGCGCATCCAAACCGGCCCGGTGGAGATCATGCATGACAGCGCGGCCGTACAACCTGCCAACATTCTCGTCGGTCACCACGAAGACCGAGCGTCCGCGCCACTGCCGGAGCAGCAGCGCCGGTAGTTCATGCAAGGCTCCGGCTCCGATCAGAACCGGGTACCGGCGATCGTTTCCCGCGGGAAGGCGTACAAGAAGCTTTTCGTTCATGCATTCAGAGTACGGCAAGGTGCGGAAAAAGTCAACTGTAGAATCTGAGCCCCCTATTCCGTATGTTCTTGTGTGCCGCCGGCACATGCAGAACCGTGCACTCACAGCCCCGATAGCACTCCCCTGGAAAAGCACCTCGTCCGTTCGATGTTTGACGCAATTGCGCACCGGTATGACCTGCTGAACCACATGCTGAGCGGGGGTGCCGATCTCTACTGGCGCCGTAAAGCCGTGGCGTCGCTCCGGGACCTGCGGCCGCGGAGGATTCTGGATGTCGCGACGGGAACCGCGGATTTTGCCATCGCGGCTCTCCGCCTCAAGCCGGACGAGGTGATCGGCGTGGACATCGCAGAGAACATGCTGGCCATCGGAAGAGCGAAGATCCAGCGGATGGGCGCCGGAGAGGTGATCCACCTGAGAACCGGCGAGGCAGAACACCTTGAGTTCGGGGACAATGCATTCGATGCGGCGATGGTCGCGTTCGGCGCCCGCAACTTCGAACATCTGCACCAGGGACTCCGCGAGATGCAGAGAGTGCTGCGGCCCGGAGGGCGCATCGTGGTGCTTGAGTTCTCCCGACCGACGGCCTTCCCGCTCCGGCAGCTCTATCTCTTCTACTTCCGGAGGATTCTCCCGCTCCTGGGCAGATCCATTTCGAAAGACCGGGATGCGTACACATACCTGCCGGATACTGTCATGAAGTTCCCCCAGGGAGAGGAGTTCCTCGCCATCCTGAAGGAAGCCGGCATCCGTTCGCCACGCCAGCACCGACTGACGTTCGGCATCGTCACTATCTACACAGGAGAAAAATGATCGCGCCAGCTGACCGCGTAATCCGCGTCGGACACAGTCCCGACCCCGATGATGCCTTCATGTTCTACGGACTTGCCAGCGGAAAGGTGAAACTCGAAGGAATCACCATCGAACACATGCTCGAGGACATCCAGTCGCTGAACGTCCGCGCCATGAAAGCCGAGCTCGAGGTCACGGCAATCTCGGCTCATGCGTTCCCCGCCGTAGCGGAACACTACTGGATCATGCGGACCGGCGCAAGCATGGGCGAGGGATACGGACCCGTGATCATTTCACGGAAATACAGGACGCTGGAAGAGTTGAAGGGAAAGCTCGTAGGAACCCCCGGCCCCCTGACCACCGCAACGCTCCTCTTCCGCACATTTACGCAGGGCATCCGGCATATCGACATGCCTTTCGATGCCATCATGGAGGCGGTCGACAACGGAAGTGTGGACGCCGGACTGCTTATCCATGAAGGGCAGATCACCTACCAGTCGCTCGGGTACAATAAGATCCTGGACTTCGGAGAGTTCTGGGACGGAGAAACCGGCGGACTCCCGTTGCCGCTGGGACTTGATGTGGTGCGGAAGGACCTCGGCATGAACCTGGCAACGATACTCTCCCGTGGATTGAAGGAGAGCATCGCCTACGGCTACGCCCATCAGGACGAGGCAATCCCTTACGCCATGCGATGGGGCCGGGGGATTGACTACGCGCTGGGCGAGAAGTTCGTGAAGATGTACGTGAGCGACCTGACGATCGACATGGGCGAAAAGGGACTGCGGGGTCTGCAGATGTTGTTCGCGAGGGCAGCGGAGAAAGGGGTGGTGCAAGAGGTCCCGACGATAGAACTTGTCTGATGCATCGGGGCAGGCATCGGGGCACCATACGCCGGCGGAGGTCCGGTCACTTGGGCAACCCGCTCCCAGGAGTCCGCGCACCCAGTCCAGGAGGATGCCAGGGGATTGCGAGCGAGGTGCGTGACGTGAGAAACCGGATGTCCGCACGGTGCTGCAATCAGAGGTTAGTCATCGGGATGCTTCAACCTGTCAATGGAGAACGTTTCGTCTCCGAAGGTCCGGGAGGCACCGCCCTTACGCCGCCTCGGCAGGGGGTGGATAGACGTTGAGAATCTCGTAGACCGTGTTCCGCTGCGCCGCCTCAAATCCCGCGTCGTGAATCATCCGGATGCACTCTTCAGTGTCTGTCGTGTTCACGAAATTCGCAGCCGCGTGCACATTCTCTTCCTGCAGTGTACCGCCGAAATCATCCGCACCGAAATGAAGCGCAATCTGCCCCACCTTCTTCCCCTCCGAAAACCATGATGCCTGGATGTGCGGCACGTTGTCGAGATACAGGCGCGAGAGCGCCAGGATCTGCAGGTAGCGTGTCGGCGTCGCATAGTGAGGAATGATCTTCTCCAGCGGCGTGTTGCCAGGTTTGAAGCTCCACGGGACAAACGCGGTGAATCCGTGATACTCATCCTGCAGCGCCCGCACGACCTCGAGATGGTCGATGATGTCCTCGTCCTGCTCGAGATGGCCGTACATCATTGTCGCGGTGCTCTTGTACCCGATGCGGTGCGCCTCCCGCATCACGTGCAGCCAGTCGGCGCTGGTTCCCTTCCGGCTGCTGATCTTTCGCTTGACACGGTCGGAGAGGATTTCCGCTCCTCCGCCCGGCAGCGTCCGCAGGCCCGCATCCCACAGTTGCGCAAGCACTTCGGGCACACTGAACCCCGAAACCTCAGCCATGCCCAGCACTTCCGATGTGGAAAAGAAATGCGGATGTATGGAGGGGACCTCCCGTACCGTCCGCTCCACGAGTTCCAGATAGTAGCTCAGCGGCAGCGCCGGATTGACACCGCCCTGGAGGAGAACCGTCGTGACACCCCGTGCCGCCGCTTCTTTGAACTTCGCAATGAGATCGTCAACGCTGTGCGTGTACTCCCCCGATTCGCCGGGATGCCTGTAGAACGCACAGAATATGCAGTCAATCGTACAGACATTTGTGTAGTTCGGATTGGTGTCGATCACAAACGTGACACGGGGATCCGGGTTGATCCGGAAGCGGACCTCGTTGGCTGCTTCGGCGAGGTCCAGAAGATCGCCCCGTTGGAGAAGTGCCAGACCTTCTTCCCGGGTCATGCGTTCCTGCTTCCGTATCTTTTGAAAAACCTGCTCCAGCGTCATCGTCTGCCTTCCCGGATCCAGTCCATGAGGTGTCCCATCGGTTCACATCCTGCTGCCGGGCAGGTCGTTCCGCTCCGGGACCTGTCCCTCCGGCTGCTCGAGTTCACGCACCATTCCCGCAAACCTCGTGATGGCTTCCCATTCCCGTTCGCCCAGCCGGTAGTTGAAACCGGTGAGGTACTCTACTGTCTCCATTTCCGTGAGGCCCAGACGCCGGCCGCTTGCTCCGGCGATCCCCGCGAGGTCCTCGTTGCTTTTCTCCAGAGACGCCTCGAGAGCCCGTGTGATCTGCGCTTTGGATTCCGCCGGCAGCGAACGCTTCGCAGCCCAGACAGCAAACACAAAGGGCAGCTTCTGCCATTCATACCATTCGCTCGCCAGATCGTAGATCAGGTCGAACCCGGCAAGGCCGGTCTTCTGATGCCGCAGCGCTTCGTCGCCGATGAGCAGGACGGCATCCAGTCCGGAGTGGTCATTCACACCCCCATGGAGCCGTTCGAAGCGCGCCGTGATGCCATATTTCTTTTCCAGCAGGACGCGGAGGAGGCGAACGGAGGTCGCGGTATCATCGATGATCCCGATCCGCTTGCCGTCCAGGTCGCGCCACCCCTCCTTCGAAAAAAGCATGACGCTCTTCACCTGGTCACGCGTGGCCAGACCGTATCCGATCGGTTCCAGTTGCTCTGCCTGCTCGACGTAGTTCATGACAGAGAACAGGCCGGCGTCTATCATCCCCTTCTCGCTCAGCATGCCCATCCGGCGGGGTTTGACCGGCAGCACTTTGTAGCCAGGGACATGGAGGTGCGCGTGGAACGCTATTGAGTTCAGGTACGGAATCTTCCCGATCACACGCTCCGCATGGAGATGGAGGGGATTATAATAGACATCCCGTTCGACCGGGATCTTCCCCGCCGCACGGATGATGCGGATGATCTGATCCTTCTTGAGCGACATCGGACTGATGGCACCGGCATCATGGGCGATTTTTTCTCCCCCGACGGTTCCATCCATGTCATCCGCGCCGAAGTTGAGTGCGACGCCGGCCACCTCCTCCGTCAGCATCACCCAGTACGCCTTGATGTGCGGGAAGTTGTCCAGCATGAGCCGTGAGACGGCAATGGTCTTGAGATCATCGATAGCCGATGTATGCCTGTGCGACGGTTTGATCCCCGTTGCGCCGGGCTGGAACGCAAGAGGGATGAATGTCAGGAAGCCGCCGGTTTCGTCCTGCAGCTCGCGCAGTTTCATCATATGCTGGAGCCGCTCTTCGATCGTCTCGATGTGACCGTACAGCATGGTGCTGTTCGTGGGAATGCCCAGACGGTGAGCAGTCCTGTGCACCTCGAGCCATCCCTTCGCGCCGATCTTTTGATTGAAAAGCTGTTTCCGCACCCGCTCCGAGAACACTTCCGCACCGCCGCCCGGCATCGTGCGCACGCCTGCCGCTTTCAGCTGGCGAAGCACCTCTTCAATGGACATTCTGAACTTCTTGTGAAAGAAGTCGATCTCCACCGCTGTGAACGCCTTTACGTCTGCGTCCGGGAGAGTGCGGTGCACCGACTCCACAAGATCCAGATACCGCTCCCATGGCCAGTCCGCCGGCATCCCTCCGGTGATATGCACTTCTTTGATGTCCGGCGTCAGCCGGTCCAGAACATCCCTGGCCGTCATCTCGTAGGCGCCGGCGGCGCCCTTCTTCACTGCGAAATCGCAGAACTTGCACGACAGGACACAAATATTGGTATGTTCGATCTTCTGATTGAGGACAAAGTAGACGCCGTCCCCGCTCCGGGACTTCTGCACGGTATGGGCCATTTTGCCCAGCCCGATGATGTCCGGAGTCCTGTACAGGATGAGTCCGTCTTCCAATGACAGTCTCTCGCCCTTCTGGACTTTCGCCCAGACGGGCCCGAGTTCTTTATCTCTGAATGTGATGTCCATGGTGCTGTCGGTTTCTCTGTTTGAATTGATACAGCGACGGTGCTATTCCTGTATGATCCCTGAAGGCTATAGGGTTCTGTTTATGGGAGGAACGCACATTGTGGTCTTTGTTGCGTACACTCAATGAGTTGCGCTGGCTCTTTCGTGAGTCCACCCTGTACCGCACCGCGCCAGAAACAAACCTGAGCTATCCGGCCCACCAGTGAATTGCGCCGGGCAATGGGTGAGGTCACTGCAGGGTTCGTCTGACGAAACCTGCCGTGCCCTGCATCATGGTGAAATCGCTCCCTGAGATCGTTCCAACAGACAATCAGTCCTCCCGACGATCCACCCGAAAATCGGCAACGCGGGCTGGCGCACCGTCACCGCCACATCCGCTCCCACCGCTCGTCAACTTTCCTGCGGACGTCCTCCGTCATCGTGAGCGCCTTGGGATATCCGGTTTTCCAGGTAGCGTCTATACCCATAACACCGGAGTAGACCGGACTGATCCCGATCAGCTCCTGCCGTGTGAAGGCGATGTCGCGCTCGCAGTCAAACCGCGTAAAGACTCCCCAGATATAGTTCTCGCGGTCCTGGATGTCCACATCCTCGCTCACCGCAGCGATCATCGTCACGCCAGTCAGTGCCGGGTGGCGGACCAGTGTTTCGATGATCCGCCGGCCTCCTTCCCGCACCTTGACCAGCAGCAGCGTTTCGTGCACGAACCGGCAATCCACGATCGCGCTGTCCGTTTCCTTCACCGCCCGGAGGGCATCGGGCGACGGCAGTTGCTGCCTGCGTCTGATCACCACATCGGGCCGGATTTTGCGGGTTGCATCCAGGATCATCTTGCTGCCGAGATTCATCGTATAGCTTGTGAAGTCAAGCGTGTCCAGAGGCACTTTGGGGATCAGCACAAAATCGTGGTGGGGATCGAAATGGTCCCTCACCTCCTTCATCACCTCATCGAAATTCCGGACGTTCACGCCTTCGCTCACGAGGACCAGGGATTTGGTCAGCGCGAGCTGGGACATGCCCATGAGGCCGAGTGCAGTCTTCATCGCCTCTTTGCCGTACCGCTGGTCGACGGCGACGACAAGGAGATTGTGAAAGCCCGCTTCGTAATACGCCCACATCGAGGTGATTTCAGAATGGATGAGACGGGCAAGCGGACCAAGGATCAGCTGCGTCGCATCGCCGAGAAACTTGTCTTCCATGGGGGGAATCCCGACGACCGTCGCGGGGTAGAGGGGATTCCGCTTCCGGGTTATTGCCGTCAGGTGAAAGACCGGATACTCCGCTGCATGTGAGTAGTGGCCGAAGTGATCGCCGAACGGACCCTCCATGCGGCGTTCGCCGGGGCGCACCACTCCCTCGAGCACGAATTCTGCGTGGGCAGGGACATCGATGCTGATGGTCGCACCGCGCGTGAACTCCGTGCGCTTCCCCCTGAGGAATCCGGCAAACATGGCCTCGTCGATGTTCTCGGGAAGCGCAGCAATCGTAGCCATGAGCAGCGCGGGGTCGGTTCCGATGGCAACGGCGAGCTCGAGGGACTGACCCAGCTTCTCCGCCTGCACATGATGGAACCCTCCCCCCTTCTGGATCTGCCAGTGCATACCCGTTGTCGCAGCATCGAAGACATGCATCCGGTACATGCCCATGTTGCGTTTGTGCGTCAGCGGATCGTAGGTAATCACCTGAGGCAGCGTGATAAACCTCCCCCCATCATCCGGCCAGCAGGTGAGTATCGGAAGCGTATCGAGGTCAGGTTGTTCGACAACCTGCCGGGCGAGACCGGTGCGGACGCGGGTGACGGGTGCCGAAAGGAATCTGCGTGCAAGCTTCCGGTGCTTCAGCACAGAGGCGGGACGGGGTGGAAGAATATCACCGAGAAATGCGATGAGCTCCTCACCCAGCTGCTCCGGATGTTTCTGAAGGGCCAGCTCGCAGCGCAGGTCGCTGGCCATCGCATTGACGAGGACCGGATAGGGCGAGCCTTTGACCTGTTCGAACAGCAACGCCGGACGGCGTTCACGGACGGCGCGGCGCGCGATCTCCGTGATCTCGAGATACGGATCCACCTCGTCATGCACCCGGTGAAGCTCCCCCACACTTTCCAGATACAGCGCAAAGTCTCCGATTGTCCGGAACGCAGCCGGGTTCACCGGAATTCCTCCTCCCGCCACCCGGGTGCACCGCGCAGTCCCAGAGTCCCGAGCAGTTTGTCCGTGAATCCCCCGACATAGGCGTCGACCGACTCCGGAACATAATAGAGCGGCGGCGAGATGGGCATGATGGTCGCCCCGTACCCTGAGAGCCGGGCGCATTGCTCAAGCGTCAGGGTTGAGAGAGGCGTTTCCCGTACGCAGAGAATCAGGGGGAAGCGCTCTTTCAGGCAGACCTGCGCCGTGCGCGTGATGAGGGTGTCCCCGATGCCCGAGGCAATCCGTCCGATAGTGGAGGTGGACGCGGGGAGGATGACCAGGCCGTCAAAACGATTGGAGCCGGATGCCGGCGGCGCGGTAAGGTCATCGTCAGAGAAGGTACGCTCGACGAACGGTGCGAGGTCCTTGTCAGTCATCTTCAGTTCGTCCCGCAGAAGCACCTTGCCCCACTTGCTGACGATCAGGTACTTTGTCGCAGGACATTTCTTCAGAAAATCCAGCGCGTACACCGCTCCGGACGATCCCGTTATGCCAACCACGATCTTCATGTCCACACCCCCACGAACACCATTGCGAGTACAGCAAAACCTGCAACCGCGTTGATCCTGAAGAACGCAAGCTCGACATCTTCGGCTTTCTTCTGCTCAAGATAGAGCAGAGCTCCCGTGAGGAGGAGCAGCGGGAGCGCATACAGAGAGAGCCGGGTCTGCCAGAACAGAATGGCGAGCACGCCGAACGCCGCGAAATGAAGATATCCGGAGTACCGGAGAGCGCGTTCACGGCCAAACCGTGCCGGAAACGAATAGAGGGACTCTTTCCGGTCGAACTCTTCGTCCAGTGTCGCATAGATGATGTCAAATCCCGATACCCAGAGGAGAGTGTAGAGTGAAAGCAGAAGGGGCGTCAGGAGTCCGTCAGTCGAGGGCGATACCGCAAACCACCCGCCAAGAGGTCCCATCGCGAGCCCCATCCCGACACCGAAATGGGCCAGCGGCGTGAATCGTTTCATCGTGGGATAGACAAGGAACACGATGAGCGGGATCGGTGACAGCATGAAACAGAAGAAGGAAAGCAGGTAGGCGGACCCGAAGTACAGTGCAAGTCCGGCGGACAGCACTCCCAACGCCTCGCCGAGGTTCATTCGTCCGCTGGGCAGATCGCGCGATGCGGTACGGGGATTCCGGGCATCGATTCTCCGGTCGATGATTCTGTTCAGTGCGAACGCGACGGTCCGCGCGCCCGTTGCGGCAGCCACGACCAGCAGAACCGGCCCCCATCCCGGAAACGCGCCGCGCGACGCGAGAAAGACTCCTGCGTACACCAGCGGCAGCGAAAAAAGGGTGTGTTCGATTTTGACGAACGAGAAGTACTTTTTCACAAGGGAATCCGGACGACAGGATTCAGGAAGCTGACTTCGCGGGCGAACTTCATTCCCATTCTATTGTTGAGGGTGGCTTCGAACTGATATCAAAGACCACGCGATTGATACCACGCACTTCGTTGGTGATGCGCGACGAAATGGCCGCGAGAGTGTCATGCGGAATGCGCGACCAGTCTGCAGTCATCCCATCGACACTGCTGACAGCCCGAATGGCCGCAGCGTTTTCGTATGTGCGGCCATCGCCCATAACGCCGACAGACTTCACCGGCAGAAGGACGACGAAGCCCTGCCAGATAGTCCTGTACAGACCGGCTTTCTTGATCTCCTCGACGAATATAGCGTCTGCCCGGCGCAGGAGATCCAGCCGCTCCCGTGTGACACTGCCGAGCACGCGCACAGCCAGACCCGGTCCGGGAAATGGATGTCGCCAGATCAGATCTTCGGGAAGCCCGAGCTCGAGCCCGACTGCCCGCACTTCGTCCTTGAACAGTTCCCGGAACGGCTCAATCAGACGCAGCTTCATCCGCTTCGGGAGTCCGCCGACATTGTGGTGCGTCTTGATGGTGACCGACGGCCCGCGGAACGAGGTGGACTCAATCACATCGGGGTACAACGTGCCCTGCGCAAGGAAGTCTGCCTGGCCGAACTTCCTCGCCTCTTCTTCAAAGATGTCGATGAACAGCTTGCCGATGATTTTCCGCTTCCGTTCGGGATGCGTCACTCCGCGGAGCTTTGTGAGAAACCGGTCTGTTGCATCCACAGAGTCGAGCGGGATCGCATAGGCATCGCGGAACGTGCGCACCACGCCCTCGGATTCATCCAGGCGCATCAGTCCGTTGTTGATGTGCACACACTGCAGCCGGTCACCGATCGCATGGTGCAGCAGGACTGCTGCAACGGAGGAGTCGACCCCTCCCGAGAGGGCGCAGATCACCCGCCCATCCCCTACCGTTTCCCGGATCTCCTTCACGGCGTTCTGGATGAATGACGCCGGGCTCCATCCACCAGTGCAACCACAGATGCGGTAGAGGAAGTTCCGTAGCACCTGCTTACCCTGGGGAGTGTGGACCACCTCGGGATGGAACTGGACGCCGAAGATGCGCTTCGAGGGGTTGCGTATTGCGCAGATGGGAGCGTTGTCGGTATGCGCGATCGCCTCAAACCCTGGGGGCATGCCGGTCAGATGATCTCCATGGCTCATCCAGACAGACATGCCCTCCCGCGCCTGATCCGGCAGGTCGGCGAACAGGTCAGTCTGGTCGTCTATGCGCAGCGTGGCATGCCCGTATTCCCGTCTCGCAGCCCGGTCCACCTCGCCGCCAAGCTGGTACCCGATCAATTGCAGCCCGAAGCAGATGCCGAGGACGGGTATGCCGAGGTCGAAGAGTTCAGGGGAGGAGAGGGGTGCGCCGTTTTCATACGTGCTGTACGGGCTCCCGGAGAGAATAATCCCCCTCGGGCGCATTTCCCGGATGCGGTCAACGGAAAGGTGAAACGGATGGAGTTCAGAATAGACTCCCAGCTCCCGCACGCGGCGTGCGATGAGCTGGGAATATTGCGATCCGTAATCCAGGATGAGGACGAGTTCCGGGTGGGTCATGCTGAAATATACGGAATTTGGAATCAGAGCACAATTACTTGCGCGACCGGCGTTTTTTCAACCGCCGCTTTTTCAGCACTCCCTGCAGGACGTCCGTCAGGTCCGGTCTGGTCGTCTCTGCCAGAGAATAGGTCACACGGACTGACGGTTTGTCGATGGAGATCACGCGCCGGAGGTCGATCGGGGTCCCGATGACCACGGCATCGCAGGGAACCTGGCGGATGGTGGCTTCAAGGTCCTCCATCTGAGCGGCGCCATAGCCCATGGCGGGGAGGATCGCCCCGGTCGACGGATACTTCCGGTACGTCTCGGCGATGCTGCGCACCGCGAAGGGACGCGGATCGACGATCTCCAGCGCACCGAACTGTCTGGCGGCGATGGTCCCGGCCCCGAATCGCATGTCTCCATGCGTCAGCGTGGGCCCGTCTTCCACCACGAGCACCCGCTTCCCCTTGATGACCGCGGGATCTTCAACAACGATCGGCGATGCGGCCTGGATGATCGTTGCGTGAGGATTCATCTCGCTGATGTTTTTGAGCACCGCATCAATGCCTTCCTGCGGGGCCGAGTCCACTTTGTTGACTACCAGCACGTCGGCAATGCGGACGTTCGTCGCGCCGGGATAGTACGAGCGTTCATGTCCGGGCCGGTGCGGATCCACGACGGTGATCGTCAGATCCGGCTTGTAGAATGGCGTATCGTTGTTGCCTCCATCCCACACGATCACGTCGGCCTCGCGTTCCGCCTGGCGCAGGATGGCCTCGTAGTCCACGCCAGCATAGATGATGGTCCCTTCCACGATGTGCGGTTCGTACTCTTCCATCTCCTCGACGGTGCACTCGTGTGTATGGAGGTCATCGATGGAAGCAAAGCGCTGAACCTTCTGTTTGACCAGATCGCCGTAGGGCATCGGGTGGCGGACGGCGACAACCCGCTTGCCCTTGCTGCGAAGATAGCTGCAGACGCGCCGCGACGTCTGGCTCTTTCCCGCGCCCGTGCGCACAGCAACAACTGCAACCACCGGCACGGTCGATTTCAGCATGGTCTGCTCGGCACCCAGCATCGTGAAGCTCGCACCGGAGGCGGTGACGAGGGTGGCTTTCTCCATCACCGTCTGGAACGAGACATCCGAATAGGCAAACACAACCTCGTCAACCTTGAACTTCTTCATCAGCCGGACGAGATCCGATTCCGGATAGATCGGAATGCCGCGCGGATAGAGTTTTCCCGCGAGCCGGGCTGGATACTTCCGTCCTGCGATGTTCGGAATCTGGGTTGCCGTGAATGCGACAACGTCATATGCCTTGTTGTGGCGATAGACGGTATTGAAATTATGAAAGTCACGTCCTGCTGCACCCATGATCAGAATGCGTTTTCTGGGCATACCACCATCTCCTTGTTATTTGTCACGGCACCGGATCCGGAACGATATGCGTTCCGCCGCGGCCGTGCACCGCATCCACCATATGCTGGTGGTTGGTGATGATCGCTTCGTGTCCGCCGCGCGCAATGAATACCAGGGCCGCGTCGATTTTCGGTCCCATGCTCCCGGCGGGAAACTGTCCCGATGCGCGGTGCCTGGTGCACTCGCTTACGGTTACCGTGTCCAGCATACGCTGCGAGGCCTTCTTGTAGTCGAGGGACACTTTTTCGACATCCGTGGCTACGACGAACAGATCGGCATTCAGCTGTGATGCGAGTATCGCGGAGGTGTGGTCCTTGTCGATCACCGCCTCGACGCCCTTTGACAGATCGTGGTCGTTGAAGACGGGGATCCCGCCTCCGCCGCCCGCGATCACCACAAGGCCTCGCTCGACGCACGCCTGAATTGCGTCCAGCTCGATGATCGCTTTGGGTTCGGGGGAGGAGACGACCCGGCGGTAGCCGCGCGAGGAGTCCTCGACGATCACCCAATCGAACAGGTCCCTGTACCGCTCTGCCACGTCGCGGGTGTAGAACGGGCCGATGGGCTTCGTCGGGTTCTTGAACGCGGGATCTGCTCCGTCCACCAGGACCTGGGTAATCAGCGAGACGACGGGGACATGGAGACCCTCCTGCTGCATCGCCTGCCACATCGCATACTGGAGCACGTAGCCGATCTCACCCTGCGTCGCCGCCACACAGCAGTCGAGCGGGAGCCGGTATGCGTGCGCGGCGGCGAGTTCCGTGCGTGTGAGCATCGCACCGACCTGCGGCCCGTTTCCGTGTGTGAGAACGACACGGTGTCCGGCTTTGATCAGCCTGACGATCGCCTGTGCGGTCTCCACGGCATTTTCGAATTGTTCCTGTGCGGTGCCCTTCTGTCCTGCACGGATGAGCGCGTTCCCGCCCACCGCGACCAGGATGAGTTTCCCCATGTTACTCCCGCAGCAGTTCGAGCATAATTGCCTTTTGTGCGTGCAACCGGTTCTCGGCCTCCTGGAAAACCACGGAATTCAGCGAGTCGATGACTTCATCCGTCACTTCCTCACCGCGGTGCGCCGGAAGGCAATGCATGAAGAGCACGTCCTCCCGTGCATGGGAGATGAGCGCCTTGTTCACCTGATAGGGAGCGAATACCGCGCGGCGGGCCGCCGCCTCCGCTTCCTGGCCCATGCTTGCCCATGTGTCGGTGTACACCATGTCCGCCTCGCGCGCGGCTTCAACCGGATCGGCGGTCCATACAATGTGCGCGCCGGTCTCAGACGCAATCCCCAGGGCGCGCTCCATGATCGCCGCCTGCGGTTTGTACCCTTCGGGAGTGGCGACAAACATCGTGGTCCCCAGCTTCGCCGCAATCAGCACGAGCGAATGGGCCACATTGTTGCCGTCGCCGATGTAGCTGAGCTTGAGCCGCTTGAGGCTCTTTTTGTGTTCAAGGACAGTGAAGATGTCCGCCATTGCCTGGCAGGGATGCTCCAGATCGGTCAGACCGTTGATCACGGGAATCGACGCATGCTGCGCAAGGGATGTGCAGATGTCGTGCCCGAACGTGCGGATCATAATGCCGTCCACCATTCGCTCGAGATTCTTCGCGACATCATAGACCGACTCGCGTTTGCCAAGATTGATGTCGGCTGGGGTGAGGAGTATTGAATCCCCCCCGAGCTGCTTGATGCCCACGGTAAAACTGGTGCGCGTCCGCAGGGAAGGCTTCTCGAAAATCAGCGCCATCATTTTCCCCTCGAGGGAACGGCGGTACCGGCGCGGGTGCGCTTTGATCTCCGCAGTCAGCGCAAGCAGGGACTTGATTTCGGCGGTCGAAAAATCGTCCACCGAAAGGTAGTCCCGGCCCCGCAGCGCTCTCTTTGCTGTCTTCTTCTTCGCTTTCTTTTTCATACCTATCGACTCCGGCATGTGGAAGGGTACGTGAGAAAGCTCAAATAGTGTGCCCACCGCGGGATGGGGTTTAAATCACTTAAACGCGATTTTCCCAAAAGCGCTGCGGGGCATTTCCCAAGAATAGGAATCGTTTTTGCCGATTCCGTTGTCCTGTATTCCGAACCGATTCCGTTCTTTGAAGTGCGCTGGCGATTCGCATACCGATGCTGTGGACACCGCAACTCCCGGTTTGAATATCAGACGTGATCTCCGTATCTTTGATGTATGTTTGTGCATTCCCTTCCTAACCACCTTTTCACAATCGCCGACAACAACCTCCCATGCCAATAACCTTTGCTCCTGATGCTGCGTTCGCGCGGCGCCATATCGGCCCGGACCCCGGGCATCTCCCTGCGATGCTGGCTGCGCTCGGTGCACACAGCCTCGACGGCTTCATCGACACGGTCATCCCGCGCTCACTCCGCTCCGGAGGGCCGCTGCACATCGGCGATCCGCTCTCTGAAGAGCAGATGCTGGATCGCATATCCCGCATCGCGGCGATGAACTCGCGGCACCGCAGTCTGATCGGGATGGGCTACGCAGGCACAATCACGCCACCGGTCATCCTGCGGAACATTCTGGAGAACCCGGGATGGTACACAGCATACACGCCCTATCAGGCCGAGATCGCTCAGGGCCGTCTTGAGGCGCTTCTCAATTTCCAGACCATGATTGTTGATCTCACGGCGATGGATGTGGCCAACGCGTCGTTGCTGGATGAAGCAACCGCAGCGGCCGAGATGATGACCATGTTTTATGCGCTGAAGGGGCACCCTGCCGGCGGAACGTTCATCGTCTCCGAGGAGTGCCACCCGCAAACCATCGCGCTCCTGAAGACGAGGGCGAAGCCCCTCGGTATCCAGATCCTTCTGGGCGATGTTGGCAAAGCTTCATCCACACCCGGTGCGTTTGGAGCATTGTTGCAGTACCCCGCCTCCGATGGTGCAGTCCGCGACTACACCGGGATCATCTCCGTCGCTCATGCGGCGGAGATACAGGTCGGTGTCGCTGTCGATCTGCTCTCGCTGGCACTGCTCGCGCCTCCGGGTGAATTCGGCGCCGACGCCGTTGTCGGGAGCGCGCAGCGTTTTGGCGTGCCGATGGGATACGGCGGACCGCACGCCGGCTTTCTAGCCACGCGTGATACGTACAAGAGGCACATGCCAGGCCGCATCATCGGGGTCTCGATCGACGCCCGTGGAAAACGCGCCTTGCGCATGGCACTCCAGACCCGCGAACAGCACATCCGCAGGGAGAAAGCGACCTCCAACATCTGTACCGCGCAGGTCCTCCTCGCCGTCATGGCCGGCATGTACGCGGTCTATCATGGCCCTGAAGGGATCCGGAGTATCGCGACCAGAATCCATGACAACGCCCGCCTGCTCGCACGCGCACTCGGGGATGAAGGCCATGAGGTGGTCCATCCGGCATACACGGACACGCTGCGGATCCGGCCCCACCGCGTTAAGCCCGAAGCAATCCGGAAGTACGCGGAAAGCGTCGGCTACAACTTCCGCTATTTTGACGACGGGACCATCGGCATCGCGCTCGATGAACAATCCACACTCGGGGAACTGGGCGACATCCTCACCGTCTTCTCAGGCGGGAAGCACGGCCAGAGGGAATTGCTGTCCCTCGCACCTTCGACACCCTCGGGGTACGACGGACCCATGGTACGCAAAAGCGCCTACCTCACGCATCCCGTTTTCAATAGTCATCATTCGGAAACCGAGATGCTCAGGTACATGCACCTGCTCGAAACGCGGGACCTCGCACTGAATGTCAGCATGATCCCGCTCGGTTCCTGCACAATGAAACTGAACGCCACGGCCGAGATGATTCCACTCACCTGGCCACCGTTCGCCGGCGTGCATCCGTTTGCTCCGGCAGCGCAGGCGCAGGGGTACCATGAGCTGTTCCGCCAGCTCTCGGGCTGGCTGGCCGACATCACGGGCTTTGCCGCGGTTTCACTGCAGCCCAATGCGGGAGCGCAGGGCGAATACACAGGGCTCCTGGTCATCCGCGCTTACCATGAGACACACGAGGGTGCGGAACGAAACGTCTGTCTGATTCCCTCCTCAGCCCACGGCACGAATCCCGCAAGCGCCGTCATGGCTGGCATGCAGGTTGTCATCGTGCGCTGCGATGAGCGCGGCAATATCGATGTCGAAGACCTGCGGTCAAAGGCGGGAGAGCACCGCGAGCACCTCGCTGCCCTCATGGTTACCTATCCGTCAACACACGGAGTGTTTGAGGAATCTATTAAGGAAATCTGCCAGATCGTCCATGCCAATGGCGGACTTGTCTACATGGATGGCGCGAACATGAATGCGCAGGTGGGAGTATGCAGGCCGGCAGAGCTGGGTGCCGATGTCTGTCACCTGAACCTCCACAAGACTTTCAGCATCCCGCACGGCGGAGGCGGACCCGGCATGGGACCGATTGCGGTGACGCAGCAACTCGCCCCGTTCCTTCCCGGTCACCCGGTCGTGCAGACCGGCGGAGAGCAGGCCATCGGAGCCGTATCTGCAGCGCCGTACGGCAGCGCGAGCATCGCGGTAATCTCCTGGGCGTATATCGCTCTGATGGGCTCTGATGGGCTCACACGGGCAACCAAGATGGCAATCCTGAACGCCAACTACATGGCGAAACGGCTCGAGCCCCACTACCCGGTTCTCTACACCGGCGTCAACAACCGTGTCGCGCACGAGTTCATCATCGATCTTCGCGCGTTCAAGGAGTCGGCCGGGATCGAAGCGGAAGATGTGGCAAAGCGCCTGATGGACTACGGCTTCCACGCACCCACCGTCTCATTCCCGGTCGCAGGGACGCTCATGATCGAACCGACGGAGAGCGAACCCAAGCCGGAGCTGGACCGTTTCTGTGACGCGCTGATTGCGATCCGGGAGGAGATCAGGGAGATTGAGACGGGGAAGGCGGACAGGGCCAGGAACCTGCTGAAGAACGCGCCGCATACAGCCGAAGTGGTTACCGCCGATGCCTGGGATATGCCGTACAGCCGGGAGAAGGCCGCGTATCCCGCACCATGGACGCGCGAGCAGAAGTTCTGGCCGGCGGTGAGCCGTGTGAACAACCCTTACGGTGATCGAAACCTGGTGTGCACGTGTCCGCCCACAGAGGAATACGGGCAGCCGTAGTACCTTGTGTTCACGGCCCGGGGGACGTTCCGGCCGGGCCGTTCGACGCCACAGACAGCCTCTACTTCCCCAGAATGGCCCCGTACGCAGCTGCGTCGAGCAGGGTCGCCAGTTCGGCCGTGTTGGCGATACGGATCTTCACCATCCATCCTTTGCCGTACGGATCCTTGTTCACGAGCTCCGGATTTCCGGCAAGGTCTTTGTTCACCTCAGTGATAGCCCCCGAGGCCGGCGCATAGAGATCCGACACGGCCTTCACGGCCTCGATCGTGCCGAACGACTCCCCCTGCTTCACGGTCTTCCCAATGGCAGGCAGTTCGACAAACACCACATCGCCCAGCTCGCCCTGCGCATGATCGGTGATGCCCACCGTGCCGATCGCCCCTTCTACCAGGATCCACTCGTGGTCTTTCGTGTATTTGAGATTTTCAGGCAGATTCATAGAGCACTCCTTGCAGTAACGGTGTTCGTGGAATCACTTTTCCGGGACGTACTGAAATGTTTCGAGGAAACTTGTATCGAATGTGCCGCGGGCAAAGCGGTCGTCCTGCATCACCTGTCGGTGGAACGGAATCGTTGTTTTGATCCCTTCAATGGTGAATTCGTCGAGGGCAGAGGCCATCTTTGAGACAGCCCCGTCGCGAGTTTGCGCAAAGACGATCAGCTTTGCGATAAGCGAATCGTAATAGGGCGGAACGTGATACCCGGTATAGCTGTGGGTGTCCACGCGCACGCCGAAGCCGCCCGGCATGTGGAAATCCGTGATCTTGCCCGGGCTGGGCCTGAAGTTGTGCTCCGGGTCTTCCGCGTTGATCCGGCATTCGATCGCATGTCCGCGCTGCACGATCTTCTTCCGGGGAAGGCGCTCGCCCGCCGCCACCTGAAGCTGCAGCTTGACCAGATCGTGGCCGGTTACCTGCTCCGTCACGGGGTGCTCGACCTGGATCCTGGTGTTCATCTCCATGAAATAGAAGTTCCGGTCCTTGTCGACCAGGAATTCAATCGTGCCGGCGTTCTCGTATCCGACGGCCTTGCATCCTTTGATCGCCGCTTCACCCATTTGTTCGCGAAGCGCATCGCTGACGAACGGTGACGGGGATTCTTCGATGAGTTTCTGGTGGCGGCGCTGGACAGAACAGTCGCGCTCCCCGAAATGGATGGCATTGTTGTACTGGTCGCCGAACACCTGAATTTCGATATGATGCGGCTGTTCGACGAACTTCTCGATGTAGACCCCCGCATCACCGAACGCCTGCTCGGCTTCATGCTGTGCGGTCTGGAGGGCCTGTTCCATCTCTGAGGGCTCCCGAACGACCCGCATCCCGCGCCCGCCGCCGCCGGCAACCGCCTTGATGATGACGGGAAAACCGATGCTTGCCGCAATCTCGATCGCTTCGCCTGCCGATTTGACAACCCCCTCGCTTCCGGGGATGACGGGGACACCAGCCTTCTTCATGGTCTCTTTCGCCAACGCTTTGTCGCCCATCGCAGAAATCATCTCCGCACTCGGGCCTATGAACTTGATGCCCGTCGACGCACAGATCTCCGCGAAGCTGGCGTTCTCCGCAAGGAAACCATAGCCCGGATGGATGGCATCGGCATTCGTGATCTCCGCAGCGGCGATGATGCGCGGAATCTTCAGATAACTTTCCTTGCCGGGAGGTGGTCCGATGCACACTGCCTCATCCGCAAACCGCACGTGCAGGGAATCCATGTCAGCCTGCGAATAGACGGCAACGGTCTTGATGCCGAATTGCTTGCAGACACGGATGATGCGCAGGGCGATTTCCCCGCGGTTGGCGATGAGGACTTTGTTGAACACGCGGATGCTTCCGGAGTTCGGGCGAGAGGCTACGATTTGTCGACGACAAACAGGACCTGGTCGTACTCGACCGGTTGCCCGTTTTCCACCAGGATCTTGACGATCTTCCCGGCGATATCAGCTTCTATCTCATTCATCAACTTCATCGCTTCAACGATGCAGAGGACCGTCCCGGGCTGGATCTCAGACCCCACCTGGACGAAAGGTGCTGCGTCAGGGGCAGGGGCGCGGTAGAATGTTCCGACGATCGGGGATCGTATTTCGTGGAGAGTGGGTGCAGGAGAGACGGCAGCCGGAGGTGCCGGAACTCCCGGTGGCGCCGGGATTGCTCCCGGCTGGGGTCCCTGTGTCGCCGCAGGGGGCAACGGCGGCGGGGGGTATCCGGCCAGCCGCGACATATCCATTACCCAGGGCCCGGGCATGCCGGCTCCCGGCCCACTGCCGCGCTGAGGGTGCTTGGCTATCCGAACTTTCTTCCCCTCCTCCTCGATCTCAATCTCGTCAACTTCACTTTCGGACAACAGCTTTACCAGCTTCTTTACCAACGTCAGGTCCATTGTCTCTCCACGGAAGTTGGGCTCAATTCTTCACCCGCTCGATGTACCCCCCCGTCCGCGTGTCGATTTTGATCACATCCCCTTCATTGATAAAGAGTGGCACATTCACCGATGCCCCGGTCTCCACCTGCGCCGGCTTCGTACCTGCATTGGCGCTGTCCCCCCGGACACCAGGAACCGTTTCCACAACCTTTAATTCGACGGTAATCGGAAGTTCAATCCCGGTGATATCAGTCCCGTTGAAAAGGATGTCCACCGACTCACCGTCTTTCAGGAAGGCAGCTCCGTCCCCCACCTGCTCCTGCTGCACGGTCAGCTGCTCGTAGTTGTCCTTGTCCATGAACACGTAGCCACTGCCATCCCGGTAGAGAAACTGGAATTCTTTCCGCTCTATGCGGACGATTTCAATGGCTTCCCCAGCCCGGAACCGGTTTTCAAGCACCTTCCCGCTTTTGAGGTTTTTCAGCTTTGTCCGGACAAACGCCCGCCAGTTTCCAGGGTTGACGTGCTGGAACTCCACCACAGTCCAGAGTTCATTGTTGTATTTGATGACCAACCCGGGGCGGAAATCAGATGTTGAGGGCATAAAGATTAATGGGATTTAACAATGGTGAAGAAACCGAACTTTAATATACCCAAGTGGCCCCCTAATGTCAAGAAATACGATCCGATCGTATACTTTTGAGGTATTCTACACGTTCCGGCGCCCTTTTTCCGCGCGAGGCGAGCGTCCAGCGCGCGGAGATCACCCTTGTTGCTGAAGAGACGGCCATCCTGATTTCGCCGCCCGGCATTCGTGCAGGTGGCATTCGTGCAGGTG
>JAGDMK010000359.1 GCA_017860635.1 Bacteroidota bacterium
CAGCTGCAAAGCACTCGATCCGGTGAGCGTGATCACGGGGGAGCGGCGGTACAACTTCAACATGTACGACGGATCACAGCTGATCCTGGTGAGCAACGCTCTGGCAACGGAGGGAAGGCACGATTTTGTGTCCAATGGCGCGAGCTGGACATCGGGCTGTGTGTTTGTGGATTGCCGGAGCGAGCGCGCGCACGCATCGAGTGAAGGGCACAGGCGCTGGACGACCGGGTTTCTGTATGACAATGTCGTATTTGCCTCGGCGAACGTGTCGCTGGTCCTCGCGCTCTACAACAGGGGCAACTACGGCACCAGCCACGGCTGGGCCATCGCGCATTCGGTTGCATGGCGGTGCGATGCGGGTGGCAAGACGATTGTTGTGCAGCAACCGCCGACAGGCCAGAACTATGCGATCGGCTGTTTCGGTGTTGTGACCGGCGTGAAACCCCCGGCACCGTTCGCCGAGCCGGAGGGCTTCATCGAGGGAACTGACCGGCCGGGGCTTGTTCCCCGATCGCTCTACCGGGCCCAGCTCGCCGAGCGGCTTTCGGGACCCACAGGGATTGATCAAGGGGAACGGGCGCCGCTCCCGGAACAGCCCGAATTGCTCCCTGCGTATCCGAACCCGTTTAACGGATCTACCAGCATTGGTTACACGCTTGCGTTCCCTGGCATGGTCCGACTCTCTATCGTGGATCTCCTCGGCCGTGAGGTCGCACTGCTGGTCCACGGCACGTCGGCTGCGGGTCTGCACCGCGTGCAATGGGAAGCAGGGGAACATGCAAGCGGTGTGTACCTGTGCAGACTTGAAACCGGCACGGCCGTCCGGAGTACTAAAGTCATGTTGCTTCGATGAACCGATCGGGAGAAGACTGATGCGAGCGTCATGCGCTGTTGTTGCGGGACTGACTGTCCTGATGCTTCAGGTTGTGTGGTGTCCGCCGGCGAGGGCAGGCGGAGGATCCAGGCTCGTCACTTCTGCGGCGGAGCTGACAACGGCCCTGCACGGCGCCGTAGCGGGCGACACGATCGTCGTCAGCGAAGGCCCCATGGATGTGGGCGGCGATCTGGAGATCTCCCTTCACGCGGAACCGCTTCGTCCGATCGTGCTCAGGGCGCTCAGAACCGGAAAGACGGTGTTCTCCGGGAAGACGAGGGTTGTGCTCCGGGACGCTTCCTACGTCACGGTCCAGGGTTTTATCTTCTCCGGCACCATTGGTCCCGGCGTGCTGCTCGATGGATGCACAGGGGTGCGGCTGACCCGCAATACGTTTGAGCTCAAGGAATCCGAGAAGTCGAGCTGGGTACTCATCAAAGGGGTGAGCAGATCGAACCGAGTGGACCACTGCCTGTTCCAGAACAAACATCACCTCGGGAACTTCATCACGATCGAAGGGACGAAGACGCCTGTTGTGCAGGTATCCCAGCATGACACGATCGACCATAACCATTTCCGGGATATCGGACCGAGGGCGGACAATGTGCTCGAGGCGATCCGGATCGGGTCCTCCGACTACTCGCTGTCGAGCGGGTATACGCTGCTCCAGCAGAATCTGTTCGAACGTTGCAACGGCGACCCGGAATATGTGTCGATCAAGTCCAGCGACAACACTATCCGCTGTAATACATTCAGGGAATGCCTCGGTACTCTCTCGCTCCGCCACGGCAACAGGAACACCGTCGAGGAGAATTTCATCCTTGGCAATGGCCGGTCCGGCCTGTTCACGGACACCTCAGGCAGCACCTGGGTGCTGGGCACCGGCGGCGTGCGGTTCTGCGGGGACAGCATGGTGATCGTCAACAATTATATGGAGGGATTGACCGGACGGGAGTGGGACGCACCGCTGGCGGTGATCAATGGCGACGCAGACTATGGAGAGGACAAGCCGTTGACGAAACACTACCGCATCCGGCATGCGGTGATAGCGTACAACACGCTTGTCGAGAATGCAAGCGGACTGGAGATCGGTTATGATGGCGGAGGATTCCAGTCGAATTGGTGGTTTTATCCGCCGGAGGGTCTGACCATTGCCAATAATCTCATTGTGAGCAATCGTGATACCGTTGTCCGTATTTTCACGCCCCCTCTCAGCACTTCATGGGCCGGGAACATCGTCTATGCCACAGGGACCGGGCGGTTGCCTTCTCAGCAGATCGAGGGCGTTGTCGTTGCCGACCCGCGCCTGGTCAGGAAGGACGGCATTCTCCGCCCCGGTGCAGGCAGCCCCGTGCATGGCGCCGCACGCGCAATCCCTTATCATATCAAGCGGGATATGGAAGGTCAGGCACGGAAGACTCCATACGATGTGGGATCTGACCAGTGGAGCGACGAAAAACCCGCCAACCATCCGTTGACCGCCCGCGATGTCGGGCCGTCTGCAGAATAACGCTACAGCGAGGGGCACTCTATGAAATTCGGATGGCTGGACTGGATCATCGTAATTGTGTATCTGGCTGCAAGCGTAGGCTTCGGCGTCTGGGCTCGGCGGTATGTAGAGGATATGACCGGCTACCTGGTTGCCGGCCGGCGCGTGCGGGTATCGCTCGGAGTGGCGACGCTTGTTGCCACGGAACTCGGAACCGTCACGTTTGTCTACTTCGCTGAACTGGGATATGTATCGGGCTTCGCCTGCTTCTTCCTCGGCATTGCAGCCTTCCTGGGATTCCTGGTCGTCGGGAAAACGGGGTTCATCATCGAAGGCCTGCGGCGGCACAATGTGATGACGATACCGGAATTCTACGAGATGCGATACGCCCGGTCAGTCCGGCTGATAGGAGGAATACTTCTGTTCATCGGGGGCGTGCTGAACATGGGGATCTTCCTGAAATTCGACGGCATATTCCTGACCGAAGTCATGGGATTCGGTCCGGATGCCCTCGCCATCATCATGACGGTGAT
>JAGDMK010000147.1 GCA_017860635.1 Bacteroidota bacterium
ACGCGGCCGTCGATGATGTGCACCTTGTTTACCCCCGCATCGAGTGCGGAGAATGCCGACCGTATCTTGGGAAGCATCCCGCTGCTGACAATGCCCTCTTCGACCAGGGTCCCTGCACGCGCCCGGTCAAGGGAATGAAGCAGTTCATCATTGACCAGCACACCGGGCACGTCGCTGAGATAGACGAGCTTCTCCGCCTGCAGGGCGGCGGCCACAAATCCTGCCGCCATGTCGGCATTGACATTGTACACCTGGCCGTTGGAGTCCACGCCGATCGGTGCGATGACGGGCATGACGTCGTGCGTGAAGAGCAGGTCGAGAAAGGCCGTATTCACACGGATAATCTCCCCCACAAGACCGAGATCCGTTCCATCCTGCAGGTGCTTGTGCACGAGAAGCAGCCCGTTATCCACCCCGCTGAGCCCCACTGCCCCGCCATCATGCTGGTTGATCCGTGCAACGATGTCCTGGTTGGTCTTTCCGCCCAGCACCATCTGGACGACATCCATCATGCCGGAATCAGTGTACCGCTGACCCTCGACGAATTTCGTGGCCAGTCCGAGCTTACCGGCGAGATCGGTGATGTCTTTTCCTCCCCCATGGACAATCACCA
The DNA here is from genome assembly GCA_017860635.1 of Bacteroidota bacterium. Classification (GTDB taxonomy): domain Bacteria; phylum Bacteroidota; class Ignavibacteria; order UBA10030; family UBA6906; genus JAGDMK01. The sequence continues at coordinate 614 of JAGDMK010000147.1, forward strand.
TGCGGACGCCGATCTTCTTCAGGAGGGTCACGTCCTGCGCGAAGGTCTCCTTCAGCTCTTCATCCACCATCGCGGCCCCGCCGTACTTGATGACGAACGTCTTCTCTTCGTACTCCTGAATGTACGGCAGCGCTTCAATCAGGATTTCCGTCTTGTCGCTGATGCTGATCACAGTTACCTCAGGTTCGGTAGTTTGCGTTGATGGCGACGTATTCCTTCGACAGGTCGCAGGTCCAGAAAAGGGCCGATGCGGTGCCTGCGCCCAGGCTGATCGTGATGACAATATCCTTGCGCGACAGCACGTCCTTCGCCTGCTCTTCGGAGAAATCGATGACATAGTTGCGCTTGAGGATCGGCACGTCGCCGAAGCTGATCTCCACGCGCGCGGGATCGAACGTGATCCCGGCGGTGCCGATGGCGGCGAGGATACGGCCCCAGTTTGCGTCTTCGCCATAGAGTGCCGTCTTGACCAGGCTGGAGTTGGCTACCGCACGTGCGGCCTTTGCGGCATCCGCTTCGGTGGCGGCATCCACCACGCGCAGCTCCACGAACTTCGTTGCGCCTTCGCCATCCATGACAATCATCTTTGCCAGCGCCACGAGAACGTGTTCCAGGGCCTGGGAGAACGGCGCATAGCCGGGATGCTGTTCACTGTCGATCACGGGGTTGTCCGCGCGGCCGTTGGCCAGCACGGCGACCATATCGTTGGTACTCGTATCGCCATCCACGCTGATGCGGTGGAACGACCGCTGCACGGCATTCCGCGTCGCTGTCTCCAGCACAACCGGAGTAATGCGCGCATCGGTCGTAACGAAGGCGAGCATCGTGGCCATGTTGGGGGCGATCATGCCGGACCCTTTGGCCATGCCGCCGACGGTGACTCTGGTTTCACCCACCATGCAGCGGACTGCCGCTTCCTTCGAGAACGTATCGGTGGTCCGGATGGCCTCGGCCGCGCTTGTCCCGTCCGCACCGAGATGCTCTACAGCCACCTGGATCCCCGAAAGGATGAGGTCGATCGGGAGATACTGCCCGATCACACCGGTTGAAGAGACGAGCACTTCATCTTCGGCAATCTTCAGTGCGGCGGCGGTTGTCTTCACCATCGACCAGGCATCTTCCAGCCCGCGATCGCCGGTGCACGCATTTGCGTTGCCGCTGTTAACCACGACCGCCCGCATGACGGACGAACGATTGAGCTGCATGCGGTCCACCACAACCGGTGCGGCGACCACACTGTTCGTCGTGAACATAGCTGCCGTGACAGCCGGCGTATCCGACACGATAAGCGCGAGATCCTTGCGAGCCTTCTTGACGCCGCAATGAATTCCTGCCGCCTGAAAACCAATTGGCGCGGTGACACCTTCCTGGACAATTTCCATGAAAACTCCTGATCCTACTTCAGCAGATGGTGTTCGGGGAATCCGAACATGATGTTCATATTCTGAATGGCCTGGCCCGCCGCACCCTTGACAAGGTTGTCGATCACGGAGATGGCGACCAGCTTGCCGGTGTGCGGTTCCACAAACGTGGCGACGTCGCAGAAGTTCGTGTGAAGCACCGAGCGGATTTCCGGAATGCGTGTCATGAACCGGACGAAGGGCTCAAGGCGATAGTGTGTCGCATAGGTGTCCGCCACGGCCTCCGCGGTTACATGGTGTTTGAGATCCGCATGCACGGTGGTATAAATTCCGCGTGTGATCGGGATGAGATGTGGAATGAACGAAAGCGTGACCGGAGTGTCGGCCACGCGCTCCAGCATGGTCCGGATTTCCGGAATATGTTGATGCGTGCCGATTTTGTAGGCGCGGATGCTTTCATTCACCTCGGAAAAACTCAACTCCAGCGAGCCGCTCCGGCCTGCACCCGAAACACCCGACAGCGAGTTGATCACGATCCCCCGCGTGTCGATGAGGCCTGCCGTGACTGCCGGCAGGAGAGCCAGGAGAGCGCTTGTCGGGTAGCATCCCGGGTTCGCCACAAGCGTTGCCGACCGGATCTGCTCGCGCATCAATTCCGGCAGTCCGTAGACCGCCGTGCCGAGCAGGTCAGGCGCGGTGTGCGGCTTCTTGTAGTAGCGTTCATACATCTCCGCCGTCGGGAGCCGGAGATCGCCGCCGAGATCGATGATCCGGCCGACTTTTCCCTGGAGCTGCGGGATGATTTCCATCGCTTCTCCCGACGGGAGCGCAATGAAGACGCAGTCCAGACCGGCGAAGTCCTCCGGTTGAAATGTCCTGAACGTCAGGGGAACCACGCCGGCCAGAAACGGATGGACATCCTCCACCGGCTTGCCGGCCTGGGTGTGGGCCGTAACATGGACGATCTGCACAGATGACGCGGGGGCGAGGAGGCGGAGCAGCTCTCCACCGGAATATCCTGATGCGCCGACGATGCCAACGCGAAGCGGGGTGCCAGAAAGTTTCGTGTTCATAGGTCTTGCATAAATATACATGATTGTGTATCTTTATGCAAGAACAATTTTCATGAGGAGAGCCCATGAGCCTGTTCACCCGCGAAGCCGGCGCGTTTTTCCATACGTACAAACGCCTCCCCCTGCACATTGTCCGGGGAGAGGGTATGTATCTCTTCACCCCCGAGGGGGAGCGGTACCTGGACATGTTTGCGGGCATTGCCGTGAATGCCCTGGGCCATGCGCACCCGCGCGTCGTCAAGGCGATCGCCGACCAGGCCGCGCGGTACATCCATCTCTCCAACTACTTTGCGCAGGAACCCCAGATCCGGCTGGCAGAGCTCCTGCTCACGTTCTCGGGCTTCGAACGGGTCTTCTTCGCGAACAGCGGGACGGAAGCAATCGAAGGCGCAATCAAGATCGCACGACGGTGGGGAAGCACGCGCGGTAAATCCTCTGTCATCGGATTCAGCAACGCTTTTCACGGCAGGACCCTTGGCGCCCTCTCGATCATGGATCGTCCGTCCTACCGGGAAGGGTTCGGTCCGTTCCTGGAGGGGTGCAGGTCACTTCCGTTCAATGACGCCGGCGCACTGCGCCACGCCGTGGGCCCGGAGACAGCGGCGGTCGTACTGGAGTGCATCCAGGGAGAAGGAGGCATCCGGCCGGTCCACCCCGACTTCGTCAGCACACTCCAGGAGCTCCGCCAGCAGTACCAGTTCCTGGTCATTGCAGACGAGATACAGACCGGGTGCGGACGCACCGGACGCTTTCTCGCATCTGAGCATTTCGCACTTTCTCCAGATCTTGTCACGCTGGCAAAACCCATCGGCGGAGGACTGCCGCTCGGCGCCATCCTGGGCGCGTCATCAGTGGCAGACATACTCCAGCCGGGCATGCACGGCACAACGTTCGGAGGAAATCCCGTTGCGTGTGCGGCGGGCGTGGCCGTCCTCGAGGAATTGAGCGAACAGTCGCTCATGCAGCACGCGGCAGAGATGGGAACACTTTTGTTTTCGCTGCTGCGCGATTGCGTGACGGATTTTCCCCAGCTCTGCAAAGAGGTGCGCGGCCTCGGGCTGATGATCGGACTCGAACTCGCCGGCGAGGCCGAGCCCGTTGTTACCGCCATGCGGGAACGCGGCATCCTGATCAACGGAACGGACAAGTCCGTGCTGCGGTTTGTTCCGCCGCTCATCGTAACGGCTGATGAGATTCACTGGACTGTCCGGGTACTTCGTGAGGTCCTTTCCGGGATTTCCTCTTTTCAGTAAGCCGTTGTCGGATTTGGCAACAGTAGCGTCCCCCAGGAACTGAAAACCCCTCAGTCCGTGCAGATTTCTCTACCCTCTTCTGGCATGGCCATTGCGGTTCTTCAGTCCACGCACACCTTCATGCATCCGGGAGACCTATGTTCCGCATTGTCCGTACCGATGTCCTCGCTCCGACCGTCACCCGATTCGAAATCGAGGCACCGTTCATCGCCCGCAAACGCAAGGCCGGAAATTTTGTCATGGTCCGCCTGGACAATCAGGGTGAACGGATCCCGCTGACCCTCGCCGACAGCAACCCCGCCTCAGGAACGATCACGCTGATCGTGCAGGCCGTCGGGAAGACGACCAAACAGCTCTGTGCAATGAAGGCCGGGGACTCTATCCTCGACGTCGTGGGGCCGCTGGGCACGCCGACCCCAATCGCCATGCATGGCACGGTGGTTTGCGTCGGCGGCGGGGTGGGAACAGCGGAGCTCTACCCCATCGCCCGCGCGCTCAAAGAAGCCGGAAACACCGTCCTCTCGATTGTCGGCGCCCGGTCGCACGACCTTGTGATCCTCGAACCTGAGATGAAGGCGATCTCCGATGCACTGTACGTCACGACTGATGACGGCTCGTACGGAAAGAAGGGATTTGTCACCGATCAGCTCAAAGACCTTCTCGACACCGTGCCTGGCATCGGCGCGGTCTTTGCCATCGGACCACTTCCGATGATGAAGGCCGTCTCCACGCTCACCCGTCCATACAACGTGCACACACTTGTCTCCCTGAACACCATCATGGTTGACGGCACAGGGATGTGCGGCGGCTGCCGCGTGACCATCAACGGCGCGATGAAGTTCGCCTGTGTGGACGGCCCCGAGTTCGACGGTCATTCAGTGGATTTCGATGAGTTGATGATGCGGAACAGGACATATGCGGACCTGGAACGGGTATCAGACCAGAAGCACGCGTGCCGACTTGCCGGCACCACACAGGAGAGTCTCCGATGACGGCCTCGAACCCGTTGAAACCCTCGGAGCGGATGAAGATTCCGCGCCAGGAACCGCTCGAGCAGGATCCGCAGGAGCGCAGCACCAACTTCCTGGAAGTCTCATTTGGCTTTGACATGGACCGGACATTAGTCGAGGCCCAGCGGTGTCTCGACTGCAAAACGCCTTACTGCATCGATGGCTGTCCGGTCGGCATCGACATCCCCGGCTTCATCCGTCTTGTTCTCGAAAAGGATTATGTCGGAGCAGTCCGCAAGATCCGCGAAGCCAACTACCTCCCTGCCATCTGCGGCCGCGTCTGCCCGCAGGAGACGCAGTGCGAAGAAGTCTGCGTCCTCGCCAAAAAACTGACCCCTGTGGCCATCGGAAAACTCGAGCGGTTCGTTGCGGACTACGAGATGCGTGAGAAGCTGTTCGAAGCGCCGGTGATCAAGGAACACCGGGACGAAAAGGTCGCCATCGTGGGCTCGGGTCCGGCTGGACTGACATGCGCAGCCGAGCTCGCACAGAAGGGTTACCGGGTCACCATCTTCGAGGCGCTTCACGCCACCGGAGGTGTGCTCCGCTACGGCATCCCTGAATTCCGGCTTCCCAAAGAAATCCTTGACCTCGAAACGGAGCGCATCAAGGCGCTCCGCGTCGAGATCTACACCAACTTCGTGATCGGCCGGACTGCCACCATCGACGAGCTGTTTGACGAGTGGGGGTTCTCCGCGATCTTCCTCGCGACAGGCGCAGGCACCCCGACATTCATGGGTATTCCGGGCGAGAACCTGAGCGGGGTCTATTCCGCAAACGAGTTCCTGACCCGCGTCAACCTGATGGGAGCCTACCGGTTTCCCGACACGGATACTCCCATCCGCATCGGAAAGGAGGTGGCCGTGATCGGCGGCGGGAATACCGCCATGGATGCCGTCCGCACGGCGAAACGGCTGGGCGCTGAAAAGGCGTACCTGATCTACCGCCGTTCACGGCAGGAAATGCCGGCCCGGCAGGAAGAGATCCACCACGCGGAGCAGGAAGGAATACAACTTCTCCTCCTCACAAATCCCACACGCATTATCGGTGACGCTCACAACTGGGTGTCGGCTATCGAGTGCCAGCGGATGGAGCTGGGTGAACCCGACGAATCGGGACGCAGAAAACCGGTGCCGGTGAAGGGATCCGAATTCGTTCTGGAGGTGCAGACGATTGTGGAAGCAATCGGACAGAAACCCAATCCCATCATACAGTCCACTACGCCGGGTTTGACCACAAGCAAGCGTGGCACCGTGGTAACCGATGAGATGCAAAAGACCAGCCGTCCGGGGATTTTCGCAGGGGGAGATTTAGCACGTGGCGGGGCTACGGTGATCCTTGCAATGCGCGACGGCAAGCAGGCATCGGTTGCCATCCACACCTACCTCGCTGACAAACGGGCAGCACAGCTACCGTCGCACCTCTGACGACCCCGATCCACTGCCATTCTCTCCGCTTGTGTCCGGAGGCTGAGGCGGGTGCGGGTGTTCCCCGGCTGCAGGGTGTGCTCCTGTTGCGGGCAGTTCCGGCCCGCCATTGAGGAGCGGCGTGCTGTGGCTGTTGCCCTCATTCACCGCCGGGTCCCCAGGATGAAAACCGCCGGAAGAGCTCCCTGTGCGATGGTTCAGAGCACCGTTCGGCGGATGCGAATCTGTGCGGATCACACGCACACCAGCCGGTGCTTCGATGCCGAGTTTCACCTGTCCGCCCCTGATGGCAATCACTTTCACGATGATTTCATCACCGATCTTGATTGCTTCCGATGGTTTTCGAGCCAGTACGAGCATGGTCAGGCCGTTGTGCACTCATGTCTGTGGATGACGTTCACAGGCGGTTCTCCTGAGACTCTGTGCCGGTCAGGTCCTTTGCCGCCTGGAGGAGCGATTCCCGCCAATCCTCGCCGTTGGCGATGATGACAATATCCACCCGCCTGTTCCGCGCCCGATTCTCCGGAGTGTCGTTGGAGGCGAGAGGAAGGAATTCGGAATATCCCACCACCGATACCCGTTCCTGGATCAACCCGTGTCTCTGGATGAGGTAGTATGCGACATTCAGCGCACGCGCGACCGAGAGGTGCCAGTTGGAGGGGAATTGCGCTGTGCTGATAGGCACATTGTCCGTATGGCCCTCCACGCGCAGGTCATTGTGCAGGAGGCGCAGCACGCCCGCCAGCGTATCCAGGGCGTTCAGGGACGAAGCCTTGATCTCTGCGCTGCCTGACGCAAACAGCAGCTCCTCCATGATATGCACCGTGATGCCGCGCTCGTTTTCCGTGATGGTGATCGGCAGCTCCTTCGTGTCCAGCTGCAGGGCGTCCCGGATGTCCTGCACGATCCGTTGCCTCTCCGAGTAGAGCGGATTTCCATCGGTCTCGATCACCGCCGTCTGTCCTGTCAGTACCCCCCGTTGCGCTCCGAACACGCCATTCAGCGCGGATGCAATTTCCGCGTACTTCCCCGCATCCACTTTCGAGATGGCATAGAGAATGACAAACAACCCGAGGAGCAGCGTGATCAGATCGGAATACGTGAGCAGCCACCGATCTTCGTGGTAATTTTCCGGGTGCCGACGTTTGCGTTTCATCGCACCACCTGTTCTTGTTCACCCGCGGGAAGCATGCTGT
>JAGDMK010000360.1 GCA_017860635.1 Bacteroidota bacterium
TGATCAGCCTGTGCGTGTTCACACCGGTGTCGCACCAGAAGCCCGGTTCATTCTCGATGGCCACCCTGACTCCGGATCCCGCGGCTATTTCGGCGGCACGCCGCATGTACTCCACAGCCCGGTGGTATCGGTCCGCCGGTTCTCCGTCCTCCCGCTGGAAGCCAAAGACGATGACGAGCGGGCATGAGAACATTTCGGCCAGATCCAGAGTCGCAGGCAGCACGCTCAGGAGTTCATCCTCGATTTCTGCGGTGCGCGACAGATGGGCTTTGAACATGCCGGGTGAGAGTGCCGTGATGCGGACCCCGTGTTCCCGGACGAGTCCGGCAACCGTGCGCAGCTCCTGCGCATCCACACGGGGAACCCGGCCGGTGGTCAGACACCGGATCTCATACCGCTGAATCCCCCACGAGAGACCATGCCGGAGCGCTTCACCGAAGTCATTGGTGATTTCATCGGAAACGATGCCAAGAGCGAGCGGAGAGGTCGGTTTCATGAGGGTTGCCCTTGATAGCCAAGTTCGCGTGATATGACGGCACTTTCGCTCTGGAGAGCCTCGACGATTTCGCCGGAGAGCGCACGGTTGCGGCGCATCCGTTCCGACTGCAGTGCGGTCATCAGAGCTGCCTGAATCTTTCCGTGGTGATCCCGGATCGGCACTGCGATCACGCAGAGGTCCGGTTTGTACTCGGCGTCCGCAATCGTGAACCCGGTGCGGCGGATCTCTTTGAGGCGATCCTTCAACCGGGCCACGCTGGTGGGGCGATGATCGTGCTGACCACATCCTCCGGCGCCTCGGCGATGAGGATCTGGCCGGACGCCGTGGCATGGACCGGCGACCGCGCGCCAAGGCGCGCAACCATACTCCAGATATCCGGCGTGTCGGCGCGGTCTATGATGATGACCTCGTAGTCGTCCAGGATGGCGACGTAGTAACTCTCCCTGGTCTCCTGCGCCATACGCACAAGATGAGGATGCGTGATCGTCTTGAGATCAATCTTGTCCAGCGCCCTGTTCCCCCAGTCGATCAACTTCATGCCGAGGTTGTAGATGTTGCGGGCGCGGTCAAGATGGACTATCGATGCCTTCTCCAGCGTGAGCAGAATGCGGAACAGAGAGCTTTTGGGGATGCCTGTTTGACGGGACAGATCGGCAAGTGAAAAACCGGTATGCGAGCCTGCGAGGATCTCCAGCACCTGAACCGCCCGATGCACCGCGGGAACGGTATACTCGTTTGCCATGGTCAGTGCTGTTTAATCAATTAAACAACGTTTTATTAGTTAAAGATACGAGGAACAATCGCGAACCGCAAGCGCAATTTGGCTATGGACTTTGGAGACGGACGAGGGTGTATGGACCTTTGGGGATGACTGCAATACGGGCGCCGGAACCATGGCGCCGGATCCCCTCCCGGACGGCATCGTCGAGCGTGGGTGCTGTGCGTATGAACAGCCGGCGGCGCTGGTCCTCCGGAATTCCCGAGGAGACCAGCACACATTCATGGCCGACTGCCACCTTTGCGCATTCTTCCAGCTGCCACTGGTCGATGCGCACGGGCACCCTCCGCAATTCGTCCAGAAACCCCCGCGCCGTGGTGGATGCCGTCGCCATCGCCGTGAACTCCGGACTCCCCAGCCCCTCGGCACACTCGGCTGCGATGATCAGCGTCCCCCCCGGCTTCAGAATCGGTACAGCCGCAGTCATCCCCTTGACTGCCTGATACAGCGTCAGATCCAGTGGATGGCCGGCACTCGAGGTGATCACCATGTCCACCGGTGACGGCACGGTCGCCGTTGCCGCGGAGCGGACATGCGATACGCCGCGGGCATGAGCCTCTTCCGGATCACCCGCAAAGACTCCTGTGATCCGCCGTTCGGCATCCAGCGCCACGTTGACGATCATGTCGTGTCCCGCCATCCGGGCAATCGTCAGCAGCTCCTCATGCAGGGGATTCCCTTCAATGCTTCCCTCCCTGCACATCGGGTGCTCGATAAACTGCGGGCTGTGCAACGCCTTAATCGTCTCTTCGCCGGCACATCCCGGCGCTATCAGCTTGCGACCCCCGGAGAACCCCGCCATCAGGTGCGGCTCGATGAATCCTGTGGTCACCTTCAGATCCGCAGCACAGTACTCCTCATCGATGCACACCGGGGTCCCCTGCCGCGTCGTGCCCAGAGAGCGCTGCTCATCCTTCACACGCGCGCGATGGTTTACGATGCGCGTGGTCCGGACAATCTCATCGCCCAGCATCGCGAGCAGCTCGTCCTGCGTGCTCGGGCGGTGCAGTCCGGTGGCCACCAGGATCGTGATCCGCTCCCGCTGAATTCCGCCCTTTGCGAGCGCTCCCAGGATTGGCGGAAGGAGGATACGGTTGGGAACCGGCCTGGTGATGTCGCAGACTACAACACAGGCACTCGCCGCATTGCGTGCCCGGTCCACCAATGCAGCCCCGCCCATGGGGGACCCGAGAAGCTGCGTCAGCGCCCGCGCGGGATTGGCCACCGCAGGCACATCCCGCATCGTCAGCACAGACTGCAGATTCGCGTCCGGAATATCCACGTCGATCCCGCTCTTCCCGTAGGCGAGGTGAACGATCATTGCCTCTTTCCCTTCTCTGCTTTGGTCTCCGCATACTGCGCAGCGCTCCGGATCTCGGACTTCTTGCCGAAGTACCACATCAGCACGCCGAAGATGATCATGACGGCCACGAGAGTGCCCATGATCTGTTTCTCCTGCGAAGAAATGTCGGTGAACAGGATGAGGCTCATCAGCACCCCCATCACCATGGTGGTTCCTCCCACAAGCGGAAACGTCGAGATCTGTTTCCGCCCCGCCCCGAACACCTCCTTTGCGACATCCACCGGCGTGTCCAGCTTCTTGAAGAACTCCATGACCATCGCCCGCTGCTCGGGCGTTTCGCTGGCGAACAGGTATGAGAAGCCGTACAGACTTATGCCCAGCACTGCCGCACTTCCGGCTGCCACCCACGACTGCCACTGCGCCGCGCCGTCAGGGAGCCACCCGAAGAATACCGCGGCGTACACCGCGACCACGCCGGCACACAGGGCAACCAGCATGACCTTGTTCTTCTTGTAGAGATTCCCCGTCCACCATGACGCCGCAAAGATCCCGAGCGAACTGACAAACGCAATGTAGACCTGCGGTCCGATGTCCCACATCAGCGCGTAGCGCGTGGTAAGACCCATGATGAGCCCCCAGACGATTGAGCCGAGGGCCGCCCACTTGGGCACTCTGCGGAAGAGTAGTCCGAATGCTGTCGGGACGACTACGGGGATGTTCAGGAGCGTGAAGAACGCCTGCATCAGGTTGAAGATGCCGAACTGGCTGGTTACAAAGATCACCGCCAGCACGACGACGATGAGCCCGATGGCCACGGAAAAGGCGCGTCCCACGGTGAGCAATTGTTCATCCGTCGTCTGCGGTTTGATCCATCCCTGATAGATATCCCTCGAGAGGATCGACGACACCATATTGTACACCGAG
>JAGDMK010000148.1 GCA_017860635.1 Bacteroidota bacterium
CGTCGGCGGGGTAGTTGATTCAGTCCGAATTATCGCTGAGCGGGGCGGGACGCTGCGGCTGGTCAACCCGTTTCCTGACTACCCCCCGATTGTTCGGGGCCTTTTCGTCGAACCCGGAGTCCTGCGTCAACCAGTCATCACGTTGGAGACGGATCCCGGGAGCGAAGTGACGTTCACAAGGAGTTCCCGATAATTGTCCGTCGGCCCGGACGGGCAGTTCTTGCTGCGGCCAGCCGGGCGCATCATCGCGTGGCGGTGCATCCGGACATTGAGACACCAGAATCAACGAAGCAAGACGAGGCGTCTCACTTCGGCAGAAGAACCCGCCTGTACTTTGTAAAGATACACGCCGCTTGCAAAACCTGATGCATCGAAGCTTGCTTCGTGGTACCCTGCTTCTTCATCCCTGTCGACAATCTGAGCAACTTCCCGGCCGAGTCCATCGAAGACCGTCAGCATCACGTGTGATTTCTCGGACAACCCGTACCGGATCGTCGTTGAAGGATTGAACGGGTTGGGGTAATTCTGCTCCAGTGTAAGACCGTGGGGTACTGTCGACGGCCGCGCCAGAACCCCCAGCGGTACGAAGTCGGACGACGCATAACCGATTTGCCAGCGGGTTGTTGCATCCGATCGCCCCGAGTACCACATGTGGAATTTGCCGTCTTTGAAGACGAGGTCTGCAGTTCCAAGAAGCGACTCCCATCCCTGGCCGGGCGCAAACACCGATTGGGAAGAGGCCCGCGTCCACTGAATGCCGTCTTGCGAGTAGGCCACTCCGAACCAGCACGGTCCGGGCGTCGCCATGCCCTGGTAGACCATGATGAACACTCCGTTGACGAGGAGGACGGTAGGCGTCGCGACCTCATGGCTGTCCCAGCCAGTCTGGTTCGGCACAAAGACGGGATTGTTGGCATACTTTGTCCACGCTCTGCCGTCGAACGATGTTGCCAGTCCGATTCCCTCCCAATGGTTGCCGGTGGCTCCATTGTACCACATGTATAACACGCCGTTCTTCTCAGCCACTTCACAGTATCCGACAATGCGGGAGTCCCATGAACCAGACGGCCCGGGCGCAATCACGGGATTGTTCTCCAGCTTCTTCCAGGTCCTTCCGTCAGAAGACGTTGCTGCCCCTATGCTGTATACGCCTTCCTTCGTGCCTGTGTAGTACATCAGGTATTCGTTCTCCAGCTTCACAACTCTCGGAGCATCCAGGGCGTCAGCATCAAAGGACCCGGGAGCACCTACGCGAAGGACAGGATTCCGCATGGAGGGGTACCACTCCTCTCCGTCGGGCGACACCGCCATGGAAATGCTGAAGTGCGAACTGTACATTCCGGTTCCCGAGGTAAACCACATAGTGTATTCGTTGCGCAGGCTGTCATACAGCACCGTTGGTTCCAGAAGTTGGAAGTATCCATTGGGATCACTGGGATCACTGCTCCAATAAGGCAGAACCGGATTCTCCGGCGATCTGGTCCACACGAACTGCGCTTCAGCGGATCCGACGCCCGTGAACACCATCCCGATGAGTAAGAGTACCAACAGCATATCGTTGAGTGCATAGGTCCGCCAATGTTGGGCCATCCCTAACCGGAACCATCGTCCGCGTGATCCCATTGTTCAGCAACCTTCCCTTCAATGCATATTCAATGAATGACGCACTTTTCCACCGAGGCCAAAGCTTCTCACAGCCACGGCCTCGCTGGCACCAACCGCGTGTCATGATCGAAACAGAGGAACACTGTTTGCGGTTTCAGAAAGGATTTGTTTCCGCTCTGCCGCACTGAGCGGCTTGAATTCTGCGGCCAGATCCATAGCGAGCCGGAACAGCCGGATGTCTCCCGGAGGTATGGCTGCCGTAACGTCTTCGCTGAGCGTGAAGCGCACGGCGTTGCGTGCTTCGTCCGGATCGTCAATCGGCTGATACCAGGCCTTGGCGTAGTTCCGGGATGCTCCTTCCGGCCATGGCCCGCGGGCAAGCATCTTCAGCGCGAGACGGGCAACGCCCTTGCTTTTTGCCTTCTCCATCACGGCAGGGCCGAAGTTTCCCTGCGCATAGCAGACCATGTTGAACGGAAAGAGAACCGAATCAAACGGGAAGCGGTCCAGCATTGCGAGCGCAGCCGCCTCTGAGTGCGCCGAAAATCCAATGTACCCGATCCTGCCATCGGCTCGGGCCCTGAGAAATGTCTCCATTGCACCGCCGGCTGCAAAGATCTGTTCTACCTCCTCCACACGTGTGACGGCGTGAAACTGATACAGATCAACGTGGTCGGTCTTCAACCGTTTCAGGGATCGGACGAGTTCCTTTTCGGCTCCGCGAGCATTTCTCTCCATCGTCTTACAGGCGAGAAAGACCCCGCTTCTGTGGGACGTTAGTGCCGGACCAAGTCTCTCTTCAGCTTCCCCATCGCCGTACGAGGGAGCAACATCAAAGTAGTTCACACCGCGGTCAATCGATTCTCGGACCACACGATCAGCCTCATTCTGACGCATGCCCATCAACACGATAGCACCAAAGCCGATGACAGAAAGATCGATGCGGTCGTTATAGCGCCGCCGAGGTAGCTCTTTGGCCGAGGATGGTTTTGTCATTGCACTCACCAGACCGGATGTTTTGGCACTCCCGAGGATGCCGGCGAGTGCAGTGGCAGCGAGAAACTTGCGTCGTTTCATGGTTGTCCTGTCGCGTACTTGATGTGTCCCCACCGATTGCAGCACCGGTCGGAGCAAGGCAGATGAAGCGTCCAGCTCCATGTGTAGCGTTCACCGAACCATAGCCGATGATGTGTCCCCGTCCATTTGCTAAGTCCATCGGACCATGGCAGATGACGTGTCCGGGTCCATTTGCAGCATCCGGTGGACCATGGCCGATGCAAAGCATTCCAACCAAACGTTGTGAAGCAACAGTACATTGCGACTCAACCTGCTACAAGCTAGCCAACCGACATACAATCTGCAAGGGCCCTTCTGCATCAGTTGCCTTGCTCTTGTCATACATCGGTTGCCTGGCTCCTGTCATGAATCAATTTCCTTGCTCTTGTCATGCATCAGTTGCCATGCGATTGTCTTGCATCAGTTGCCATGCCATGGTTTTGCATCAGTTACCTTGTATCGCGTGCCTTGCATCTTTCTTGATCTCATGATACATTTTCCATAACGTGTCTGCACAAAACCACCCCATCCTCGAACGAATACTCCTGGCATGCCTCCATGAGAATCATCCTGACCCTTCTTTGTACCGGACTGCTCTATGCCGCCGGATGCACTCGAACCACTCTTCCGGCCGGCGGATCCGGCGCACAGGCGTCACAGAATTCAACAGTTGGTGAGAAGGACACACCCATGTGGTCCTGGAGCCGCTACAAAGGGAATCCGGTTTTTCCGGCCGTGCAGGGGACATGGATGGAGGCGCAGACAGCTAATCCGGACTACCTGCGCAGAGGTGATACGGTGTTCATGTATTTCCGGGGGCAACGAGACGGCCATGACCGTATCGGTGTCGCTACTGTGCCGGCCAGCCGCTTCGACGGCGTCACATGGCAGATATCGGAAGCCCCCATTGTTGACGTCGGCGGCCCGGGAAGCTGGGACGAGAACCACGCATTGGATCCGGCCACGGTGCTGTTCAATGGGAAGGTGTTCCTCTACTATACCGGCGTGAGTCCGAAAGCGGACCGGGCAATATGCCTGGCGACATCGAATGATGGCGTGCATTTCCAGAAGTACGAGAAAAACCCGGTCGTCGTCGGAGGAGCACCCGAAGTGGCGTACCATAACGGGGTCTTCTATTTGTACTTCTGGAAAAAGAAGCCGTCCGGCACCGGCTATCAGATCCACCTGGCATCCTCCATGGACGGATACAACTTCGCCGATGTTTCGCCTGATCCGGTCATACCCGTCGGTCCCGAGGGTTCTTGGGACAGCCACACGACGGAGACGCCCCGGATATTCTCCGAGGGCGGTGTCTTCTACATGATGTACTGCGCATCCGATCGGCATAACGATTATCCGCCGGATGCCGGCCTTGCCACATCCAGGGATCTCATCCACTGGACGAAGTATCCGGGGAATCCAATCTTCTCACGCGGACACGAGGGCGCATGGGATGAAGGAGCGATCTGGTTCACCACCGTCGAGAAGATCAACGGCAGGTACTACATGTGGTATGAAGGATACGGTGGTGGGACTTCGAGGACGAAACCGTATGGCTCTTACCTGAAGGGCGGAAAGTCACAGGTGGGGATGGCAACGCTTGATGCCCCCTATTTCTACGTCAAGCCAGCCGACGTGCAATAGGATTTCTTCTCCCTGCGCCAACATGCTGTTGCCTGGAGCGAAGCTCTCATCGTGCGCCTGCAATCCCTTTGAAGAATCCGGTGAGTTTCCCCCACTGAATAATCAGAGCCTGGCCTTCTTTTGTGTACCAGTCCCTTTCGATGGCAGCGTGACATTGCTCGCCGAGGCCGCGCCGGCTGTGATGACAGTATCGGCACTCCATCGGTTGAAGTCCGGTTCCGAAGAGCTCGCAGAGATTATCCTTGAGGAACGTGCACCCCTGTGACGCGAAGAGCTGCACCGCAGCTCCTCCCTCGTTTCCCTTGAATGCAGGCGAGAGCACGCCAAACGTCAACTCGGGCGCGACCTCCAGCATCATACGCCTGGCATAGCCGGCCTCAATCGCCTTCGCAGCTTCTTCCACAGTCCACCAGCCCGGTCTCCTGCAATACTGAAGACAGACCTCACAGGAACATGGTTGAGATGGAGGAAACTGCATCGCAAGAGAGGGTCTTTGCTTCCCTTCGCTGGTGGGTGCCGGATTCATGAAATTGACGCTACCTCTGTTGTTAGTGCCTCGCAATCCGTATACTGTGAAGAACTGACAGAAGCTCTCCGGAGGAACGATGAGTCCGAATGAATGGGTTCAGGAATTCCCTGCTGCAATCACGGTGTGTGACAAAAACGGCATCATCCTCGAGTTGAACAACAGGGCACAGGAAACATTTGCCGCCGACGGAGGCACCGAACTGATCGGCACGAATGTCCTGGATTGTCATCCGGAGCCGGCCCGGTCGACGCTTCAATCGATGCTGGCGTCCGGAAAGAAAAACGTGTACACCATCCAGAAGGCCGGTGTGAGAAAGCTGATCTACCAGGCGCCGTGGTACCGCGACGGAGTCTATGCAGGCTTCGCTGAACTGAGTCTGCCCATTCCCGAATCAATGCTGCATTTCGACAGAGACGTGAAGACCGGATAGCGGAACCTCTCCCCACCGGAAACCATGGCGATTACCTCATTGCCCGGAACGGTGTCTGCGTACACTCATTCGTCGCTGCCATTGCCGCTAGTCTTCACCCCTTCTTGATCACCACGCGGTCGACATACTTCAGCTTTTCCGTATCAATCCTCAGCAGATCTCCCGTCTCAACAAATTGAGGGACGAGAACTTCCATGCCGTTTTTTAGAATTGCGGATTTCAGCGTCGACTCCTGCCCGCCGCGGACTCCGGGCCCGGTGCGCTCCACCCGCATCTCCACAACTTTCGGGAAATCGAGAGCGATGGCCTGGCCTTCGAGAAGTTCGACCACAACCTTCATCCCTTCCTCGAGGAATTTCTCCGCACCGCCCATTCCCGCGTTCGACACCCTGACCTGCTCGAATGTTTCGGCATCCATGAAGACGCCCGCATCGCTGTCGGAATACAGGTACTGCATGTGACGCTTCGACAGTTCGACGTCGTCGAGCCGGTCGGCATGCTTGAAGTGCCGATCCGCAAAATGGCCGTAGACGATGTCTTTGAGTTTGAATTCGATGAAGCCGTGCATCTGACCGCTGCCTGCATGGCGCTGTACCTCCAGGACTTTGTACGGCTTTCCATCGAGCCGGATGGCCATCCCTGCTTTGACATCGGACGCAAGAATCATCTCGGACCTCCTGAGTGTGACGGTTCAAGGTAGCCGGATGGGACGCATAGAGATGACTGCGACGCACGCTCGTATGGGTGCAATCTACAAGGCTCCAGAGAGAGAGTCAAACCTTCGGAATCTGGACTCGATTCTTCATGCTGGACTCGATTTTTCGATGAGACAACAGGAACCTGCTCTGGGGCTCAACGAGGCACCGGGTCTGCAACTGCCACGAAGCCTCCACTCCTTGGTCTGACTCGTACGCATCACGAAACCGCAACATTAATGAGGATTTGGACGTATATTCTTGGATAGAGCAAGGATCTTCCGCCTGGAATTCCCGCGGCAACGCTCGATTCCTCGAGCTGACCGCAGATTGCCCGGGCCAGTACTCATCCAGAATCCATCGCGCACTGTGCATCTCATCCTGCAGCATCCACACTCTTTCACTGTCTCAGGCTCATTACCAATCGGACATCACTATCCTGGAGGCACCGTATGCTTGATATCAATCGCAGGGATTTCCTTCGGAAAGGCGGCATGGGACTAGCGGCAACGCTGACATCCGGGTTGTGGTTCGACCTCCTCGCCAAAGGGTCCGTTCCGTACTCATCGGCATCTCTCTTCGAAGAACGCTTCGGCGTGACACAAGGGCAGATGAAGGATATCCTCACGCTCGCGCTGACAAAAGGAGGAGACTTCTCCGAGCTCTACTTTGAATACAAGATCACCAACAGCGTGCGCATGGAGGAGGACATCATCAAGGACTCCTCCGAGAACATCACGCTGGGAGTCGGTATCCGCGTGCTGAAAGGAGCCCAAACCGGCTACGGCTACACGGATGATCTCACATTCGAGAGCATGAAGCAGACAGCTCTCACGGCAGCCACGATTGCTGCAGGAGGCACCGGCGCGCGTGTAGCCGATCTCACACGGAAGGTCTCTCCTCTCCAGTTGTATGACATCAAGATGCCGCTGCACGGCGTGCAGCTCTCCACCAAGGTGAACCTGGTGAAACAGGCCTACGCTGCCGCCCAATCACATGACAAACGCATTACCAAGGTCCAGGCGGCACTGATGGACGAGATTCAGTACATCCTGATCGCCAACAGCGAAGGCTTGCTCATCAGCGACGAGCGTCCGCAGGTGATGATGATTGTGTCGTCGACGGCGGAAGACAAGGGTGTCCGAAACACCGGCTTCAAGACCGCGGGAGGACGCGTCGGGCAGGATTTCTTCCTGTCCAAGGAAACCCCGCAATCAATCGGCCAGAAAGCGTCGGCTGACGCCATCACGCTTCTGTCGGCAATCGATCCCCCGGCCGGCGAACAGCCGGTCGTTCTCAGCAGCCTGCAGTCCGGCGTCATGGTTCACGAGGCAGTCGGCCACCCGCTTGAAGCAGATGGAAACCGCAAGAAGACATCGATCATGTGGGACAAGCTGGGCCAGCAGGTCGCGAATCCCATCGTTACAATCTACGATGACCCCACGATCCCTCATTATCGCGGAAGCTTCAACGTTGACGATGAGGGAATCGTCCCGAGAAGCACGATGCTGATCGAAAAGGGGAAACTCGTGGGATTCCTGCAGGACCGTCTGTCCGCTAAACTCATGAAGATGGAACCCAACGGTCACGGCCGGCGCGCCTCGTACAAAGATGTCCCCATTCCGCGCATGGCGAACACGGTACTTGGTCCGGGCGACGCCACCGTGGAGGAGATCATCGGTTCGGTCAAGAAAGGCTTCTTTGCCGAAACGTATCAGGGCGGACAGGTGAGCGATTCGGGGAAATTCACATTCTCGGTCAACATGGGCTACCTGATTGAAAACGGAAAACTCACACGCCCTGTCAAGAACGCGACACTTATCGGAACAAACGTCCAGATCCTCAATGAGGTGGAGATGATCGGCAACGACACTCAGTTCTTCCTCGGCAGCTGCGGTAAGGACGGTCAGTCTGCTTCCGTGACTGCA
>JAGDMK010000149.1 GCA_017860635.1 Bacteroidota bacterium
CGTCCCCACCGGCTTTGCGATCGCAGTGCCTCCTGGCTATGAAGCGCAGGTGCGGCCGCGGAGCGGTCTTGCCATCAAACACCAGGTCGGCATTCTGAATTCTCCCGGCACGATCGACTCTGACTACCGCGGCGAGGTTCGGATCATCCTCACGAACTTCGGGAAGGAGCCCTTTCGCGTAGGCCGTGGAGACCGCATTGCGCAGATGATCATTGCGCCGTACGCCCGGGCGGAGTGGGAAGAGCAGGATGCGCTGGAGACCACTGCACGTGGCGCCGGCGGTTTCGGGCACACAGGGAGGTGAGCGTGTCCAGACGGCGCGCAGATCGTCCGACTCCTCCGGCCCCGGCGACTCAACGGTCCAAACGGGCCCATGCATCGGCGGGACCGCCTGTGCAGCCCACGGCATCCAGTCCGCCGGACCCTGCATCGCAGCATGACGGCTCCGGGCGGCCCTTCCTGCCGTCACACCCCGGAACTTCCGCACCGGAAATCCCTCCATCTCCATATCCGGGCCAGTCGCTGCCCGAAGGTCCGGCGTCGCTCTCGGGGTTCTTCCTCCCGCTCATCGGCGTCCTCGCATTGATCGCTGTCGGCATCACCGTGCAGTCGGTGATGTCGCCGTTCGTCATCGGTGCGGTTGTGGTGTTCCTCCTTTACCCCTGGCGCAGCCACACACTGATCGCTCGTCACGCGTCTGGCCAAACGCGGCTTACCCCGCTGGGCAGGGAGCCTGCTGCTCGTCGTGGCCTTCGTTGGCGCCTTCACAGGCGCCATGATCTACCTTTTCCCGGTGCTGCTCGTACAGTTCGAAGGCATTCTCAATGTGATCCGGTCGCTCGTCTCCCAGGTTACGGCATGGCTGGATTCAGGTGCGTTCGCGACTGCGCTCGAGTCGGTCGGGCTTCCTGCCGACAGTGCGCGCCAGATGCTGACGACGGAACTGGTTCCGCGCCTCGAAGAAGTGTTCAAGAGCGTGATCGACGGCGTCCTTGGCTTACTGAGCGGAGTGACCGAAATCGCACTTCAGATCGTCAACGTCGTGATTATTCCGTTTCTCGTCTTCTACATCCTCAAGGATTTCCCGGAGATTGGCGAGAGATTCTACAGGATCTTTTCACGCGACCATAAGGCGCCCGTGCGCAAAATCGTTGATCGGATTGACGGAGTGCTGGGACGGTACTTCCGCGGGGCCGTTGTGGTTGCCCTGATACAGGGGACGCTCTCCATGACCGTTCTCTGGTTGATCGGCGTGCAGTATGCGCTCGTCCTGGGACTCATGACCAGCGTCCTGAATTTCATTCCCTACGTCGGACTCCTGGTCAGCCTGGTTGTAGCTTCGCTTGTTGCGCTTTTCAGCGGCGGCCCCGTGGTGCCCAAGGTGATTGGCGTTGTGGTTCTTTACCTCGGTCAGAAACTCCTTGAAGCCACAGTGCTCGGGCCGAAGATCATTGGCCCGAAGGTCGGGCTGCACCCCGTCGTACTCATCCTGAGCCTTCTGGTCTTCGCGTACTTCCTGGGATTCCTCGGCATGCTGATTGCAGTTCCCGCGACAGCGCTCCTCCTGACGGCGTGGGAGAGCTGGGAGGAACGACGGGATCGGGAGGCGTAAATGGCGGGAGTGCTGTACCTTGTCGCGACCCCGATCGGCAACGCAGATGACATGACTATCCGGGGTCTGTCTGTACTCCGCTCGGTGGACATTGTTGTGTGCGAGGAGAGGAAAGAAGGGGAGCGCCTCCTGCGGCATTACCAGGTGAGCAAACCCCTTGAGACGCTGAACGAGCACAACGAAACTGCGGCCACGCAGGCGATTCTGGAACTGCTCCGTTCCGGCAAGAATGTGGCCGTCATCTCCGACTGCGGTACTCCTGTCTTTTCCGATCCCGGCCAGCTGCTGGTCCGGAAAGCCATAGAGCAGCAGGTCCGCATCGTCCCTGTTCCCGGGGCCTCGTCGCTTCTGCCGGCACTGACAGTGTCTGGCTTTGCGATCGACCAGTTCATCTATTATGGCTGGCTCTCCCCGAAAAAAGAACGGCGGAGGGCCGAGCTGCGGCAGCTCCAGCAGGAACAGCGGACAATTATCCTCATGGAGACGCCGTATCGTCTTTCCTCCCTCCTGCGCGATCTTGCAGACACCTTCGGGGAAACCCGGCGGTGCTGTCTTGCCTTCAATCTCACACTTCCTGATGAACACATCTACCACGACACTCCGGCCGGGCTCTACCGGACACTCGGTACGAAGGAACTCAAGGGGGAATTCGTTGTGGTGATTGACGGAAGGAGAATCGACCGTACACGATGACGTTTGAGGTCACACCGTGGATGTATCCCCTCCTGTTTGCCGGGGGGATGCTTGCGGGCTGGATCGATGCGATTGCCGGCGGCGGGGGGATGGTGACCATTCCGATTCTGCTCGGCATCGGCGTCCCTCCGCAGATGGTGCTGGGCACGAACAAGTTCCAGGCAAGCTTCGGCAGCTTCACCGCTGCCTACCATTATGTGCGCAAAGAAGTGGTGCCGCTTGATGACGCATGGGCCGGCATTCTGTTCACGCTCATCGGAAGCGCCCTGGGCACGATTGCTGTGCAGCAGATGGACCCCGGCCTGCTCAACGTAGTGATCCCCTTCCTCCTCCTGGCGATTGCCGTGCTCATGCTTCTCACTCCGGACCTCGGTGCCATTCAGACACATCCCAGGCTTGCGCGGATGCTGTTCTATGTCCTCCTGGGTTTGGGCCTCGGGTTTTACGATGGCTTCTTCGGACCGGGTGTCGGGACGTTCTGGGCGATGGCGTTCGTGCTTGGACTCGGCTTCACGCTCACCCGCGCGACAGGGTACACAAAGGTCATGAACTTCACGAGCAACATCGTCTCGCTTCTCGTGTTTGCCATCGGTGGGAACATCCTCTGGGCGCCGGGTGCGGTGATGGCTGTCGGACAGATTATCGGTGCGCGCCTCGGATCGGGGATGGTGGTGAAGAGGGGAGTGCGGTTCATACGCCCGGTGTTCATCGTCATGGTGATCCTCACGACGCTCAAGCTCCTCGCCGACAGGCTCCTCTGACCCACCTCACTTCACCTTTCTGCTCCTCACTTCACATCTCTCCTCCTCACCTCACCTCGCATCACCTCCGTTTTTCTTCTCCGCGCTCCTGCTCCCTTCGCGCCTCATCCCATCGTTCCTTTTCACTCTTGCCGTTTTTCCCCACCTGCGGTTCATGCAAGGCGGCGGCCGTAACTCGTTCCAGCTCAACATCTCCGGCATTTCGGGCTCGTGTGCCTTGGTTGCAATTCAGAATCCGAATGGGTATATTTTTTTCGACTATGACCATCCAGGAAATACTGCCGCGCCGGATGCAGGCGCGCGAATTGTTTGGAGACTACTGGCTGAATGGCACGCCGGTGTTTCTCAGCGACCTCCGGGGGCGGATCGTCCTCCTGGACTTCTGGGACTATGCCGACACCGCTTCCCAGCGCTCACTTCCGTATCTGCTGGACTGGTATGCCAAGTACAGCCCGATGGGGCTCGTGGTCGTGGGGATTCACACGCCCAAATTTCAGTTCGGCTCCAAGGTCGAGCATGTGCAGGATGCCATCGGGCGGCTCGGCATCACGTATCCGGTCATGATGGACAATGCACAGCTAGTCTGGTCCATGTATGGCAACCGGTACTGGCCGACCAAGCATCTGGTGGACAAGGATGGATTCATCAGGTGTCAGAATGTGGGAGAGGGCGGGTACGGTTCATTCGAGCGTGCGCTGCAAAGTCTCCTCTACGAAGCCAGTCCTCTTGAAGACCTGCCGGACCTCACGACGCCGATCCGCGAAACCGACCGGCCGGGAGCCGTCTGCTACCGCGCCACGCCGGAGATTCTTGCCGGCTATCTGCGGGGGAGCGTGGGCAACGTCGAAGGTCTTGCCCCTGAGTCTGTGATTGACTACAACGATCCGGGGATCTACATTGACGGCCGTCTGTACTTTGACGGGGCCTGGTTGAATGAGCGGGAATGCATGAGCTATCAGGGACCCGTCTCGCATCCGGGTCATGTCATGGTACGCTACAGCGGCATCGAGGCCAACCTTGTCCTGGCGCCAGGTGAATCCGGCGCGGGCAACGTCATTGTCGAGCAGGACGGCGTTGCGCTGACGCGTGCGAATGCCGGACGGGATGTGCGGGCCGCCCGGGGATCGCAGAGCGTGGTTGTGCTGGACCGGCCGCGCCTCTACAACGTTGTCCGCAACAAAGCATTCGGCGATCACCTCCTGCGTCTGCAACCCACGGAGCCCGGGAGTGCCGTGTATTCGCTCACCGGTGTCACGGCTGTCATCCCGGAGCTGTTTGGCAGCAATTAGCAGGGCGCTCGGATCATTCATGACAAGCGACACACCCCCTCCGCTTTCAACGCGCGTTACCCGGCTGCTGGGCATCCAGTACCCGATCATCCAGGCAGGGATGGTATGGACGGCGGGCGCAAAGCTCGCCGTTGCTGTTTCACAGGCCGGCGGACTCGGCGTGCTCGGTGCCGGCTCAATGAAGCCCGACCTGTTGCGCGAGCAGATACGGAAGGTGAAGGCCGGTACAGAGGGTTCGTTTGGCGTGAACATCCCGCTTGCGCGGCGCGATGCAGCAGAGCTGATTGCGGTGTGCACGGACGAAGGTGTGCGCATCGTGATCACCTCGTCGGGTCATCCGGTGACATTCACCTCTCGATTGAAAGCTGCCGGGTGCATCGTCATCCACCTCGTCGCGGCTGTGAAACATGCCCGCAAAGCAGCGGAGGCGGGATGTGATGCTGTTGTTGCGGAGGGTTTTGAAGCGGGGGGGCACAATGGCGTCGATGAGATCACCACGCTCGCGCTCGTCCCCCAGGTTGTGGATGCAGTGTCCATCCCGGTGATCGCGGCAGGCGGGATTGCGGATGGACGCGGAATGGCTGCGGCGTTCGCATTGGGTGCCGAGGGGGTGCAGGTGGGCACCCGTTTCGCGGCGACCGTGGAATCTGCCGCACACGAACGGTACAAGCAGCTCGTGCTCGAAGCCCGCGACGGGGATACCGTGTTCACGCTCAAAGGCATGATGCCGGTCCGCTTGTTGAAGACGCCCTTCGCCAAAAGGGCACAGGAGGCTGAACGCAGAGGTGCTGACCGGGCCGAGCTCGAAGCGCTCCTCGGCGAAAAGCGCGAACGGATGGGGATCTTCGAGGGAAACCTTGAGGAAGGGATGTTTGAAGCCGGACAGAGTGCGGGCCTTGTCCGTGACCTCCTCCCCGCAGCAGAGGTGGTCCGCACAATGATGGCACAGTACTACGCCACGAAACTCAGGATGCCGTAGGAGATCCTATGCGATCATTCCAGGAGATGCTCCGCGAGAAGGTGCTGGTGTTCGACGGGGCGACCGGCACGCATCTGCAGGGTCAGAATCTGACGGCCGATGATTTCGGCGGGGAGCAGTTGAACGGCTGCAATGAGATCCTTGTGATCGCGAAGCCGTCCGCTGTGGAGAATGTCCACCGCGACTACCTGGACGCCGGGTGTGACGTCATTGAGACGAACAGCTTCGGTTCGTCATCCATCGTGCTTGCGGAATATGGCCTGGCGGAACGTTCCTACGAGCTCTCGTTTGCAGGCGCCAGGATCGCAAGGGAGATAGCGCTCGCCTACTCACAGCCGGCCCATCCGCGCTTCGTGGCGGGCTCGATGGGTCCGACCACGAAGCTCCCCTCGCTGGGACACATCACATTCCGCGCCATGGCAGATGCGTATGCCGTCCAGGCCCGCGGGCTTGTCGAAGGGGGGGCGGACCTGCTCTGCATCGAAACGTGCCAGGACATGCTCCAGGCCAAAGCGGCCCTGTTCGGAGTGTTCTCGTACTTTGCCGAAGCGCGCCGGCGGGTGCCGGTCATTGTTTCGGTGACCGTGGAGTCCATGGGCACACTCCTGCTCGGCACGGAGATCGGCGCGGCTCTGGTGACGCTCGAGCCATATGATATCGACGTGATCGGCATGAACTGCGCGACGGGTCCGAAGGAAATGTCCGAACACATCAGGACGCTCGCCGGCTCATGTCCCAAACCCCTGTTCATCATGCCCAATGCCGGTATTCCGGAAAACATCGGCGGGCATGCGCATTACCACCTGACGCCGCAGGAGTTCACTTTCTCACTGACACACTTTGTCAAGGATCTCGGCGTCCAGGTCGTCGGCGGATGTTGCGGGACGACACCGGAGCACATCCGCCAGCTCGTTGCCTCCGTGGGAGGTCTTGCTCCCATGCAGCGCACACCGGAATTCACGCCGGCTGCATCCAGTCTCTATCAGTATTCGGGCTTCCAGGTCGATCCTCCGCCCGTGCTGGTAGGCGAACGGACCAATGCCAACGGCAGCAAGCAGTTCAGAGATCTCCTGGCACGGGAGGACTGGGAGGGGATTGTGGCGATGGGGAAGGAAGCGGTGAAAGAGGGTGCCGACATGGTGGATGTGTGCGCCGCGTATGTCGGCCGGGATGAACGGCGGGATATGCGTGAGATCATCACCCGGTTCAACACGCAGGTTCCCCTTCCGATCGTGATTGATTCCACGGAAGCGCCGGTGATCGAGGAAGCGCTGCAGCATTGCGGCGGCAAGGCAATCATCAACTCGATCAACCTCGAGGACGGCGAGGAACGCATCAAGGCCATCCTCCCCCTGTGCAAGGCGTACGGCGCGGCGGTGATTGCGCTGACCATCGATGAAGAGGGGATGGCCAAGACCGCAGACAGGAAAGTTGCCATCGCCCGCCGGATCCACGACATCGCCGTGCAGCGGTATGGCATGAAACCGCATGATCTGATTTTCGACATGCTGACATTCACGCTCGGCTCCGGCGACGAGGAGTTCCGCCGCGCCGGCATCGAGACTCTCGAAGCCATCCGGCGGGTCAAGAAAGAACTTCCCGGGGTCAAGACACTGCTGGGCGTCAGCAATATTTCGTTCGGACTCGCGCCGGCGGTGCGTCACGTGCTGAACAGCGTGTTCCTGCACTATGCGATCGAGACGGGACTTGACATGGCGATCGTCCACGCGGGGAAGATCATGCCGCTGTACAAGATCGATGAACGGGGGAGAGAGCTCTGCCGCCAGCTGATTTTCGATGAACGGAAGTTCGAGGAGGTGCCGGCATGAGTGACTCCCCGAAGACACGGAAGCAGGTGTATGATCCGCTCACCGAGCTGATGGCGTACTATGCGACGCACGCCACGCAGAAAAAAGAGGCGGTGGCTGCGAGTGCACCTGTCGAAGACCGTCTGCGGCAGCGGATTATCGACGGGGACAAGGTCGGACTGCAGGCTGACCTGGATGAAGCCCTCCGTTCGCATGCCGCACTGGACATCATCAACACGATTCTGCTGGGCGGAATGAAAGTGGTCGGAGAGCTGTTCGGCAGCGGCCAGATGCAGCTGCCGTTTGTGCTGCAATCGGCCGAGGTCATGAAAAGCGCCGTCGCCTACCTTGAGCAGTTCATGGACAAAGCCGTGACGACCGCAAAAGGTACCATGGTCCTTGCGACCGTCAAGGGGGATGTGCACGATATCGGCAAGAATCTTGTGGATATCATCCTCACGAACAACGGCTATCGGGTAGTGAACCTGGGCATAAAATGTCCGATTGAGACAATGGTCCAGGCCGCCGCGGAACACCACGCGCATGCCCTCGGGATGAGCGGGCTGCTCGTGAAGTCGACGCTGATCATGAAGGAGAACCTGGAGGTCATGAGCGAGCGAAACATCACGCTCCCGGTCATACTCGGCGGCGCGGCGCTCACCCGGCGGTATGTGGAAGAGGATCTCCGCGCAGTGTACCAGGGGCCCGTGCTCTACGCCAACGATGCCTTCGACGGACTGCGCTATATGGAACAGATCATCACAGGGGCGCTCGAAGTGGAGGCTCCGTCTGCCGAGGATGAAGAGGATCGGCTGACAGGGACCGAGGCCAAGATCGCACTTGCGCGGCGCGAGGATGCGCGGCACAAGGACACACCTGCACCACCGTCTGGAGACCCTGCTCCGACCGTTGCAACGCTAGAGCAAGCACAGAAGGAACCTGCAGCCGGGTCCCCAAACCCCCTGCTCCGTTCGGCTGTGCGGACAGATGTCCCTGTTCCCGTGCCGCCGTTCTGGGGAGTGCGTGTGTGCGATGACATCGCCCTGGACGACGTGTTCCCTTATGTCAATGAAGTCGCGCTCATTCGTGGACAGTGGCAGGTGCGAAAAGGAAAGCTTTCAGAAGAGGCCTACCGCGAACTGCTGAAGACCACCGTCTATCCCGAACTGAAGCGGCTGAAGGAACAC
>JAGDMK010000150.1 GCA_017860635.1 Bacteroidota bacterium
ATGACATCGGCGGGGAGAGGAGGACCGGGCGGGCGCTTGTCCCACTTCAGTGTCAGGAGGTAATCGCGGACAAATTGTTTATCGAAACTCGGCTGCGGGCCGCCCGGTGCGTAAGACGCGAGAGGCCAGAAACGGGACGAGTCCGGAGTCAGCGCCTCATCAATCCAGATGACCCGTCCGGATTCATCCACACCGAATTCGAATTTCGTGTCCGCAATGATGATGCCGCGGGTACGCGCGTACGCAGCGCCTTCTTTGTAGATCCGCAGGGAATAGTCGCGCAACTGCAGGGCATGGTCATTCCCGATGAGACGCGACATCTCCTCGAACGTGATGTTCTCATCGTGATCGCCGATCTCCGCCTTCGTCGTCGGGGTGAAGATCGGCTCAGGAAGCTGATCCGATTCTCTGAGTCCGGTCGGCAGGATATTGCCGCACACGCTTCCCGTTCGCCGGTATTCATTCCAGCCTGAACCGGAGAGGTACCCGCGCACGATGCACTCGACGGGCAGAGGTGTCGTCTTGCGGACCAGCATGCTCCGTCCCGCAAAGATGCCGGGACGCGAACGGAACGGCTCCGGAAAATCCTCGCACACCGTTGACAGCACATGGTTGGGGACGACATGCTCCAGGGTCCTGAACCAGAACATGGAGATCTGTGTCAGGACTTTCCCCTTGTTGGGAATTCCTTCGTTCATCACCACATCGAAGGCAGAGAGGCGGTCAGTGGCAACGATGAGCAGGCGGTCCCCGAGGTCATAGATATCTCGGACCTTCCCCTGCTTCGCGGGAACCGCATCGGAATGGGACGTCGTCAGAACAGGAACAGTCATGAGGGGCAATCGCTCAGCGTTCGAAGCTTGCGCCAAGGATTTCTTCGATGGTCCCCCGGACGATCGTCGATGTCGGCGGCACGGCAACCGTGGCCCGGCTGATGCTCTCCAGCTTCATGCCGCGCCATTCGGTCTGGATCTTCTCGTGAACAAAATCCTGAACTGCCTTCTGGAGATTCTTGAGCTGCCCTTTTCCTTTGCGCAGCGGATCGACAAAAAGATCCACCTTGATCTCGTTGCTGGAGATGCGCGTCGGCACAAGCATGTAGTTGAGAGCCCCGGCGGTGCGCCATGCATAGGTGCGCTCCACTTTGTTGAATGTGGAAGGTATATGCAGGAGGGTCCGTTCATCGGTGCGAGGAACAAGCGTCAGGGTGACGCGCTCGCATTTGTGGGACTCGCGGGAGATGGTCATGGGTGGAGTGCTCCTTCAAGAAACCGGCTGGACATCATTGGTACCGCTCTCTGGTAATATACCACACGCGCCCGGTGTTTGCAAGAGGGCTTTCGGGGGTTTTGCAGCGCTGTGACGCAGCGCACATGTCTGGTCACAAAGAGAAGATGTTCCGTTGTGCCGCAAGGCAATCGGTCGACTGCGGCATGCGGGCATCTTTCAGCAATGCCTCCTCCAGAAGTATCAGATACTCCGGCCGGCCGATTTCGCAGGCGCCGAACTGCTCCAGATGAGGCGTGAGATATTGTGTATCCAGGAGCACGAATCCCCCCTTTGTGAGCAGGTCCACCAGCGCCACAAGCGCAACCTTGGATGCATTGGAAACCCGGCTGAACATCGACTCACCGAAAAACGCTCCCCCCATGGCCACACCGTACAGGCCACCGGCCAGAACGCCATCCTTCCAGACCTCCACACTGTGCCCGAACCCTTCGTCCCGGAGCCGGACATAGGTCCGTATGATCTCCTCGGATATCCAGGTCTCCCCGCGGTCCGCACAGGCACGGATCACTTCCTCGAAGCAGCTGTCCACCCGGAGAGAGAATGTGCCTTTGCGGATAACCTGCCGCAGGCTCCGGGGGATATGAAAAGAGCGGAGCGGAATAATGGCCCGCGGGTCGGGAGAATGCCACGTGATCGGCCCGTCCCGCTCCGTCGCCATGGGAAAGAAGCCGGCTCTGTATGCATCCAGCACGAGCGCAGTGGAAAGTTCCTCGCCTTGTGATCGCATGGTCTTTCCTTGAGCGTCACGGAGACACCGCCACCACGACCTTCCCCATCGACTGCCGGTTCTGAAGATACCGATGGGCCTCGACGATCTGCTCGAACGGAAACACCTTGCCGACCAGCGGACGGATCACGCCGAGATTGTACCACGTCAGGAGTTCCGTTGCCGCCTGTTCGAAGTACCGTTCTTTCCCCGCGATTAAACCGAGGTTGAATCCGAAAATGGCCTTGTTGATGTGTATCAGGCTGGGCGGGAAGATTGGCTTCATCTGTTCATATGCATCGGCGATCATGGCGCGGGTCAGGTTCCCATCGGCCGTCGTCATCGAGGAAACACCCAGCATGAGGTATCGTCCCATCGGCGCGAGCAGGGGCCAGCTCTTCTTGAACACTTCTCCGCCGACCGAATCCATGACCACATCCACACCGGCGCCGTCGGTGATGCGCTGGACTTCGGCATCAAAGGAGGTCGTGGTATAATTGATCACGTGGTGCGCCCCAAATGAGCGCGCGAGATCTGTCTTCGCATCGGTGCCCGCTGTGGCAAACACCTCCGCATTCAGATGCCGTCCGATCTGAAGGGAGGCAAGTCCGACACCTCCGGCGGCGGCATGGACAAGCAGCCGTTCGCCGGTGCGGAGGTTCGCCAATCGGACCAGACCGTGATATGCGCTGAGCATCGACACGAGAAACGATGCGCCCTCCTCATACGTCATTTTCTCCGGGATCACGGTGGCGTAGTACTGGTTCACCAGCACGTACTCTGCATGGCTCCCCAGTTTGGAATATCCCATGATGCGCTCGCGGCCGGAGAACTTCATCACCCTGGGCCCGATCTGCACAACATCACCGGAGAACTCGAGCCCGGGGATATATGGTGGCTTGGGTGTGCCCGGGTACGCCCCGAACCGCCCCACGATATCGGCGAAGTTCAGGCCTATGCACCGGACACGGACCAGCACCTGGTCAGGCCCCGGCTCGGGAATCGGCGCATCGCCGATCTCCAGCACTTCCGGTCCCCCGTACCGCGTCACGAACGCCGCTTTCATGGTTTCTTCGTCCTCCGCAGTACATAACGCTCATGCATGTCCGTCAACCGCCGCTGCGCGATGAGGTCCAGGTCCTCGTCATCCTTGTTCCGTTTGACGAACATGGCGAAGAGTTCCTCTTCCTCGCGAGTCAGTTTGTGCGTATAGTCCCGCAGTTCCCGGATCATCCGTTGTTGCTCGGCGTGTGTCATGTGCCCTCCGTGTACCCGATGATACGGAAAAAGCCCGGAACTCTCAATCCTGCGGCCCCGGAGCCGCGCCCCGCGATCCCGGTCATCTTGCATTTGTCGGACGGTTTCTTTAACCTAAGCAAACACAGTCCGGAGAGGCATGAGCACCGCAGCAGGCACACTGCGGGCCGCTGTGAAGTTGATGCGGCCCCAGCAATGGATCAAGAACCTCTTTGTGTTCGCCCCTCTCATTTTCTCACGGGAACTCTTCCTTGTCCAGCCGGATGTCCTTGCCCTGCGAGCATTCCTTGCGTTCTGTCTCACGGCAAGCGCTGTCTACATCGTCAATGACATGGTCGACCTCGAGGCGGACCGTGCACACCCGCGAAAACGCAACCGCCCGCTCGCCTCAGGAATCATCTCCATCCCGGGCGCACTCGTCCTCCTCGGCATCCTGACCGCTGCAGACGTTCTTCTGATCTGGGGCATGACCGACCAGTTCATCCTCATTGTGGGCACCTACTTCGTGATGAACCTTGCCTATACGTTCAAGCTGAAAGAAGTGTTCCTGCTGGATGTGTTCATCATTGCGGCGGGATTCATGCTGCGGGTACTGGGCGGGGCATACGCTATTTCAGTGCAGGTCTCAAGCTGGATCATCCTCTGCACGCTCTTCATTTCCCTCTTCCTGGGCTTCGCCAAACGGCGGGGGGAAATCGCGGTCTTGCAGAGTGCCGGAGCCGCGCCGGAACGCAAGGTGCTGCATCACTACCGGGTCGATGTGATTGACCAGATCGTCACCATTAACGCAGCGGGCACCGTTATTGCGTATGCGCTGTATACCGTGGCGCCCCGGACTGTGGAGATTTTCGGGACGGACAAGCTGATCTACACGACAATCTTCGTGATGTACGGGATCTTCCGGTACATGCACCTGATGCATACGACCGAATCGGTCGAGAATCCGTCGGCCGTGGTCACTACGGACTATCCCATTATCGTCAACGTCGTGTTCTGGATTACGACGTGCGTGCTGCTGATTTACTTCAAAGGGCAGATCCCTTTCCTTCACTGACCTGGCAGGTCTCCTGCCTCCCCCCTTCTTCCTCATCCCTCCAGCGTATCTCACGCAGCGGACGGATCGGCGCGCACTGCGCTGCCGGCCAACAATGCTTGTACCAGTTTGGTGGGACCAGCCCCGGCTCTTTTCACTGCCGCCGGAGTTTTCTATCTCTCCAGGGGATTCGTTCCGCCAGGGAGGGCTCTCTGACTGCTCTAATTCAGGCCGCACGACCCTTCGCCGCAGCAGCCACCAGTCTAATTCAGGCCGCACGAACCGCCGCCGCAGCAGCCACCAGTCTGGCACGACGGTACATCAGGCTGGCTCCCCATGCTGAAACTCGGGGCTGAGAGGAGGCGCGTGTGCTTCGCGGAGCCGCACGTCGGACAGACCACGTCCTCCGCGACCTCACGCACTTTGTGGAAGACATCGTAGGTTTTGCCGCAATCGTTGCACTTATAGTCGTAAATCGGCATTGCATTTCTCCTGTATGAATGCAGTGGGTCCGAAGGTATGATGCCCGGACTGTGACGAAAGGGTCAGTCTGTTTGAAATGAGGTCACTTCCTTGATCGATACAGCCGCGATTCGGAGCAGTTTTGGAGGTCTGACTGCCATAATTCGGACGTCATGGTAGAAATGATCCTTGGAGACCAGGCCAGGCTTGAATCCGGGGCCGCCGCCGCCAAAAATTCAAGGGATCAGCATGGCATGATTTCTGCCTTTTGTTTATGACTGGGCTGGAATTATGAGGGAGCCCGATGTTCCTTGGGAGTCCAATGCTCCAAAGGAGCCCATATTCGCAGGAATTGACTTCCCCTGAGGTTTTGGTTATATTCCCTGCGCTTTTGGCCCTCGCAATAGGTGGAACCAGGGCGTAATCCGTATATGTTATTGAAGTAGGCGCCACAATTAGTCAGGGCGCGATTCATTTTCTCGATGGGGTCTTGAATGGAAGGTAACTTCTCAAACCGGGTGCAGGATGTCATCAGGCTAAGCCGTGAGGAGGCTCTCCGACTCGGCCATGACTACATTGGCACCGAACACCTGCTCCTGGGTGTCATCCGTGAGGGGGAAGGGATTGCGGTAAAGATTCTCCGGAATCTGGGGGTGGATCTGTACAAACTCAAGAAGGCCATAGAAGATACCGTCCGGACGTCCGGCGGGACCCTGACGATTGGCAATATTCCGCTGACCAAGCAGGCGGAAAAGGTTCTCAAGATCACATACCTCGAGGCCAAACTCTACAAGTCCGATGTGATCGGTACAGAACATCTGCTCCTGTCCCTGCTTCGTGACGATGATAATATCGCTGCACAGATCCTGCATCAGTTCAACATTCACTATGATGTGGTCCGGGCAGAACTGGACAACATCATCAGCGGCAAACCGTCGAGCCCCCAGGCCCACCAGCCAACTCCCGAGAAGAAGCCGGAAAAGTCGAAGACTCCTGTCCTTGACAACTTCGGACATGATCTGACAAAGCTGGCCGGAGAGGACAAGCTCGATCCTATCGTCGGACGCGAGAAGGAAATCGAGCGGGTAGCGCAGGTCCTGAGCCGCCGGAAAAAGAACAATCCTGTGTTGATCGGCGAGCCCGGCGTGGGCAAGACGGCTATCGCCGAGGGACTGGCCATGCGGATCGTCCAGAAAAAGGTGTCCAGGGTCCTGCACGGGAAACGCGTCGTGACACTCGATCTCGCCGCTCTGGTCGCGGGCACCAAATACCGCGGCCAGTTCGAGGAGCGGATGAAAGCAGTCATGAATGAGCTGGAGAAGGCGAAAGATGTCATCCTGTTCATCGACGAACTGCATACGATCGTCGGTGCGGGCGGCGCATCCGGCTCGCTGGATGCATCCAACATGTTTAAACCCGCCCTCTCGCGCGGAGAGCTCCAGTGCATCGGTGCCACAACGCTAGATGAATACCGGCAATATATCGAGAAGGACGGCGCACTCGACAGAAGGTTCCAGAAGATCATGGTCGATCCGACCAGCGTGGACGAGACCATCCAGATCCTGACGAACATCAAGTACAAGTACGAAGAGCACCACGGCGTGCACTACACGGACAAGTCCATCGACGCTGCCGTGCGCCTGAGTGACCGGTATATCACCGACCGGTATCTGCCGGACAAGGCCATTGACGTTCTGGACGAGTCGGGCTCGCGGGTGCATCTTGCGAATATCCACGTCCCGAAGGAGATCCTGGATCTCGAAGGGGAAATCGAAAAGATCAAGCAATCCAAGAACCAGGTCGTCAAGAATCAGAATTTCGAAGAGGCTGCACGGCTGCGCGATATGGAGAAAAAGCTCCTGAGCGACCTCGAGATCGCCAAGCGCGAGTGGGAGATGAAAGCGCAGGACACCGTCCATGATGTGAGCGAAGAGGATATGGCCGATGTCGTGGCGATGATGACCGGGATTCCCGTCAACAAGATTGCTGAATCCGAATCCGCCAAACTCCTGAAGATGGAGCAGGTGCTGAAGGATCAGGTGGTGGGACAGGATGAAGCGATCGGCAAGTTGACGAAGGCCATCCGCCGGACCCGGGCCGGCCTGAAGGATCCCAAACGGCCCATCGGCTCGTTCATTTTTCTTGGTCCCACAGGCGTCGGAAAAACTGAACTGGCCAAGGCGCTCGCCCGGTACCTGTTCGACGCCGAGGAAGCGCTCATCCGGATCGACATGAGCGAGTACATGGAGAAGTTCAGCGTGTCCCGGCTCGTGGGAGCGCCTCCGGGATACGTCGGGTATGAAGAAGGCGGACAGCTGACGGAGAAAGTCCGCCGCAAACCGTACTCTGTCGTGCTCCTCGATGAAATCGAGAAGGCGCACCCCGACGTCTTCAATATTCTCCTGCAGGTCCTGGATGACGGCATCCTGACCGACAGCCTTGGGCGAAGGGTGGACTTCAAGAACACGATCCTGATCATGACCTCCAACATCGGGACCCGGGAATTGAAACGCGGCGGAGGAATCGGTTTCGGAAGCGGGTCGTCAAAGGACGAGTACGGCGCCATGAAGTCGACGATTGAGGAGGCCCTCAAACGGGTCTTCAATCCCGAGTTCCTCAACCGGGTTGATGACACGATCATTTTCCATCCTCTGGAGCTGCACCATATCCTGGACATCGTCTCTATCCAGGTCCGCGACCTCACCAAGCGGCTTGCGGCACAGGGCGTGACGCTGGAGCTCACGAAGCAGGCACGGGAATTCCTGTCCGAGAAGGGCTACGATCCGGCATACGGCGCACGGCCGCTGCGGAGGGCTGTACAGAAGTACCTCGAAGACCCCATCGCGGAAGAGCTACTCAAGGGGAAATACCCCGAGGGATCGGTGATCCGCGTGAAGGTCAACAAGAAGAACGATGAGCTTCGCTTCACGGGAGCGCTGACAGAGAAGGGCGACGGCGACGTCGAGGAAGAAGAGAAGTCTGCAGAGGAGAATTGATCCGGCCTGTCCGGGCGGAACAGTGTCGATGCGGGGAGGGTCAGCGTCATCAGGCGGTCTGCGGTACTTGCCCATCAGTGCGGATGCACGTGACGGGCGAAGTTG